>NZ_JBEZDT010000005.1:0-311923 GCF_040648455.1 Catellatospora sp. NPDC049133
GCGCTACGAGCGAACCCCTGAACACTTCCTCGCATTTGCCGACATCGCCTGCACCCTGACCTGCTACAACCACCTCACCAAATGAGATGTGGCCTAAGGAAGCACTCATGTCCTGGCCTGCCGGGGGTACCCGTACCAGTCGTACCAATGCAGGTCGGGGGCGGTACGGGATCTTGAGCGGTACGGCTTGAGCCGCACCGCCGGCGGCGCAGGGTCACAAGCAGAACTCGGGGTTATGGGGCACCCATTCTCCGTAGGGCCAGGACTTCCCCAAGCGACTGGTTGCACTAGTCCGCCCGATAATGTCATTTAGTGCCGATATGAGCGAATCGCGGAAGGACTCTAAAGATGTTTTCGGTGTGTCGTCACGCCAGAGGCCAGGGTGACCGCCTACTGTCCATCCCGTCTGCACGCGACGAAAGGGTGATTGATGCCTCCGAAAGTAGGCCACATTTTCGCGGTTGGGAGAATGAGTCCAGACGGTCCGTCCATTCTTGGAACTTGCTTCTCTGTTGGGCCAAATATCTTTGCGACCGCCAACCACGTAATCGGAGGTGATCGCTCAAATATCGTCCTTGTCAAGGCAAGGGCTGACAATCCCGGTGATTATCAGGATCTTAGCCCTGGACCTATTGAATATATGGATGCAGACGTCGCGGAGGTCAACCCGTTTCGAGACCTGTGCACTCTTCGAATTAGGGAGGGGAGAATCGACGCATACGTCCTTGGTAGCAGCGATGATCTTCTGCCTGGTGAGCGATTTGTGACGGCCGGTTTCCCACATGCAGATACACACAGATTCGTGCTAACTCGATTCGACTCGACTGTAGGTGCAAGGGTTCGCATGGAGAATTCCGCAATCAAGAGCAAATATCTCGTTATTAACTCAACCTCACGCCCCGGGCAATCAGGGTCTCCGATTATCGATCCCAGATCCGGGCGTGTGGCAGCGGTTCTCCTTGGTGCATATACCCCAAACAGCCGCTACCAGATCAAATTCTTGGGATCTGATATATCGACCCAACATCAGACCACACATGCCGTGTCAGCTGAATACCTTCAGGAGATGATCTAATGAGCAGCTTGTCTTCCCTAATCGTCGGTAGCTATGACGATTGGACGAAGAGCTTGCCAGGCTATCAGCTTCGGGTCCTTGACGAATTGGTCAGCTCGGGGGTTCCCGAGGACGACTTGGCCCAGCAGTGGCTTTCCGCAACGTATGACAGCACGACCCTTCCGTTCGGAGCAGGCCCCGGCCGCAGCGAGTACATCGAAAGGTTCTGGGACGAAGTCCACGACCTGCTGTGCGCGGAGTCTAAATACGTGGACGAACGCGCCGAGCTGACCAAGTCCTTAGGGGTCGGGCAGGCCAGCGCCGTGGCGTGCGTTTCTGCCTTTCTCGCACATGTACTGCCAGTCTCGGCAGCCGCCGTTGCCCCACCAGTAGCAATCGTCTTCTTCACGATCGCAAAGATGGGCCTGAACGCCTGGTGTCGTGTTCAGACTCAGCGGCGAAGCGAGCGGAATTCGCAGCCGCCCGTGGATGCCGCCTGACCAGCGCGAACGCTCGGCTGAGCCCTTGCATTCTTTAGCCGTACGCACATATGTTCTCATGTATGCAATTCGTCGCTGACCTGGGTCACGTCACTCAGGTTTGCTCCCGCGCAACAGGCGTGTCGCTTCCTTCTTGCGTCCGGCCGCCCGGTAGGCGTGGGCGAGGTTGTTGCGGGAGATCAGCGTGGATGGGTGGTCGCTGCCCAGCACCCGCACCCGGTCGGCCAACGTCTGCTCGTACAGGGGGATCGCCTTACGAACCTGCCCCGCCGACTGGTAGGCGTAGGCGAGGTTGTTACTGGAGGCCAATGTGTCGGGATGATCGCCACCCAGCACACGCACACAGTCGGCTAACGTCCGCTCATGCAGGGCGATCGCCTCACCAACCCGTCCCGCCGCCAGGTAGGCGGCTGCAAGGTTGTTACAGGAGGCCAGCGTGGAGGGGTGGTCGCTGCCCAATAGGCGCACCCGGTCGGCCAACGTCTGCTCGTACAGGGAGATCGCCTCACCGATCCGCCCTGCCGACTGGTAGGCGTAGGCGAGGTTGTTGCGTGAGGTCATTGTGTCGGGGTGCTCGTTGCCCAGCACCCGCACCTGGTCGACTAGTGTATGATCGATAAGGGTGATTGCCTCACCGATCCGCCCTGCCGACTGGTAAGCGGAGGCGAGGTTGTTGCGGGAGGTCAGCGTGTTGGGATGCTCGCTGCCCAGCACCCGCACTCGGTCGGCCAACGTCTGCTCGTACAGGGTGATTGCCTCACCGATCCGCCCTGCCGACTGGTAGGCGGCGGCGAGATTGTTTCGCGAGAGCAGCGTGTTTGGATGCTCGTTGCCCAGCACCCGCACCCGGACGCTCAATACCTGCTCGTCTAGAGTGATCGCCTCACCCGCCCTCCCCGCTAGCCGGTAGGCGAAGGCGAGGTTGCTGCGGGAGATCAGCGTGTCGGGATGCTCGCTACCAAGCACTCGCACCCGGTCGACCAGGTTCGTCTCCAGCAGTGAGGTCGCGTGTGAAAGATCGCCTGCGGTCACGAGCGCTCGGCCCGCCCAGTCGACCTGGGCCAGCAACTGCTCGGACGGCTCGACCGGGATGCCAGCACGCACCGCTTTCACATGCCCGGCCAACTCCTCGACATCAGCCCGCCGCAACGCCACCTGCATCAGCGGCAGACCCGCCGACAAAACTTCCACGGTCTTGACCGCGGCATCCGCCGCCGCCGCGGTTGGCACCACCGCGCGTGGCTGCTCTCCGTATAGGCGAACGATCCGGGCGGTCAATCGGTGCACCGCTACTAACACTCGGTCCTGCGCGTCGACCGGACCGCTCAGCACCACCAGCGACCAGCCCGACAGCACATTCAACGCTGGCAGCACCCCGCCAGCCAATCCCAACCCCGTCGCACCCTGCTCCAGCAGCCGCCGGCTCACTCCATCTGGTGACAGCACTGACAGCACCGATAGCAGCCGCACCGCATCACCTGACCAGTCAGCCTCTGCCACCACGGCCATGCTCAGCGCTGTAGCCGCCAGCACCCCCGCGTGCTGCGCTCCCGCCCGCTGCCGCATCGTCTCGTCCAACGGCTGCCGCTCCAGCAGCTCCAAATACTGCCGGTAGCTGTGTCTGCCCCGCGCGATGTACGCACCTGCCTGCGCCAATCCCAGTGGCAACCAACCCAGCTCGGCACCCACCGCCCGCGCATCCTCACCGTCAGGCAGACCAGTCATCTCGTGTAGGAACCGCCGACCCTCCAACTCGGTGAACATGCCGACCTCGACCGCGTTCACACCGTCCATCTGCGTGAACTCGGCCCGGTTCGTCGTCACCAGAACCTTCGCCCCGCCACGCGACGGCAACCAGTTGCGTAGCTCATCCGGGTCGTCGACGTTGTCGAGAACCACCAGCCGCCATGCTTGCTCATCGGCCTCCAGCCACCGCAACGCCGCCCCCGCCAGCACCTCCGGCGCGCTATCGGTTGGCCCCAGACCACGCGCCCTGGCCACGTCAGCCAAGCCCGACACCGGACCTGACTCCGCGTTCAGCCAGGCAACCAGATCGAACCCAGCCGAGATGCACTCACGCGCGTACGCCGCAGCCAACTGCGTCTTACCCGCACCACGCGCACCTGGTAGCGCTACCAACGCCACCCGACCCGGCCCCGCCACCGCAGCACGCAACCGGGTCATCTCGACGGTCCGCGGCTGAAAATGCGCCGCCTCCCGCGGCAACAGACCAACCACCTGCGGAGCCTTCGGGGGTGGGCCAACCACCGCCGGCGGTTCTATGGCGCCATTCCGCCCGCGGGCCGCGTCCACAAGCCCCGGCAGGAACGCAGTGACCAACGCCGCCGCGACCCCTGTCACCACCGCAAGCGGCGGTTTGCCATCAGCCACCAACGACCACGTAACCACCGCCATGGCCACACCCACCACGACAGCGATCACCGCGCGCTTGACCCGCCGCCCACCCACCAGCGCAACCTATACAGACACATCAACGTACCGACACCGGACGAACGCCCAGTACCAACACGACGACAGCCTCTCCGGGCCGCTACTGCCACCGCCGCTGGTGCGACTCAAGCCGTACCAGCCAAGATTCCGTATCACCCCTGACCTGCGCCGGTACCGCTGGTACGGCTGGTAAGAGCACCCCCGCCGCCCCGCCCAGGAGTGCTTCCTTAAGGAACACGCACATACGTGCGCGACGGGATTACCAAATGGATGCATGGGTGGCGGCGCAATGGCGACCTCCGATCGCAAGCCCGTCACGAACGCCGACCTGACTCGGGATCGCCGCTCGGCGCGTCCTCGACCGCGGCGAGCAGCCGCCGGCCGAGCACCTGCGCGGTGTGGCGGACTTCCGGGCCGCCCAGGATCCGGAACGGGGCCGGCAGGGCGGTGAGCTGTTCGGCGTACCACCAGGGGTTGCTGGTCGTGCCGGTCAGGCGGCAGGTGCCGGCGTCGACCGGTTCGAGGCGGCCGAGGTTGCGTGACACGTGCCGGGCAGCGGTGTCCAGCGGCGCTTCGATGATCACCTCGACGGCGTAGTCCCAGCCGACCGCGAGGTGTTCCTCCAGCGTGGCGACCGGGTCGAGGTCGGCCGGTGGGACGAAGTCCTCGGCGAGCAGTTCGAGGCCACGCACCCGGTCGATGCGGTAGGCGCGGCGGCCGTCGGAGGTGTGCGACCAGCACAGCAGGTACCAGCGGCTGTGGCGTACGACGACCGCCCACGGGTCGACGTCGAGGTCGCGCTCCACACCGGCCTCGGACCGGTAGCGCAGCCGCACGCGCCGCTGCTCGGAGCAGGCGCGTACGAGTTCCGTGGTGGTCTGCGGGTCGGGCCGGGCGGCGCCGCGGTCGGGCGCGGGCGCGGTCGCCCGGCGGACCGCCTCGGCCTGGGCGGCGACCGGCTCCGGCAGCGCCCGCACGATCTTGCCGAGCGCGCTGCCGACGGCGCTGGTCGGGTCCCCGGCGTCGTGGTGGCCGTCGAGGACCGCCATGACCAGGCCGAGCGCCTCCGCCGCGCTGAACACCAGCGGCGGCAGCCGCAGGCCGCGACCCACCCGGTAGCCGCCGTACGGGCCGCGCACCGACTCGATCGGGATGCCCGCCTCGCGCAGCACGCCGACGTAGCGCCGGGCGGCCCGCTCGGACACGCCCAGCTTGTCGGCGAGCCGGTCGGCGGTGATGCCGGGGCTGGCCTGGAGGAGTTCCAGCGCCATCAGCGCCCGTGCGGTGGGGCTCGCCTCGGGGGTCACCGGCTGTCCTTCCTGCGCTGCGGTTCCGGACGCGAAACGTCCGGAACCGAATCTAGCCTGCCTCCCATGACCGACGACATCGTCCTGGACACCACGATCAACGAGCCTTCCATGACGGCCGGCGAGGTCGAGATGCTGCTGTTCGCCCTCGACCGCTCGCGCGCCACGTTCGCCTGGAAGTGCGGCGGGCTGGACGCGGCAGGCCTGAACCGTGCCCAGCCGCCGTCCACGCTGACCCTCGCCGGCCTGCTCAAACACATGGCGGCGGTCGAGGAGCGGTACACGATCGACTTCACCGGCGAGGCGCCCGGCCCGCCGTTGAACGTGCCCGAGGCCGCCGACCCGGGATGGATCTGGCGCAGCGCGGCCGACGACAAGCCCGCCGAGCTCTACCGGCTGTGGCAGGGGGCGGTGGACCGCTCGCGGGCGGCGCTGGGCAAGGCCCTGGCCGACGGAGGGCTCGACCAGCCGGCGAAGTACACGGCGGCGGCCGACGGCACGTCGCCGAACCTGCGCCGCATCGTCGTGGACCTGCACGACGAGTACGCCCGCCACGTCGGCCACGCCGACCTGCTCCGCGAGGCCGTCGACGGGCTCACCGGGGAGGACCCGCCGCAGTGACGCCGACCCCCGGTGACTCAGGCGGGCAGGCGCGCGCCCCGCGGCAGCCAATCGGGGTCGAGTTCGAAGACGAAGCGGTATCCGTCGTCGTGGGGCCCGGACTCGACCGCGAACGAGTCGAAGCCGCGCAGGTCGGCCGCTGCCAGGGCCGCGTGGAACAACCGCCCGAAGTCGCCGACCCGCTCGCAGACAGTCCGGATCAGCACCCGGTGCGGCCCTTCCTGCAACTGGGGCGGGCACATCACGCGGTACGCCGGTGCCACGAACGGCTCGGTGAACGAGTGGTCGAACGCGCGTGGATGTTCCGCGGCTCGAATCAGCACCTCGGTCGCCTCGGCGTCGTCGGCCAGCGCCGGCGCGAGGGCGGCACAGGTGCGAACCGCCAGTCGCGGGTCGTCGAGCCAGTCCCGTGGCGCGACGCCGAGCTCTCCCAGGCCGAGGACCAGGCCGGCACAGTCGTGGCGATCGGCGGTGTGCCGTGCGGTCTCCTGGTGATAGGCGATCACCTCGGATCGGCGGTCCGCGAGTTCAGGGTGCCGGACCAGCATCGCCGTCGCGGCTGCGGCCATCACCCGGGTTCGCGCGGGCCAGGCGGCCGGAATCGGCCACACCGCCGCGAAGACCTGCGGCAGCAGGCCGAAGGAGTCCACGACCGCGTTGTGCAGCAGCACCCTTCCGGGACCGTCGCCGTCCGACCATTCGTGCACGGCAGGTGGGCTGGGGTGTGCCAGGTGGCCGGCGAGCCAGTCCTGGACATTGCCGTCGACAGCGGCGTGATGCCTGACCTCCTCCGCGTCTGCCGTCACCCGCGCGATCTCGCGCAGCAGGAACAGGACACCGGGCCGGATCGTATGGTCGCCTGCGCCGAGGGCCGGGTCGTGGAGCACCGACACCAGATGGCGTACGGCCTTGGGCGTCGCGGGGGTGAGGCGGCCGCCGGCGAACACCCGTGGCCACAGCGCGGCGAAAGCCTCACCGGCGGCGTCGGAGTCCGAGCCGCACAGCGCGGTGAGGATCGCCGGAAGGTCGCCGGCCGGCCCGAGCGCGTGGAACAGCCGCTCCCAGCCGGTCTCGTCAGCGATAGCCATCAGCGGAGGGTACGCGTCGCCGCTATGGTTGCCGGATGGATCTGGTCGAGGCGGCTCCCGAGCAGACCCACCGGCTGCGGTCCGAGGTGCTCGCCTGGGCGTCGCCCGCGATCCGGATCGACGACGGCGCGGAGCATCTGGCGCTGGTCGACGGCGCGGCCGTGATCGGCGCGGTATCGCATGTGACGTGGCCGTGTCCCGACGAACCCGGGGTCCCGGCGCGCTATTTCTGGGCGATGGCGGTCGACTGCGCGTACCAGCGCCGTGGTTGTGGGCGGCGGCTGCTGGCCGCGGTCGCCGACCGGGCCCGCACCCAGGGTGAACACGTGATGTGGGCTGACGCCCGCGAGTCCGCCGTCGGCTTCTACCTCGCCTGCGGGGCGCGGGTCGCGGGCGACCCGTACGTGGACGAGGGCACCGGCCTGTCGGTCCGCCACGTCGTTTTCAGGCTGGACGGTTGATCGGCGGGCCCTGCGCTAGGCCCGCCGATCCCGGGATCAGACGCGGGTGAGGGAGAAGTCGTCGAGCGGATCCAGATGTCGACGATGCGGAACAGGTTCGGCGGCACCGCGGAGGCACCGCGTGTGCAATCGATTTCACTGCGGTCCGGTAGGGTGAGGCGGCAACCGTGTCAACGGGTCGCCGACGCCCCAGCCCACACGCCCCACAGCTCCACCGGCGGGACGGCCGGCCGATCGATGAGGAAACGATGCCGACGATCTACGAGGTCGCCGCCGCGGCCGGTGTCTCCCCCGCCACCGTCTCGCGCGTTTTCAACGGCGCCAACGTGTCCCCCGAGAAGGCCGAGGCGGTGCGCAAGGCGGCCAAGGCGCTCGCGTTCACCCCGAGCCGCACCGCGCGCACCCTGCGGTTGCAGAGCTCCGAGGTGATCGCGCTGGTCATCCCGGACATCGAGAACCCGTTCTTCACCGCGCTGGCCCGCGGCGTCGAGGACGTGGCCCGCGCCGCCGGATACTCGGTGGTGCTGTGCAACACCGACGAGGACCACGACACCGAGCTGCGCTACCTCGACGTCGCGCTGAGCGCGAACATGGCCGGTGTGATCATCGCGGCGGCCGGCGGCAACAGCGACCTCAGCGGCCTGATCGCCCGCAAGTGCCCGGTCGTGGCGGTCGACCGCAGCCCGCACGGCGTGGACGTGGACGCGGTCATCGTCGACCACCGGGCCGGCGGCCGGGCCGCCACGCAGGCCCTGGTCGAGCAGGGATTCCAGCGCATCGCCTGCATCACCGGCCCGAGCGACGTCGAGACCGCCACGCAACGCGCCGACGGCTGGCGCGACGCGGTCACCGCCGCGCGGCCGGTCGACGAGCGCTACCTGCGATACGCCGACTTCCGCGCCGAGGGCGGCGCGGCGGCCATGAGTGAACTGCTGGCGCTGCCCGAGCCGCCCGACGCGGTGTTCGTCGCGAACGACCTGATGAGCGTCGGTGCCCTGCGAGTGCTGTCCGAGCACAGCAAACTGCCTCCGGCCACCGGCATGGCGGTCTTCGGCGACCTGCCCTTCCTGCCGCTGGTGCCGATCCCGATCACGGTGGTGCACATGCCCGCCCGGCACCTGGGCACCACCGCGGCGAAACTGCTGCTGGAACGCATCACCGGCGACGACCAGCCGGCCCGCACCATCGCCCTGCGCAACCAGCTGACCCCCGTCAACTGAGCCCACCGGGCAACGCCGCGCCGGTGTCGGTGCTTGATCGTGAAATCGATTTCTGACAAGGTACGGGCATGTTGCGGCAAGCCTGTGTCCTCGGCGTCGACATCGGGACGTCGAGCAGCAAGGGCGTGCTCGTCGCGCTCGACGGCACGATCGTCGCCACCGCCACCCGTGAGCACGAGGTGCTCCGGCCCGCGCCCGGTCACGTCGAGATGGACGCCCACGTCTGGTGGGACGAGGCCGCCGGCATCATCCGCGAGCTGCTGGCCGCGCCCGGCGCGCCCGAACCTGCGTTGGTGCGGTCGGTGGGCGTGAGCGGCATGGGCCCGTGCGTGCTGGTCACGGACCTGGCGGGCGAGCCGCGCCGTCCCGCGGTCCTGTATGGAATCGATTCCCGCGCCACCGCGCAGATCGGGCGCCTGACCGACCGGCTCGGCGGGACCGACGTGATCCGCGAGCGGTGCGGCTCGGCGCTGAGCACGCAGGCGGTCGGGCCGAAGCTGGCCTGGCTGGCCGAGCACGAGCCGCGGGCCGTCGCCGGGGACTGGCGGCTGTTCCAGCCCAGCACCTGGCTCGGCTGGAAGCTGACCGGCGCCTACTACCTCGACCACCACTCGGCCAGCCAGTGCACCCCGATGTACGACGCGGTCGCGCAGGGCTGGCACGGCCCGTGGGCGGCCGAGGTCGCCGCCGGGGCGCAACTGCCGCCGCTGGTGTGGCCCGGCGACGTCGTCGGCGACGTGTCGGCGCAGGCCGCGGCCGAGACCGGGCTCGCCGCCGGCACGCCGGTGATCGCGGGCACGATCGACGCCTGGTCGGAGGCGATCAGCGTCGGCGCGCACCGGGTCGGCGACCTGATGCTGATGTACGGCACCACGATGTTCCTCATCAACACCGTGGACAAGCCGCTGACCTCGCCGACGCTGTGGGGCACGGTCGGCGCGCTGCCCGGCACCCGCAACCTCGCCGGGGGCATGGCCACCTCGGGCGCGATCACGGGCTGGCTGCGCGAGCTGTTCGGCTCGCCCGGCTACCCGGAGCTGCTGGCGCTGGCCGAGGCCGCCGGGCCGGGCGCGCACGGGCTGCTCATGCTGCCGTACTTCGCCGGGGAGCGGACCCCTGTCGCCGATCCCGACGCGCGCGGGGTGCTGGCCGGGCTCACCGTCGCGCACACCCGCGGCGACCTGTACCGGGCGGCGCTGGAGGCGACGGCGTTCGGTGTGCGGCACAACGTGGCCGCGATCGAGCAGGCCGGCGGGCAGGTGGAGCGGATCGTGGCGGTCGGCGGCGGTGCGCAGGGCAGCCTGTGGACCCAGATCGTGTCCGATGTGACCGGTCTGCCGCAGGCCATCCCCGCCAAGACGATCGGGGCCGCGTTCGGGGCGGCGTTCCTGGCCGCGGGCGCGATCGGCGAGCCCGACATCGACCGGTGGAATCCGATCGTCGACACGCGTACGCCGCAGCTGTCGGCCCGCGCCGACTACGACGAGCTGTACGCGCTCTACCTCGACCTGTATCCGGCGACCGCGCCGACCGTGCACGCCCTCGCCGCCCGCGAGCGGCTACGCGCCGAGCGCTGAACTCACCCAGCTGACCCGTCGCCCCCTGGACGGAGATGTGCCCCGTCATGCCCGTACAACCTGAAAACGCCGTCCGGGAGCTCGGCGTGCACCACTTCCCGAAGTACGCCGGGCAGCCGTCGAACGCGTGAGCCGACGAGGACGGACTGCGCGGCATCCGGTTCGGCAGCGACCTGCCGGACGACGACACCCGGCACGGCACCGCGGTGCCGGCCACCGCCGACCCGGACACAACGGCGAAGCCGCAGTGGCTGTCCGGGTTCTGGCAGGACGGCGTGCAGGTGTTCTGGGACGAGCTGTGCTCCACGGGGCGGCTGACGCCCGAGACCAGGTTCAGCATCGACGAACCGCCGTACCCGGACTGGTTCACCAGGCTGCGGGTCGGCTCGCTGGGCATCGCACACCGGCTCGCCCCCGGCGAGGGCAGGGACTTCGAGTTCCTGCTGAGCTGGCACTTCCCGAACCGGCCGCGCGCTTGGCAGGGCAACATCAACCTGGACAACAACCACGCCGGGTGAGATGGTCCGCAACCACTACGCCACGGCGTACGCCGACGCCTGGACCGTCGCGCGACGGCTCGCCGCCGACCCTGCCCGAGCTGGCTGGATTCCAGGGCTGCCGGCCGTATCGCGTGGACCGCACGGCCAGCTCCACGACGCTACGATCGCCGCGTGGCCGCAGCGATCGACGACGCGCCGGGTGTGACCACCCGGCGAGATTTCCCTGCTGTGCAGGAGCCGCCGGGCTTGTCGCGAGGTGGCACCAGGTGCAGTGTCGGGGTGGCTTCGTCGTCCGTGTAGCGCCGTAGCAGCCGCGCGATGAGCGGATCCTGCGCGGCCTCGTGCACGTAGTGGTATCCGCTGAGCCGACCGGAGTAGCACAGCCCCTGGTGACTGGCGTTGAGTTACCATCTGCGCTGTGCTGACGGGGATGTCCTGGCTGAACGAGCCGGGTGAATGGTCGCAGGAAGGCGACGTGCTGCGCGCCGTCACCGAGTCGAGAACGGACTTCTGGCGCAGGACGTTCTACGGCTGGGTCACCGACAACGGGCACTTCTACCACCGGCCGGTGACGGGCGACTTCACCGCCGAGGTCGTCGTGTCCGCCACGCACACGACGCTGTTCGACCAGGCCGGCATGATGGTCCGGGCCGACGCGGGCAACTGGCTGAAGACCGGCCTGGAGGTCACCTCCGGCACCGTGCACGTCAGCACGGTGTACACCCGCGAGTTCTCCGACGTGTCGATGGTGCCGGTGCCCGGTCACCGCGGTGAGATGGCGATGCGGGTGACCCGCTTCGGCGAGGCCCTGACCGTGCACTTCCGCAGCCCCGACGGCACGTGGCGGCTGGCCCGCCTCGGCTACCTCGACCTGCCGGAGACCGTCGACGTCGGTGTCATGTGCTGCTCGCCGGAGCGCGCGGGCCTGGAGGCCACGTTCCGCGACCTCCGGATCGGCCCGCCGATCTCCCGGGAGAACCTCGAATAGCCGGGACCCGTCAACCGCGGAAGGCCCGGGCGAGCGCCAACGGCACCTCGCCCCACCTGCCCACCAGCGCCTCCCGCAGCTCGCCGGCGAACGCGGCGATCTCCGGCAGCGCCGAGGTGCGGCGAGCGAGGTCGAGGCGGTGCAGCAGCAGCGCGCGCCGCCGAGGCGAGTCCAGCCCCTTCGCGGCGGCCGGGTCCGCGGCGAGGGTCTGCGGCAGGAACCACGACGAGTACAGCGCCGCCCACAGGACCGTGGCCGAGGCGAGGTCGCGGTCGAACTCCGGCGTGCTCACGTACGGCAGGTGGGCGGCCATCGCGTCGCGGTAGCGGGCCACCGCCCGGTCGGCCACGTCGTCCGGCAGCCGCCAGGAGCACCAGCACGACGGCCACGGCACCCGCAGGTAGGCCACGTCCCAGGCGATGTGCCGCCACTCGGCGTGCTCGAAGTCGATCAGTGCGAGCCCGTCGCCGGTGAGCACGTTGTTGTCCGGGCAGGCGTCGCTCGGCGACAGCGCCGACACGGCATCGTCGTCGAGCCGGGCCGCCTCGGCTCGGAACGCGTCGGCCAGGGACTGCGGCACGGCGACACCGAGCGGCCCGCACGCCTCCCGCAGGCCGGTGATGTTCTGGTCGAGTTGGGCCGCGACCGAGGTCATCGGCGCGGAACCCGGCTGGGCACGGGCGTCCAGCTCGGCGCGGAAGGCCTCACGCAATCCCGCTGTCGTCCGGTGCACGGCGGCGATCGCGTCGGCCCAGGCGTACACGGCGGACTCGGCGGCCGACGGGTCCATGCCGAGCAGGGCGTCAGCCACGTTCGTGCCGGTGCCGAGGTCCGACATGACGATGACGGGCGGGACCGGCCCGGCGGCGAGCAGCCGCGGCGCCGGCGTGCCCGGGGGCAGCACCGCGAGGGCGGCCGACTCGCGCGCCCAGCTCTCCGGATGGAGGAAGGTCTTCACGATCACGGTCGTCGGCGGCTCGCCCGGTCGCGTGATCAGTGCCCGGCGGACCGCGGAACGGCTGCTGCCACCCAGGGCGTCCACCGGGGACACTGTCACACCGGGCAGCAGGGCGCGTACTTCGTCCAGGTCGTCGGTCACCGCGCCAAGCTACCGCGCCCCTCACCCCGGCGCAGCCGGAAAACGCGGGTCGACGGCCCGGGTCGGTTCAGGACGTCAGTCCGTGGTCGCGGGCGTAGACGGCGGCCTGGGTCCGGTCGCGCAGGCCGAGGCGGTCGAGGATACGCGACATGTGGTTCTTCACGGTGCCCTCGCTCAGGTGCAGCTCGCGGCCGATCTCGCGGTTGGTCATCCCCTGGGCGACCAACCGCAGGATCTCGGTCTCCCGGACGCTCAACGCGACGGCAGGGGTGCGCCGCGGGACGGCGGCGGTCAGGCGCGCCACGACCGCCGGGTCCAGCGGGAGCACCCCCGCGTGGGCCAGCTTCACCGCGGCGGCCAGCTCCCGGGACGGCAGGTCCTTGAGCAGGTATCCGGCCGCGCCCGCCTGCAGCGCCCGCACCACGTAGTCCTGGTCGTCGAAGGTGGTCAGCATGACCACCCGGCACGCGGGCAGTTTCGCCGACAGCACCGCCACCGCCGCCACACCGTCCATGCCCGGCATGCGCACGTCCATCAGCACCACGTCGGGGCCGGTGCGCAGGGCGACCTCGACCGCCTCGTGGCCGTCGGCCGCCGTCCCGACGACCTCGACACCGTCCTGGATGCCGAGCAGCGACGCGATCCCCTCCCGGATGAGCCGCTGGTCGTCGACCACCACCACGCGTGTCGTCACAGCGGCACCGTCACTTCGATCCGGGTGCCCGACGAGGCTTCGCTGCGCACCTCGACCTGGCCCCCGACGCCGCGGACGCGCCGGCGCATGCCGCGCAGCCCGAACCCCTCGCGGTCCGCGGTGAAACCGGGCCCGGTGTCGGTGACCGTCAGCAGCGCCCGCTCCGGACCCAGGTCGGCGTACACCTCGACGACCCCGTCCCCGGCGTGCCGCCGGGCGTTGGTGATCGCCTCCTGCGCGGCGTGGAACAGCGAGCGCAGCACCGGCTCGGAGTAGCGGCTCTCGTCCCCGGCGAACCTGAGCACGACCGTGTCGGTGCACAGCTCGCGCAGCGCCGTGCCGAGGTGGAAGTCCCACGAGCGCACCGAGGTGCGCACCTCGGTCAGCGCACGCCGGGCCGAGCTGCTCGCGTCGGCCAGGGCGCGCTGCGCGGCCTGCGGGTCGCGCTCGCGGAACGCCTCGGCCTTCTCCAGCAGCACGATGACGGCGGTCAGATGATGGCCCAGGTCGTCGTGCAGGTCGCGCGCGAGCCGCTGCCGCTCGGCCGCCGCGGACAGCTCCGCGATGCGTTCGCGACCCCGGCGCTCCTCCACCGCCACCGCCGCCATCGCGATGGCCAAAGCGATGGCCAGGGCCAGCATGAGCAGGTCCGACACCTGCTCGCTGTCGGACGTCCAGCCAGGGCTGCGCAGCTGCAGGACTGTGGCGACCCCGGCCAGGCAGGCAGCGCCGAGCGCGATGCCGGCCGTCCGGCCGAAGGCGAAGTACGCGGTGAACGGCAGCAGGGCCAGCAGCACGCGGGACAGGCCCGATCCGTCTGCGAAGACGACGGCGGCGATCAGCGCGATGCGGCCGAGCAGGGCGATCAGGTCGTGCCGCACGAACTCCAGGGCGAACAGCGCGGCCATGCCGCCGAGGAACAGCGGCAGCCGGGTGTCGCCGATGCCGACCAGCCAGGCGTGCAGCCCGGCGGCCAGGACCGCCGTGTACAGCACCGGCGACACCCACCGGACGGAACGGTCAGGGTTCACGGGTCGAGGGTACGGCCCAGGCGGCGGCCGACAGCCAGACCAGTGAAGCCGCGGCCGCGACGTGCGCGGCACTGCTGAGCAACGAGTCCGGCAGCGGGGCGAGCGCGGCGAGCATGACCAGCGAGACGATGTAGCCCACCGCAGCGACCCGGGGCAGCACTGCGGCCCGCAACATGGACACTCCGAACAGGACGCTGCCCGCGATGAAGACCATCCCGCTGCCCAGCACCGCCCACCGGGTCGGCCCGTCGAGCACCGCCGACACGGTCGCCTCGTCCAGGAAGAACAGGACCAGGTTCAGCGCGAAGCCGACCCCCGTGAACAGTCCGAGCCCGATGACGTTGACGGCGAACGCGACCGCGCCGAACCGGCCCGCCGCGTCCGCCTGGCGCAGCTGGTAGGCGTACAGCGCGGGAGCTCCGAAGGCCGCGCCGAGCCCGGCGACGAAGCTGGTCACCGTGGTCTCCCCGGTGAACGCCTCCACCACACCCGGCACGCCGAGGGACAGGGCGAGGATGACGCCGCAGACCGCGCCGAAGCGCGACAACCATTGCATTGACATGCGGCGCACGTTAGGCAGGCCGTTGGTCACTCCGGCAGTGCCGACCGTCCCATGTTCACGGACTCGTGCCGGCCGGGTTTTCTGCCAGCAGCGCGAGGACGAGTTCGACGACCTCGTGCGGGGTGTCGGTGATGGAGAAGTGGGCCGCGCCGGGGATGGTCTTGAGCGTCACGTGCGGGGCCGCGGCGATGGCGGCCTGTTCCTGCGCGGTGAAGCCGACCTCGTCGCGGTCGCCGCGGCCGACCCACACCGTGTTGCCCGTGCCGGCCAGCCGCGAGGCGAGGTCGCCGTGCCGGCGCAGGTTGTCGAAAAAGCCGGCGACCAGCCGCCGGTTGGCGGCGTGCGGGTTGCGTTTCATCTGTGCGAACAGCTCGTTGAAGCGGTCCGAGGGCAGCCGGTCGCGCATGCCCTTCTTCAGGGTCGGGTTGATGCCGAGCCAGACCAGCGTGCCGACCACCGGGACGTGGCCGGCCTCGTCGAGGGCGATGAGGTCGTGCTCCTCGTCATCACGGGAGAAGGACGGCGACAGCAGCAGCAGGCGGCCCGGGTAGTCGCCTCGCGCGGCGATCTCGATGCCGACGTTGGCGAAGTACGAGTGTCCGACGATCACGTCGACGGCCTCACGGGCGGCGAACTCTTCGACCAGCTCGGCGTAGCGTTCGATCGTGTAGTCGAACCCGGACGGCACGGGGCGGCCCGCGAATCCGGGCGGGTCTGCGGCCATGGCGAGCACACCGGCATCGGCCAGCGCCGGATCGGCGAGCATGGCGGAATAGAACTCGGCGGTGCAGAACAGGCCCGGCAACATGAGCACCCGGCGCCGGGCCGTGGCGGGCTCGTTCTCGATGATCGCCCAGCCGTCCTGCTCACGCCGCCGCAGCGGCTGGTGCTGTGTCGCGGTCACGGCACTCCTCCCGTACCCCCCGTCTTGATCTTAGTTGGACGGTCTCGGTCGGGTGCGCGTTTCCGCAGTTCCGGGGCGGTGACGGGTCGTATGCTGCGGGCATGGGCGGGGTCGCGGGCAGCGCGCGGGACGAGGAGGCGATCGGCGCGGTGCTCACGCGCCTGGCGCAGGCGTTCGCGAGCCTGTCCGCCGACGGCGTCGCCGAGCTGTACACCGCAGACGCCGACTGGACGAACGCCTTCGGGACCAGCCGCACCGGCGGCGCGCAGATCGCGGCCTACCTGGCAGACCTGTTCGCCGACCCGCATTTCGCTGCGGGTCGCCCGCTCGGGCCGCCGCAGGTCGAGCTGCGCCGGCCGTCGGCGGACGTGGCGGTGGTGAAGACCTGTCTCGAACGCGAGGGACAGCAGCGCGCCGACGGGTCGACCATGCCCGTGCGGCGAAACTTCTCCCTGAAGGTGCTCGTACGGCAGCCGGACGGCTGGAAGATCACGTCCGACATGTACATGGACGCCCGCGACGACAGCACCCTGCCCGGCAGGTCCTGACCGCGCTCAGGCGGTGGACGCCCCGGCCGCCTGCGCGGCGGCTTTCACGTGCTCGGGATACCAGGCGGTGAACTTGAACGCCCCGGCCAGCAGCGCGATCGGGATGATCCAGTTGAGCCACGCGGAGCCGCCGTTCTCCGGCTGAGCGAGGAAGCCGAGCACCGCGCAGACGGCGAACACCAGCCCCCAGACCAGGGTCAGCATCCGGTTGACGTGTTTGAACCGGGGTGAGGACCAGAACTGCTGCGGCACCTGCTCGCGGGCGTACTGCTCGGTGAAGGGCGTGAACGCCAGCGAGCCGAGCACGACCACCGCCAGCACCGCGCTGGAGATCGCCTGCGCGTACTGCTCCAGCCACAGCAGGCGGCTGTGGTCGAGCACCAGCCCGGCGACGGTGAGCGCGCCGAAGAACAGCACCGAGACGACCTCCAGCAGCTTGATCCGGCCGTGCTCGTGCGACGGGATCAACAGGATCAACGCGGCGACCAGCGCCCCGCCGGCCGCGAACTCCCAGGTGCTCGGCCCGCTCACCACCCAGAAGATGATCCACGGTACGAAACCCCGGAACGTCTTAGCCCCCATTGTCCAAATTTCCCACATTCCCGTGGGCCGAGTGATCGATTCCGGGTCTCCCGATCGGACGGCGTTTGCCTGCAACAAATCTGCAAACGTCAACCCTTGCCAATTGGCAAGCGCTTTCCCGAGACTGGGTCGCATCGACGTTCCGGGCTCTTCTCCGGGCGAGGACCCTCGCGCGTCGTCCCGCCCCTGCGGCGTGTGACCCGCACTTGCGTGCGCTCGCACCACGCCGCTCCAGCATGGGAGACAGATGAGAGTCACATCATTGGCCGCGGGCGCCGCCCTGGCCGTCGGCGCGGTGCTCGCGCTGCCCGCGCCCATGGCCGCCGCCGCACCGACCCGCCACGAGGCCGAGACCTCGCCCGCCGTCTGCGTCGGCACCATCGACAGCAACTGGACCGGGTTCTCCGGCTCCGGCTTCTGCAACGGCACCAACAGCACCAGCGGATACGTGCAGTTCACGGTGACGGCATCGGCCGCGGGCACCGCGACGCTGGGTGTCCGCTTCGCCAACGGCACCACGACCGCGAGACCGGCCGCCCTGGCCGTGAACGGCACGACCGTGCAGACCGTGTCCTTCGAGGGCACCGGCGCCTGGGACGCCTGGACGACCAAGACGCTGACCGTCAACGTGAACGTCGGCAGCAACACCGTCCGCCTCACCCCGACCACGTCCACCGGCCTGGCGAACGTGGACCACCTGGAATTCGAGACCGGCTCCACCCCGCCACCCACGACCGCGCTGTACGTGGCGACCAGCGGCAACGACGCGAACGCGGGCACGCTGAGCGCCCCGGTGAAGACCATCCAGCGCGCGGTGGACCTGGCCCAGCCCGGGTACACGATCTACGTGCGCGGCGGGACGTACGCGCCGAGCACGAACGTGCAGATCCTCAAGAACGGCACGTCCAGCCAGCCGATCGTGCTGCGCAACTACGGCAGCGAGAAGGTCGTGCTCGACGGCGAGAACATGTCGTACACCCCGGGTGCGGTGGACTCCACCATCCCCCGCTCCGAGCGCGGCGCGATCCACATCGAGGGCGACTGGTGGCGCATCATCGGCCTGGAGATCATCCACGGGCCGTACGCCGTCTTCGGCCTGGACACCAACAACAACGTGTTCGAGCGGCTGGTCACCCGCGACAACTACGAGAGCGGCCTGCACCTGCAGGGCTCCTCCAGCAACAACCTGATCCTGAACCTGGACAGCTACGGCAACCGCGACCCGCGCAAGAACGGCGAGAGCGCCGACGGCCTGGCCATCAAGGAGGGCTCCGGCAGCGGGAACGTGGTGCGCGGCGCCCGGCTGTGGAACAACTCCGACGACGGCCTCGACTTCTGGATGTTCTCCTCGCCGATCCTGCTGGAGAACAGCCTGTCCTGGGGCAACGGCTTCAACCGGTGGAACCTGCCCAACTACACGGGCGACGGCAACGGGTTCAAGCTCGGCGGCAACGCGGTGGCCGCGAGCCACACCGTACGCAACAGCATGACCTGGGACAACGCGGTCGGCGGTTTCATCGACAACAACAATCCCGGCCAGCATGTGATCGATCGCTGCACGGCCTGGGACAACCCTGGGACCGGGTTCAACGCCAACCGCTCGGACAGCACGCTGACCAAGAACCTCGCGGTGGCCAACGGGACCGCCGTGTCGCTGGGCTCCAACTCCAGTGGCTCGGGCAACTCGTGGGACCTCGGCGGCACCTGGTCATTGCAGAGCACGGATCCGAGCACGATCACCGGGGCCCGTACCTCCGACGGTTCGATCCCCGCGTCCACGTTCCTGCGTCCGGCGAACGGCGCGGACGTCGGGGCGCGCTTCTGATCCGCGGTAGACCGGCAGGCCGCCCGGTGCCCCCCGGGCGGCCCGCCCACCGCACGTCCGGACGTACCAGATAAATCAGCCGAACCGGTAATCACGACAGCAGATTCGTATATCTCCACATTGGAGATTTATTGACATCGTGATGCCGGTGGCGGGACGGTCCGCCGCATCCCCTCGGGAATCGACGGAGGTTCCACACGTGATGATCAACCGAAGACGCGCCGCGGCCGCGCTCGCCGCGCTCGGCCTGCTCGCCACCACCCTGGTCGGCGCGGCGGGACCGGCCTCCGGCGGGTTGCCGCCGCGCTGGGTGGGCACCTGGGGCACCGCGCTGACCGCGCCGAGCCTGGCGAACACCGGCAGCTCGCTCAACGGCTTCACCGACCAGTCGATCCGCCAGCTCGTGCGGGTCTCCCTCGGCGGGCAGAAGGTCCGGCTGCGCTTCACCAACGCGTACGGCACGCAGCCGCTGACCATCGGCCACGCCACCGTCGGCCTGCCGGTGGCCGCCGGCTCGCCGACGCTGCAGCCCGGCAGCCTGCGCGAGGTCACCTTCAACGGCAGCGGCTCCACCGTGGTCTACAAGGGCGCCGAGGTGCTCAGCGATCCGGTCGACCTGCCCGTCTCCGCCTCCCAGGACCTGGCGGTGACGCTCTACCTGCCGACCGCGACCGGTGCGACGTCGTGGCACTGGACCGCCCGGCAGACCTCGTACGTCTACGCGGGCGACCGCGCCGGCGACGTCGACGGCAGCGGCCAGACCGCCGCCTACAACCACTTCTACTACCTGGCCGGGATCGAAGTGCTCACCCCGACCGGGCTGGGCACCGTGGTGGTGCTCGGTGACTCGATCTCCGACGGCTCGGGCTCCACACTCGGCGCGAACACCCGCTGGCCGGACTACCTGGCGAGCCGGATCACCGGCACCTGGCCGGCGCTGGCCGACCCCGGCGTGCTCAACCTGAGCCTGGCCGGCAACCAGGTGACCCGCGACGGGCTGACGCTCAACTCGCCCGCGCTCGGCGACAGCGCCCTGGCCCGCCTCGACGACGACGTGTTCAGCCAGCCCGGCGTGCGCACCGTCATCGTGGAGCTGGGCATCAACGACGTGCACCTGTCGGGTTACCCCGCCGACCGGATCATCGCCGGGCTGCGCCAGCTTGCGATCCAGGCCAAGGATCGGGGGCTGCGGGTCGTGGTGGCCACGCTCGGCCCGTTCGAGGGCTACTCGTCCTGGACGGCCGACAAGGAGGCCGTCCGCCAGGCGGTGAACGCGTACCTGCGCGGCGACAACGAGTTCGACGGGCTGCTCGACTTCGACCAGGTCCTGCGTGACCCGGCCAACCCGGGCAAGGTTCTGCCCGCGTACGACAGCGGCGACCACATCCACCCGAACGACACCGGCGCGCAGGCACTGGCCGCGGCCGTGCCGCTGTGGCTGCTGTGACCCGATGACGCCGGATTTCGCGCGGAATAACGGCCTCCACCGGCTTTGATGGCATGCAACAAATCTGCACATGCACATACTTGATTAGGGAAAACGCTTACCCGTAGCGTTGGTCCGCGAGGTTCGGTTCCCTGACCGGGACCGAGAAGTGCAGACGGGGGCGGCCGGCATGCCGCCCCCGTCTTCTCCCCGGGACGGTGTGATGGCGCAGCTGCTCGCCCTTGTGGAGAAGACCAAGCCCTACCCTCTCGCCGTGGCGGGCCCCGCCGACTTCCGGTGCGAGCCGGTGGCCTCCGTCGATCCGGGCATCGTGCTCACCGAACCCGGCCACAGCCTGTACTGCCTCGACCACGACACCCGCCGGGCCCTGTTCACCAGGACCGACGTCGACCCCGACGGCGCGCCGTTCTACTTCCAGGCGCAGTACGAGCACGCGACCGGACTCGTCGCCCTGTCCTACGACGAGCTGCACGCGCTGGCCACACCCGGCGAGCCGAGCGGGGTGTTCCTGTACTCGACCGGCCGGTGCGGCTCGACCCTGGTCGCCGCCGCGCTGGCCGAACGCGGCGGCCTGACCGGGCTGTCCGAACCGGACGTGCTCACGCAGCTGGTCATGCTCGCCCCGCGCCTGCCCGAACCGGAGCTGCGCGAACTGACCCGGAGCTGCGTACGGCTGCTGTCGCTGGGACGTCCCGTCGCCGTCAAACCGCGCAGCTTCGTCATCGAACTGGCCTGGCTGCTGCGCGAGGAGTTCCCGCAGTTCGCCTCCGTCTTCCTGTACCGGGAGCCGTTGTCCTGGGCACGGTCGACCGCGCGGGCGTTCGCGGGCTACGACCCGGCGCTGAACACCGACCCGGCGGCCGTGCAGGACCGCCTCGGGCGGCTGATACCCCTGGTCGCCCGGTGGCGGCAGCGGGTCGGCCGCCTGCTGTCCCCCGAGGAGGTCATGGCCTGCCAGTGGGTGGCGCAGCTGGAACGCGCCCTCGCGCTGCGGCACCGCGGTGTGGACGTGTTCACCGCCACCTACGAGGACCTGCTCGCCGACCCGCCAGGCGTGCTCAAGTCGCTGTTCGCCCACTGCGGCCTGGCCGCGCCGTCCGGGCTGGACGAGATCCTGGCCAGGGACTCCCAGGAGGGCACGACCCTGTCCCGGTCGGCCACCGCCGCCCGCGACGGCGAGCACCGGGCAGACCTCGGGTTCGACGAGGCCGCGCTGATGCGGACCGTCGCCGAGCTGTGGGTCGAGGCCCTGCGATGAAGACGCGCGAGCTGATCTCCCAGGGCACCCGCCTGTGCGGCCGCATGATCCGGTCCGAGCCCCGGCTGTTCCTGGTCTCGCTCGGCGGGGCAGGGCTGGTGGTGGTGCTGTCGATCGGCAGCGCCTTCGCGGTCGGGGCGGTGGTGGCCGACGTGGTCGCGCCGATGCTGGACCGTGGGCAGGTCGACGCGGGGCTGCTGGCCGGGGCCGCTGCGGTCCTGCTGGGGTTGAGCACGCTGAAGGTGGTCGGCATCTTCAGCCGCCGGCTGGGCGCGGTCTACCTGCAGCAGAGTTTGCAGGCCCGGCAGCGCAAAGGCATCGTCCGCAAGTACCTGAGCCTGCCGCCCGACTGGCACCGCGACAACCCGACCGGGGCGCTGCTGTCGAACGCGTCGTCGGACGTCGACGCCGCGGCCTCCCCCGCCGGCAGCCTGGCGTACGCCGTGGCGACGGTGTTCCTGCTGGCCGGGGCGCTCACCGCGCTGTTCGCCGTGGACTGGACGCTCGGCCTGGTCGGCCTGGTGGTCTTCCCGGGGCTGGTCGCGGTGTTCGCGGCGTACTCGCGCCGGGTGGCGCCGCGCTACCGGCTCGCCCAGTCGTTGCGGGCGCAGGTGACCGCGCTGGCGCACGAGAGTTTCGACGGGGCGCTGACCGTCAAGGTGATGGGCCGCGCCGATCACCAGACGGCCCGGTTCGGCGGCCAGGTCGGCGAGCTGCGGCAGGCGCTGGTCGCCATCGGCCGGACCCGGGCCTGGCACGATCCCGTGATCGACGCGCTCCCCCAGGTCGGCACCGTCGCGGTGCTGGTGGTCGGCGCGTGGCGGTGCGAGCAGGGCGCGCTCGACCTGAGCGACCTCACGGCGGCGGCGTTCCTGTTCGCGCTGATGGACATGCCGATCCGCGCCATCGGCTGGCTGCTGGGCGCGCTGCCCCGGGCAGTGGCGGGAGCCGAACGGGTCGACCGGGTGCTCGCCGCGGCGGACGACTCCCCCTCCGGCACCGCCGTGCTCGGCGGCCCCGCCGAGCTGCGCCTGCGCCGGGTGAGCGTACGGAGCCTGCGCGAGGTGTCGGTGCGGATCGCGCCGGGCCGGGTCGTCGCGCTGGTGGGGCCGACGGGCTCCGGCAAGTCGACCGTCGCGGCGCTCGCGGCCCGGCTGCTGTCGCCTGAGTCGGGAACGGTGCTGGTCGACGGGGTCGACGTACGGGAGCTGACGGCGGCGGCGTTCGCGGCGGCGGTGGCGTACGTGCCGCAGGTGCCGTTCGTCTTCGCCGACAGCGTGCGCGCCAACGTCGCGCTCGGGCGGACCGGCATCGACGACGACGCGATCTGGCGGGCACTGGCCGTGGCACGGGCCGACGACTTCGTCCGGCTGCTGCCGCAGGGCCTGGACACCGGGCTCGGCGAGCGCGGCGTGGCGCTGTCCGGCGGGCAGCGCCAGCGGATCGCGCTGGCCCGCGCGCTCGCCGGAGGGCCACGGCTGCTCGTGCTCGACGACGCCACCAGCGCCGTGGACCCGGTGGTGGAGGCGGACCTCGTCGCGGGCCTGCGGTCGGCCCCGGGCGGCCCGGCGATGCTCGTGGTGGCGACCCGGCGGCCGACCATCGCGCTGGCAGACGAGGTCGTGTACCTCGACCAGGGGCGGGTCGCCGCGACCGGCACGCACCACGAGCTGATGCGGTCCGCGCCGGGCTACCGGGAACTGCTGGCCGCCTACGACCGGCGGGTGACGGAGTGAAGGGCGGGGACACGATGTGGGACACCCTGCGGCGGGCCATGCGGTTGTCGCCCGAGCTGCGGCAGGGCCTGACCGTCACGCTGCTGCTGGCGGTGGGCATGACCGCGGGCCGGGCCGCGGTGCCGGTGGCGGTGCAGCGCGGCATCGACGACGGGCTGCGCGGTCCGGGCGGGCCGGACGCCGGGGTGGTCGCGGTGATCGGCGCGGCCGGGCTGGCGGTGCTGCTGCTGTCCATGATCTGCGGGTACGCGATGATGCTGCGCCTGTTCGAGGTCAGCGAGACGGCCCTGGCGGCCGTCCGGGTGAAGGTGTTCCGGCACGTCCACGACCTGCCGGTGCACCGGGTCGGCGCGCAGCAGCGCGGCGCGCTGGTTGCCCGCGCCACCTCCGACGTGGACCAGGTCACCTCGTTCCTGCAGTGGAACGGCGTGGTCCTGTTCATCTGCGTCGGGCAGACACTGGTCACCGGCACGGTCATGTTCCTCTACTCGTGGCCGCTGGCCCTGGTGGTGCTGGCCGTGTTCGCGCCGGTCGTCTGGGTCGTACGGGCCTGCATGCGCGACCTGGCCGAGGCGTACGGGGCGGTGCGGCAGCGCTCGGCGGAGATGCTGGCGGTCGTGTCGGAGAGCGTCGTGGGCGCCGAGGTGATCCGCTCCTACAACGCCTCGGCCCGCACGGTCGCCCGCCTGGACGAGGCGGTCGACGCGCACCGGCTGGCCGCCCAGCGGGCGTCGCGGCTGACCGTCACCGCGTACTCGGTCGGCGAGATCGCCACCGGTGTCGCGATGGCGGCGACGGCCGCGGTCGGGGTGCTGCTGGGCGTCGGTGGGCGGATGACCGTCGGCGAGATCGCCGCGTTCCTGTTCCTGGTCGCCCAGTTCGCGCTGCCCGCACAGGTCGCCGGGGAGATGCTCAACGGGCTGCAGAACGCGGTCGCCGGGTGGCGGCGGGTGCTCGACATCCTCGACGAGACCCCGGACGCCGCCGACCACGCCCAAGCCGTCGACCTGCCCCCGGGCCCGATCACGGTGACGCTGCGCCAGGTGGGCTACGTCTACCCGGACACGTCGGCCGAGGTGCTGCGGGACGTGGACCTGGAGATCGCCGCGGGCAGCCGGGTCGCGGTCGTGGGCCAGACCGGGGCCGGCAAGACCACGCTGGCGAAGCTGGTCGCCCGGCTGGCCGAGCCGAGCCGGGGGCAGGTGCTGCTGGCGGGGATGCCCCTCGACCGGGTGCGGCTGCGCTGCCTGCGCGAGCGGGTGGTGATGGTGCCGCAGGAGGGATTCCTGTTCCGGGGCACACTGGCCGACAACATCCGGTTCGGGCGGCCACTCGACGACGACGCGATGGCCGGGGTGCTGGGTGAGCTGGGCCTGCTGGACTGGGCGGCCGGGCTGCCCGAAGGGCTGGACACGGTGGTCGGCGAGCGCGGTCAGGGCCTCAGCGTCGGCGAGCGGCAGTTCGTCGCGGTGGCGCGGGCCCACGCCGCGGGCGCGGACCTGCTGATCCTGGACGAGGCGACCAGTGCCGTGGACCCGGCGACCGAGGTGCGGCTGCGGAAGGCGATGGACCTGGTGTCACGCGGGCGGACCACGATCACGATCGCGCATCGGCTGGCCACGGCGCGCGGGGCCGACGAGGTGATCGTGATCGACGACGGGCGGGCAGTGCAGCGGGGACGCCATGACGAGCTGATCGCGGCGGCAGGGTCGCCGTACGCGAAGCTGCACGCCGCCTGGCTGGCAGGCGAGAACGCCCTAGCCTGACCCGCCCCGCTACTCGGTGGGCAGCTTGGGCCAGGGATGGCTCGGGCTGACGATCTTCGCGATCCCTTCCATCAGAGCCCAGCTCCCCGGCACGTCGACATTCGAGTTGAGCATCACGACCATGGTGGTCTGCTCGTCAGGCAGGTAGTACGGATACGTCATGTAGCCGGCGATGTTGCCGTTGTGGCCGATCCAGCCGTTCTGGTTCTCGATCGCCAGTCCGTACAGAGCACCCTGTCCCTCCTCGGGCGCCGGCAGGAACTGATCACGCTGCTGGAGCATCTCGGGGGTGAGCAGCTTGCCCATGGCCAGGTCCTGGGTCCAGACACGGACGTCGTCGAGCGTCGACACCATCTGACCGGCCGCCCAACCCCATGACGAGTTCCAGTTCGTGGCGTTCACGGTCGCACCGTCGGCGGCTTTCGCGTACCCCTGGGAATGGGGTGAGGGGAAGTCGGAGCCGGACGGGAAGACGGTGCTCCCCAGCCCTTCCGGTTTCAGGATGTGCTGGTCGATGAATGCCTCGATCGACTGGCCGGAGACCTTCTCGACGACGAGCCCCAGCAGCACGGTGTTGGTGTTGGAGTAGTCGAACTTCGTACCCGGCTCGAAGAGCAGCGGACGGCTGAAGCTGACGGCGAGCAGCTCCTGCGGCGTCCACTGGCGATCAGGCTCGCTCGACAGGCTGGCGAGGGTCACGTCCGCGTAGTTGAACAGCCCGCTGCGCATCGCGGCCAACTGGCGCAAGGTGATCACATCGCCGCTCGGCACACCGGGCACGTGCCGGTCGATCGGGTCGTCGAGTCCGAGTTTCCCCTGCTGTGCGAGCTGCAGCAGGGCGGTCACGGTGAACGTCTTGGTGAGGCTGCCGATCCGCATGTGGAGATCTGCGGTCATGGGCTGTCCGGTGCTCGTGTCCTGGACACCGAACGCCCGTACGTATGCGGGCTTGCCCTCCTGCCAGACGCCGACGATCGCCCCCGGAATCGAGGCCCGCCGCATCAGCTCGGGAAGCGCGGCGGTGAGCTGGGCATCCCGGTCAGCCGAACGCGGGCCGTCCCGGCCGACCGGCGGAAGGGTCGACTGGGCACATCCGGACAGGGCTGTCACCAGGATCGCGGCCACCCCGACCATGCTCTTCCGCCACATCGAGAATCTCCTCCAGGCCCGCGTTCCGATCGGCGCCGCCAAGCACGCGTCGGTGGCCGAACAGTCCTGAATCTCATCAAATCATCACAGATGGCTCTTGGTCACCGGGTCACCGATTTCCACTGCCGACCGGGTGAAGGTTGTGCTCGATGGTCAGCAGCCGGGTCTGCCGCCCTACATGCCGCTCTCGAGTCGCTGGTGCGAGAACATCGACCCGTCCGGCATTTGCCATCCGCACGTCTACCGGGAGAGCACGCTGTGCGGCGTGTCTACCGCCGGGTTCGACGGTCACGGCTACAGCTGGAGCCCTGACCGTCCGACAGCCTGCCGGCGCTGCGCTGAGATCGCCGAGGAGACTGACCGGCGGTGGACCCTCGACCGGCGAGACAAGCTTGATCGTCGTGCCAGACCAGTGCCATAAGGCGGTGCCGTGGAGGGGCATGGGCGGTCACAGCCGGTCAGCCTGCCAGCGGACGCTAGAAGGTGTTCCGGGCAACCCGGTCAGTTCCTGGCAATCGTCCAACTGGCGGTGCGCCTGACTGGCGATGCTCGGGGAGTGGGGTGATCTTCGGCTGGAGAGTCAGCGAAAAGTCAGCGAACCCGCTGACTTCCGCCTCTGCCGAGCGCTTCCAGATGCGGACGGCTGCGCCAAACTCCAGGCGCGTCGACGGTGGGCGACACGGGAAGACAGGTCCTCACCGCGTTCGCACGGAAGAGGTCACCGGCTCAAGTCCCAGCCAGAAACCGGTCCGCGTGTAGCTGACCATAATGCGGTGCAACGACCAGCCGTCAGAGCACGCATTGCTCGATGATGTCGGCGGCGCGGGCCGTGCCGCCGGCAACGGTGATCGCGCGGCGCATGTGGTCGACGCCGTCCATGACGGCCGGGTCCTTGACCATGAGTTCGATCGCGGTCCGGAGCGCGCCCGGGTCGGCGTGCTCGGCGGTCAGCCGGGTGCCGAGTCCTAGCTGCTCCACCCGCAGAGCGTTCGCCTCCTGCTCCAACGTCTGCGGCGCGGCGAGCACCGGCACCCCGGCGCTCATCGCCTCCATCACACCGCCCATACCCGCATGGCAGATCATGGCCGTGGCGTGGGCGAGCACGTCGAGCTGCGGCACGAACCGCCGCACCTCGACGTTACCCGGCACCCGAACCAGCGCCCCGAGTTCGATGCGTTCCCCGACGGCGAGCACCACGTGCCAGTCGGTACCACCGAAGGCCTCGACGCAGTGCCGGTAGAAGTCGGGCCGGTTGTTGTACACGGTGCCGAGGGTCACCAGCAGCACGTCACGGTCGCGCGGCGGCCGCCACCGCAGCGGCGTGCTCCGCAGACACGGCCCGACGAACCGGTACCCGGCCCCGAACAGCTCCCCCGCGTACTGGAACGAGCGCGGGTAGAACGCCAGGTGCGCCTCGGGCTGCGGGTTGAGGAACTGCGCCGGGTCCAGCACCGGGCAGTGCTCGGCAAGGAACGCCTCCAACCGGGACTGGTATACCCCGAGAACCGGGTCGGCGGGGTCGAACGCCGCCAGGGCCTGCCCCATCGACCAGTGCTCGTTGGACACCAGCATCGGCCACAGCTGGACGGTCGGCACGTCCAGCCGTGCGGCCAGCATCCGCCCGGCGAACGCCATCCGGTCGAAGACCACCAGGTCCGGCCGGTCGTCCCGGTAGAGCGGCGCGAGCTGCGCATACGTCGCCTCGGCTTCTTCGAGGAAAGCCAGCAGCGTCTGACTGATGTACCCGTCGCGGGCGGGCGCGCACAGCGTCGGGTCGTGGTCCGGCGGGCGCAGCGAGCGGTACGCCCGCACGACCGCCCCCGCTGCCTCGACCACCGGCCGGCGCTCCTCGGTCGTGCAGTACGTCACCCGGTGCCCGCGCCGGGTCAGCTCCTCCACCACCGGCAACGTCGGGAACACGTGCCCGATCGCGGGGATGTTGAAGAACGCAATGTGCCTACCCACGGGATACCACCAGCTCGGACAGTCGGTCGCCGGGCCGGGCGACCACGGCGGACAGGATCTGCTCATACCGGCGGGCCATCCCCTCGACGCTGTCCGGCCGGAACAGCGCCGTGTCGTACCGGATCCCCGCGCGCAGCCCCGTCTCGTCAAGCCGCCAGATGTCGAACACCAGATCGTGCAGCACCTTGGCGTGCCCGTGCGGGAATCCCTCGACCTCGACCGGCCCGAGCCGGGACAACGCGGCCGGGGTGTCGTTGCGCATGCTGAACACCACATCGAACAGCTGGGTCCGCCCTGGCTCACGGGGCACACCGAGCGCCGCGATGACCCGCCCGAGCGGCGCCGACTGCCGCTGCAACCCGCCGATGACCGTCGTCCGCGTACGTCTGAGCAGGTCCGTAAAGGTCGGGTCGCCGGTCAGGTCAGCACGCAGCGCGAGGGTGTTGGCGAACAGCCCGACCACCGGCTCGAACTCGGCACGCACCCGCCCCGCGACCGGGGTGCCGATGCAGAAGTCGTCCTGACCGCTTCGTTCGCCCAGCAGCACCTGCAACGCGGCCAGCAGCACCATGAACGGCGTGCAGCGAGCGGCACGGGACAGCTCGACGACCTGCCCCGCCAGCTCCGGGCTCATCTGATGCAGGTGCTCGGCACTGTGCGCGGACTTCTCCGCCGGACGCGGCAGGTCGGTCGGCAGTTGCAGCTGCGGTGCCCCGGCGAGGCGCTCACGCCAGTACGCCAGGTCGCCGGCCTGGTCCTGCTCGGCCTGCCACAACGCGAAGTCGCCGTACTGCAGCTCCAGGTCGGGCAGGTCGGGTTTGGCCCCGTCGAGCGCGGCGACGAAACCGGCCCGGATCTCGCGGCCGACGATGCGCAGCGACGCCCCGTCGGCGAGCAGGTGGTGCATCGTGAAGCACCACACGTGGTGATCGTCGGCCAGCCGCAGCAGGCACGAGCCGACCAGCGGGTCCTCGGTGAGGTCGAGCAGCCGATGGGTACGGCCCGACAGCAGCTCGGCCGCGCGGCCTTCCCGCTCGTCCTCCGGAAGCCCGCGAAGGTCGATGACCTCGGTGTCGATCCCGGCGGGCGGCAGGACCACCTGGACGGGTTCGCCGTCGCGGAGCACGAAGCCGGTGCGCAGGCTCTCGTGCCGGTCGACGACCGCACTCACGGCCGCCTGCCAGGCGGACACGTCGAGCGGACCGCGCAGCCGCCAGTTGAGCACCAGGATGGGCGACGCGTCGCCGGGGTACGCGGTGCACAGGTACCAGAAGCGCTGTTGCAGCGCGGAGAGCGGCAGGTGTCTCATAGCCGGTCAGCCACCATCCTGGTGATCGCGTCGAGGGTGTCCGATCCGGACCCGAGGTCGATCTCGACACCGAATTCGAGGTCGATGGAGTCGATGAGCCGCAACGCTCCCAGCGAGTCCAGGCCCAGGGCGCGCAGCGAACCGCCGCTCAGTGCCTGGCCCGCGGTGACCGACCCGCCGGTGACGTCCTGGACGAGCGTGGCCAGCCGCCCGCTCAGCTCGGCGCTCACGACTGCTCCCGCAGGTACGCGGCGATGTCGGCGATGGTCGGCGTGTCGAAGAAGACCTCCAGCGGCACGTCCTGGCCGAGGTGCTGCATGATGCGCACGTTGATCCGGGTGATGGTCAGCGAGTGCCCGCCGAGGTCGAACAGGTCCTCGTCGACGCCGATGTCGTCGACACCGAGCACGTCCTGCCAGATGCCGCGCAGGACCTCGACGAGTTCGTCGGAGCCGCCTTCGGCAGGTTGAGCTGCCGGGGCGCGGACCGGGGTCGGTTCGGGCAGCGCGGCCCGGTCGAGCTTGCCGCTGGGCGTGACCGGCAGCCCGGTGAGCACCGTCCACGAGGTCGGCACCGTCGCGGCGGGCAGCCGGCTCGCGAGATGGCGGCGCAGTTCGGCGGCGTCGGGGGCGTCGCCGCGGGCTACGAGGTAGGCGGCCAGCTCGCCGCCGCGCAGCGTGACGGCGGCCTGGGCGACACCGGGGTGCTCGCGCAGGTGCGTCTCGATCTCCTCCAGCTCGATGCGGTGCCCGCGCACCTTGACCTGGCTGTCGTTGCGCCCGCCGAAGGCGATGCGGCCGCCGGCGGTCCAGCGGCACCGGTCGCCGGTGCGGTAGAGCCGCCCGCCGCCGACCGGGTCGGGGCGGAAGCGCTGCTCGGTGAGGTCGGGGCGGCGCAGGTAGCCGTCGGCGACGCCGAGGCCGCCGATGCACAGCTCGCCCCATACGCCGATGGGCAGTGGTCGTCCGTCGTCGTCGAGGATGTAGGTGCTGGTGTTGGCGATCGGGCGGCCGATGGTGACGGTGTCGGGCTCGGCGGGGATCTCCTCGGCGGTCGACCAGATGGTGGTCTCGGTGGGGCCGTACACGTTGACGAGCCGGGCCACCCGGGCGCGCAGTTTCCTGGCGAGGTCGAGCGGGAGGTTCTCGCCGCCGGCGAGTGCGGTGACCGAGGACCGGCCGTCGAAACCGGCCTCCAGCAGCACCTGCCAGCCCGACGGGGTGGCCTGCACATGCGTGACGCCTTCGCGTTCGATCAGGCTGTTGACGGCCCGGCCGTCCAGGTTGCCGGGCTCCCCCGCGATCACGAGGCGGCCGCCGGTGACCAGGGGCAGGAACAGCTCCAGGCCGGAGATGTCGAACGACAGCGGGGTGAGCCCGAGCCACCGGTCCCCCGGCCTGCTGCCGACCGTCTCGGCCATGCCGAGCAGCAGGTTGGCCAGGGCGGTGTGCGGCACGACCACGCCCTTGGGGCGGCCGGTGGTGCCGGAGGTGTACATGACGTACGCGGTGCCTGCCGGAACCTCGCCGCCCGCCGACGCGGCCGGGACGGCGTCGAGGTCGTCGAGAACCAGTGCGGGCTGGGCGTCGGCGAGGATCAGCTCCTGCCGGGCCACCGGATAGGCCGGGTCGATCGGCACGTACGCGGACCCGGCCCGCATCACGGCCAGCATCGCCACCAGCGCCTGCCGGCCACGGGGCAGCCGGATCGCGATGAGCGCGCCCGGACCCGGCAGCCGGGTCGCCAGTTCGGCGGCGGCGGCGTCCAGTTCGGCGTAGGTGAGCCGGTGGTCGCCGTCGACGACCGCGATGTCCTGCGGGCGCAGCCGGGCCTGGGTGGCGAACAGCTGGGCCACGGTGCCGCGCTGCTCGCGGGCGGTGTCGTTCCAGTCGTGCAGGACGGCGGCGAGCTCCTCGTCCGGCATGACCGCCATGGTCGCGACGTCGGTGTCCGGGTCGGCGGCGACGGCGGCGAGCACGGTGCGCAGGTGCTGCCCGATCCGGTGTACGGCGGCGGTCGGCAGGTGGGCGGGGCTGTGCTGCAGGCTCACCGCGAGGTCGCCGTCGGGGCCGTCGACGATCTGCAGGTGCAGGGCGTTGCGCGCCGCGCCGTGGAACAGCGACCAGAGCACGTCCGTGGACAGGCCGGGGAAGGCCGGAGCGGGGCCGCGCCGCCGGTAGCCTACCGACACCGTGGTCAGCGACGGCGCGGCCCGCAGGCCGCCCACGACCTGGGCCAGGGGCACGGTGCGGTGCCGATACAGCTCACGCAGCCGCGAGCGCAGGTCGTGGGCGTACTCCCGGAACCGGCCACGGGCCGGGGCCACTCCGATCGGCAGCTCGTTGACGTGCAGCCCGATGCCCGCGGCGGTGTGCTCGTCGCGCGTGGACAGTCCCACGGCGACGGGCAGGCCGGTGTTGCCGTACCGCGCGAGCAGCACGTGGATCGCGGCGAGCAGCACCTCGAACCGGGTGAGGCCGGGGACGTCGACGGGCGGCACGCGGAGTTCGACGGTGTGCCCTGGTTCGGCGGCGTCGATCGAGCTGCTCGACTCCGGCGCGCTGGACGGCCTCGACCTGTCCGGGGTGCCGGTCAGGTCGGGCAGCACGGCTTCGCCGACACCGGTCCAGTGGTCGGCCCAGTAGGCGCGGGCGGCTGCCACGGCCTGCTCGCCGGGTTCGGCGGCGGCCGTGTCGGGCAGCGGCGGCAGGTCCGCGCCGCGGTAGGCGGCGGCGAGGTCGGCGAGCAGCAGGTCCTTGGACATGCCGTCGAAGACGAGGTGATGGGCGGTGAACAGGAGCAGGTGGCGGGTGGGGGTCTCGCGCAGCAGCGTGAACCGGGCCAGGGGGCCGCGGCTCAGGTCGTACGGCCGGGCGATCTCCTCGCGCACCCGGGCGTCGCTGTGCGGCGCGTCGCTCAGGGTGATCTTCTCTGCGGCGGGGACCAGCCGGGGCAGGTCGCCGTCGAGGACGACCGCGCAGGCCAGGGCCGGGTGTCTCGTCACGACGGCGGCGCAGGCCTCGCCGAGGGCGTGCCGGTCCAGCTCGCCGTCGAACCAGACCCCGAGCGCCATGTGGTACGCGGTGCCCGCCACCGCCGCCTGCTCGGTGAACCACACGCCGTGGCTGATCGGATTCACGCGCCACCTCCGGTGCCGGCTGGGAAGAGTTTCACCAGCTGTCGTTTGAGGACCTTGCCCGCGTCATTGCGCGGGAGCTGATCGAGCACGAGCAGGTCGCCGGGCAGCTGGTGGTCGGCGAGCCGCTCGGCGAGGAACGCGCGGATGCCGGGCAGGCCGACCTCGCCCGCGTCGGGGCGGGCCACGATCGCCGCCGCGAGGCGTGCGCCGAGCACCGGGTGCGGCACGCCGACCACCGCGGCCGCGGCCACGGCGGGGTGCTCGTGCAGGGCGGCCTCCACCTCCAGCGTGGAGATCTTGTACGCGCCCGACTTGACCACGTCGCTGTCGCGGTCGGACAGGAACAGGTGGCCGCCGTGCAACCGGCCCAGGTCGCCCATCCGGACCCAGCCGTCCTGGAACGTGTCCCGGGTCGCGTCGTCGTCGCCGAGGTAGCGGCGGGCGTGCGGCGAGCGCAGCCAGACGTGGCCGACCTCGCCGTCGGGCAGCGGCCTGCCGTCGGCGTCGGTGATCCGCACCGCGCCGGTGGTCACCCGGCCGACCGCGTCCGGGTGCGCCGGGTCGAAGATCATGTTGGTATGGGCGGGAGCCGCCTCGGTGGACGTGTAGTGGTTGACGATCGCCGCGCTCGGAAACGCCCGGCTCAGCCGCAGGGCGACGGCCGGCGGCAGCGGCGCGGCCGTCGAACCGACCAGGTTCACCCCGGACAGGTCGAGGCCGTCCAGCGCGCCGGAGTCGAGCAGCTCGATCGCGGTCGCGGGCACCAGGAAGACGGTGCCGACCTCGGGCAGCCGCTGGGCGAACCGGCGCGGCGTGAAACGCGGCAGGGTCAGCGCCGACGGGCGCGCGGTCAGGGCGTTGACCAGCATCGTCTGCGCGGCGTTGGTGCCGATCGGGAAGGCGTGCAGGAAGCGCCGGGAGTGGGCCAGCGCCAGGCGCTTCGGGTGCGCCGGTACGCCGTCGGTGAGGTTGGCGTGGGTCGCGGCGACCGCCTTGGGCCGCCCGGAGGTGCCCGAGGTGAACAGGATCTGGGCGATCCCCTCGGGACGGGCGTCGTCGGCCGGGTCCGGCGCGCCCGCCTCGACCAGCGCGTCCACCTCCGCGCGGCCGCTGATGACGAGGCCGGCTCCGCAGGCCGCGAGCAGCTGGGACAGCCGGGCCGGCGGCAGCTGGTCGGGCAGCGGCACGGCGACGGCCCCCGCCCGCTGCACGCCGCAGTACGCCACGGCGAAGCTGGTCCAGTCGCGCCCGGCGAAGACCAGCCCGACGGCCGCGCCCGGGGTGACACCCTGGCCGCGCAGCGCCGAGGCGAGCGCGGAGGCGTCACGGTCCCACTGCTCGAAGGTCAGCGTGTCGACGCCGGCGACCTCGATGGCGACGTCGGCGGGGTTGCGGGCACGCCGCCACGCGAGCAGCCCGGGGACTGTCCGGCACGGTTGAAGCGGGGGTTCGCCGATCCCGGGCATGGGAGAACGTCTCCTAACGCGACCTGGAAGCGGGGATCGGCATCTCGCCCGCATGTATCGACCCGAGTCTGCATCCGGGGGCGGCGGGCAGGGATCGGCCGAACGGAGGAAAGCGCTTTCCGTCATCGACGTCCTACGCTGTCGTGATGTCCGCCCACGGCCACTCCACCGACACCGCGGCACCGGCCACCACGATCGCGTACGCCACGCAGGCGACCGCCCCCTTCGCCGGCCCGGCCGACCCGGGCGCGCCGCTCACCTGGGGCCAGCGGGCGCTGTGGATCGCCATCCGCCGCCACGGCGCCGCCCACGCCATGTTCAGCCTGCGCCGAGTCGTCGCCGCCCCGCGCCGGACCGCGCTCGACGTGCCGACGGCGCTACGGGCCGTGGGCGCGCTCGTCTCCCGGCACAGCTCGCTGCGCACCCGCGTGCAGGAGGTCGGCGGGCAGCCGCGCCAGGTCGTGGCCGAGCGGGGCGAGCAGCCCGTGCTGGTGATCCCGCTCGAAGAACCGCCGGGCGGCGGCGGCGCGGCACTCGCCCAGCAGGTGGCCACCGAACTGGCGGCCACGCCGTTCGAACACGACCGGGAGTGGCCCCAGCGGTTCGCCCTGCTGGTCGCCGACGGGCAGGTGCGGCAGATCGTCGTCGTGCTGAGCCATACGACCGTCGACTTCCGGGCCGCCGAACTCGTGCTGCGTGACCTGCGCCTGCTGCTGGTACGCGGCGAGGTGTCCGCCGCCCCGCCCGCGCAGTCGGCCGACATCGCCCGGCTGGAGGACGGCGAACGCCTGCGGCGGCGCTGCGAGCGGGCCGTGCGCTACTGGCTCGACAGCCACCACCGGCTGCCCGCCGACACCCTGCCCACCGTCGGACCCGCCCGCTCACCCCGCTTCCAGCGCTGCGTGCTGACCTCGGCGGCCGCCGACACGGCCGCGCGGGCCGTGGCACGGCGCGAGCGGGTGTCCAGCTCGACGGTGCTGCTGACCGCGGTCGCCGGGGTCATCGCGGCCTGGTCCGGCCAGGACACGTGCGGGATCTACACGATGGTCAACAACCGGTCCGCCGACGAGTACCGGGAGGCGATCTCGAAGCTGAACCAGCTCGGCCTGCTGGTCATCGACCTCGCCGACCGGCCGTCGTTCAACGCCGCGCTGCCCCGGGTCTGGCACGCGGCGGTCGAGGCCTACCGGCACGCCTACTACGACCCCGAGCGCATGGCGGCGGCGCACGAGGCGGCCGGGCTGCCGTACGCCACGGGGGTCAACAAGCACTGCTACTTCAACGACATCCGGCTCGCGCCCGAGGCCGACGCGCCCGGCGACGACCTGGACGAGGCCGCGCTGCGAGCGGCCCTGGCGCGGAGCAGTTTCGCGGTCGCCGAAGGGCTGGACACGTTCACCTGGCTGATCCGGGTGGAGGTGATCGACGCGCCCGGTGGCATGGGCCTGGCCGTCACCGGCGACACGGCATACCTGCCTCCGGATGTGGCCGAGCGATTCCTGCGCGACGTCGAGCGGCTGCTGGTCGACGCGGTGCTCGGCGGGCTCGCCTGGCCGTGGTCGGGCCCTCGGCTCGCCGAGCCCGTTGCGCCCGCCCGCGCCGCGTGAAACGATGCTCGGCAATGTAAGCCTCTCTATATAGGAGGTTGTCATGGTGCGTGCGCTCCGCCACGTCGCCGCTCGCCTGATGGGCAGGTCACAGGTCAGCGGCCGGTACCCGTACTGGTTCTACAACTACCCCGAGTAGGCCGACCCCCGCCCCGAAAACCCGGTCGCAGGACCTCGATCCGGGGACCTGCGACCGTAGGGAGAACGCGATGGCGCGGGCCGAGCAGCGCACCCGGCCGCCGGGGCCGCGCGGGCACTGGCTGATGGGCAACACGCCCGCGTACGACGACGACCGCATCGGCTTCCTGCGCCGCACCCACGGCGAGTACGGCGACGTGTTCGCCTTCGACGAGCGCACGGTCTTCGTGACCGATCCCGGGGTCGCCCACGATGTGCTCGCCCGCACCAACACCGACTTCCTCACCGAGCTCGCGCCGTTCGACGCCCGGCCCGACCTGGGCAGCGCCGCCGCCGAGGCCGGGGCCTGGATGTCCGCGCGCCGCACGGTGTGGCCCGGCCTCAACCACACCTCCGCCGCGGCCGCCGACGCCCGCACCGTGGAGATCCTCGACGAGCTCGCCCGGTCCGCCACCACGCATGAAGTCGACATCCTCCCGCTGGCCCGCGCGTTCACCGCGTACGCCGTCGCCGACTACTGCTTCGGCCACGACGCGGCGGGCCTGCCGGAACTGCTGGCCGACAACCTCGACATCACCGAGCCGTTCACCGCGTCGTCGTACCAGTTCCCGGCCTGGCTGCCGCTGCCCCGCCACCGCCGCTTCTTCCGGGTGCACCGGCACACCGTGCAGACGCTGACCGGCCTGGTCCGGCGGCGGCGCGGCGACACCCGCCCGGCGACGCCGCGCGACCTGCTGGACTTCCTGCTCGACGCCGACCCGGTGATGCCGGACGGCACGGTGATGGCGACACTGCGCGGCATCCTCATGGGCGGGCACGGCATCCCTGCGGCCGCGATCGTGTCCATCGTGCGCGAGCTCGCACTGTGCCCCGAACTGGTCGCCGACCTGCGCGCCGAGGCGGGCGACGCCCTGCCCACGGCCCGGCTGCCGCTGGCCGAGGCGGTGGTCAAGGAGGTGCTGCGGCTGTATCCGCCGGTGTGGCTGATGACCCGCACCGCGCGCACGGCGACCACGCTGGCGGACTGGTCGCTGAACCCCGGCGACGAGGTGTTGCTGAACCCGTACCTGATCCACCGTGATCCGCGCTGGTGGGAGCGCCCGGACGAGTTCGACCCGGGCCGCTGGCTGACCGGGCGGCCCGCGCCCCGGATGGCCTACCTGCCGTTCGGCGCCGGACCACGGGTGTGCGTCGGCTCGGCCCTGGCGATGCGACAGCTCACCCTGACCACCTCCCGGCTGGCCCAGGCGTACACCGTCGAGTCGTCCAACGCCGCCTCGGCCGCCCCCAGGTTCCTCGGCCGCCTCGCCCCGGCGAACCTGCGCGCCCAGCTCTCGCCAACCGGCCGCTGCCCCATGGCATGAAAGGAAGGGCACCTTCACAACGCTCCGCGTTGTAGAAGGTGCCCTTCCTTTCCTCGGTCAGAGCTTGCCGGCGCCTGCGCCGGCGGTGACGGAGGACTTGACCGTGGCGGAGCTCTGGGCGGTGTAGGCGTACGGGACCGCGGCCACCGAGCCGTTGGTCTCGCACGGGCCGGACGCGGTGAGCAGGTTGTCGCGGGCCACCAGGCGGCCCGGGTCGGAGTCGGCGTAGCCGCTGGCCGACCAGCACGCCTGCACCACGTTCTCGAACACGTTGCCCTCGACCAGCACCCCGGCGTTCATCGTCGAGGCGATGCCGTACGACGAGGTGTTGTTGTCGATGTTGGAGTAGTAGTTGTTGTAGACGTGGACCGTCTCGCCGAAGCGCACCCGCGGGTTGCGCTCGAAGGTCCGGTCGAACCAGTTGTGGTGGTACGTGATCCGCAGGTGGCCGACGTCCTCACCGGAGTTGCCGTCGGAGTGCCCGACCAGCGAGTTCTTCCAGTGGTTGCGCAGGATGTTCCACGACACCGTGATGTAGTCGCCGGCGTGTGTGATGTCGACCATGCCGTCGTAGAAGTCGACGTCGCTCTCGATGGTGCTGGACATCGTGTTGTGGTCGATCCAGATGTGGGTGGCGTTCTCGATCTGGATGGCGTCGCCGCCGGGCACCCCGCGGATGTTCAGGTTCTGGATGATCACGTTGGCCGGGTGCATGTCCTCGATGTTGAGGGTGGTCCCGGAGATGCCGGAGTTCGCGCCGACACCCTGGATGGTCTTGTTCGCGGTGACCTCGATGGTGCCCGAGCCGCTGAGCATGCCGTTGACCAGGATCGTCCTGGTGCCCGCGGCCTGGGCCTGGGTCCGCAGGTCGGCCCAGGTGCTCACGGTGACGGTGGCCCCGCCCGCGCCGCCGGTGGTGCCGCCGGCCTGCGTGGCCCAGCCGACGATCCCGCCCGGGGGCGGCGGCGGGCTGGTGCTCGGCGAGGGCGGCGCGGACGGTGAGGCCGACGGTGACGCCGGTGGCGAGGCGGGTGTGGTCGGCGGGGTCGACGGGCTCGGGCCGGCCGCGTCGGTGGCCAGCACGTCGTCGAACGAGCCCGCCGTGTAGTTGGCGAGCAGGCCGGCGCGGCCGGTGGCGTACGAGCCGTCCGAGACCGACACCACCTGGGTGCCGTTGACCGAGCCGACCAGCGAGCTGCCGGTCGCGCTCAGCGACAGGGTGTACCAGGTGCCGGTCGCCGCAGAGAACGGCGCGGAGGCCAGCGTGGTGGTGCCGCCCTTGCGGATCTGGACCGCGGTGGACGTGAGCACGAGGGCGTAGAAGTTCGACGTGCTCTGCACCCGGGCCGCGACGCCGATGCCGCGCGAGGCCGAGCTGCTGAACGTGTTGGGCCGGACCTTGGCCGACACCGTGGCGGTGGACCAGGACGTCGAGCCGGACAGGGCCTTGGCGCTGGCGCCGGTGCTCGACTGGGAGTAGGCGCCGGACGACACCGACCAGCTGCCGCCCGAGGTGCTCCAGCCGGTGGCGTTGCCGTCGTTGAAGTCGTCGGACAGTAGCGTGGCCGCGTTGGCGGCCGCGCCGACGGTCAGGACCAGCGCCGTGACGGTGACGCTGACGGCGGCGGCCAGGGCGCTGCGGGCGCGCCTGCTCCGCCGGAAGGGGACGTGCGCTTCCTGCACTGTGGACCTCCCTGTGTTGGAATGCGCTTTCCAGCCAACATAGAAAGGTGTACATAAACCAGTCAATGCCTCTGATTTGCAGTTTTGTTGCATTGAATGAGGCAAAACGGCAATAGCCGACTGTCGGTCGGCCCTCATTGGACAGCTATTGCGAACTTTGCGGCGCGGGTGGTTTTCCCTCCGTTCGCAGGATTGGGACGATCCTATGGCAAGCGCTTTCCGACTGCCACTGAAGCCACTCACGCTCCGGTAACACGCTGCGTGATCGAATCACCGACGGAAACCGGCAACGAGCGAGGACGGACGATGACGCACGTGGACACGGCAGAGACCGAGCAGAGCAGTGCCGATCTCCGGGTGACCGGCTCCGTGGCCCAGGACGCGGGCATCCGTTCGGACATCGAAGCCGGGACCTGGCGCATCCGCGCCCGCGGAGCGATCCGTGCATTCTCCCAGCCCGGCCTCTGGAAGCGCGGCCCGGTGTTCACGGCGCTGGCACTGGTGCTCGGCGTGTGCATGCTGCTGCACGAGCTGGTCCCGAACCGGATCGGGAACCTCGGCAGTCTGGTGGAGACCTTCCTGCCGTGGTTCGGCCTGGGCATCCCGGTGGTGCTGGCCGGGGCGCTGTGGCGTCGCTCCGCCGCCGCGGTGGCTGCGTTGCTGCTGCCGGTGGTGGTGTGGCTGAACCTGTTCGGGGGGCTGCTCGCCGACAAGTCCCAGCCGGGCGGCGACCTCACGGTGGTGCAGCACAACGTCGGCGCGGAGAATCCCGACCCGGCCGGCACCGCCCGCGACCTGGCCGCCTCCGGAGCGGACGTGCTGGCCCTGGTGGAGCTGACCGAGCAGGCCCGGGGAACCTACGAGCAAGGGCTGGCGGCGGTTTACCCGTACCACACGGTGCAGGGCACGGTCGGGCTGTGGAGCAGGCTGCCGCTGTCGGACACCCGGCCGATCGACACCGGGATGGACGCGGGACCGCTCGGGGACGCCAAGCCGGCCGAGGAGAAGCTGGCCTACAACCGGGCGCTGCGCACCACGGTGGCCACCGGCAAGGGCCCGCTCGCGGTGTACGTGGCCCACCTGGGGTCGGCCCGGGTGAACCCTCGGGGCGGGTTCTCGACCGGCGATCGGGACCGCAACGCCCAGGCGCTCGCCGAGGCCGTCTCCGCCGAGCGCAATGAGCGCGTGGTGCTGCTCGGCGACCTGAACGGCACGGTCGACGACCGTGCGCTGTCCGGCCTCACCACGCAGCTGCTGTCGGCTCAGGAGACAGCCGGGGACGGCTTCGGTTTCAGCTGGCCGGCCGTCTTCCCGGTGGTGCGGATCGATCAGATCCTGGTCAGCGGCGTCACGACGCAAAGCTCGTGGGTGCTGCCCGCCACCGGCAGCGACCATCTGCCGGTGGCGGCCCGCATCGGCTGGTGAGCACCGCGCGGCTCGGACACCGGATGACTATAACGATATACTTCGATACACTCCTGTTTCTTGATGCTTTCTTTCCTATTACGAAACACGCTCACCGTCAACGGCGGCTCCCCCACCACCGTGAACTACCCGAACACCGGCTGGGAGACCTGGCGGCAGGTCCCGGTCGACGTCAACCTGACGGCCGGCACGAACACGGTGCGGCTGACGTTCCTGTCCCGCTGGGCCGAACTGGACTACATCGAGGTGGCGTAGCCGCGGTCGAGGCCCGGCGCCCGAAACGGGTCGCCGGGCCTCATGCCGTCAGGACGGGCGGCCGGTGGTGTACAGCCACTGGTCGAAGAAGCCGTCCAGTTGCCGGCCCGCGGCCTGCTCGGCCAGGGCGATGAAGTCGGCGGTGCTGGCGTTGCCGTCCTTGTGCCGCTCGGTCCAGGTGCGCAGGATGCCGAAGAACGTGTCGTCGCCGACGAGGCGGCGCAGCGCGTGCAGGGTCATGCCGCCGCGCTCGTAGACGCTGTCGGAGAAGATCTCCTCGCGGCCCGGGTCGCCAGGCGGGACCTTCCACAGGTCCGACTTCTTGTCGGCGTAACGTTTGTCGTACTGCTGCTGCACGGTCGGGCCGCCGTCGTGCTCCAGCCACATCCACTCGGCGTAGGTGGCGAAGCCCTCGTTGAGCCAGATGTCGCGCCAGGTGTCGACCGAGACGCTGTCGCCGAACCACTGGTGTGCCAGCTCGTGCGCGAGGATGCCGGTGTCGGGGCCCTCGGCCCAGGTCTCGGCGGTGTACACCGGGCGGGTCTGGCTCTCCATCTCGTCCTCGACGCGGCGTTCGGCGACCACGATCCCGCCGTAGGCGTCGAACGGGTACGGACCGGCGATCGTCTCCAGGAAGTCGGCGACCTCCGGGGTCCGGGCCAGGTTGCGGTCCGCCTCCCCCACCGGGACCTTCTCCGCGATCGCGGTGATCACCGGCTTGCCCTTGTGCTCGCCCTGCGCCAGCCGGAACTTGCCGACCGCCATCAGCGCCAGGTAGGACGCCATCGGCGAGGTCACCTCCCAGCGCCAGGTGCTCCAGCCCGCGTTCTCGGTGCGCCCGCGCAGCAGCCCGTTGCTGATCCCGCTGTAGCCGGGGGGCACGGTCAGCTCGATGTCGTACAGCGCCTTGTCGCGCGGGTGGTCGTTGACCGGGAACCAGGCCGCCGCCGACTGCGGCTCGCCGACGGCCACCGCGCCGCGCCGGCTGGTGAAGAAGCCGTTGTTCTCGGCGTCGCCGTCCGGGGTGTCGGCGGGGCGGCCGCCGTAGACGACCTCGGTGGTGAAGACGGCCCCGGAGGCGACCGGCGCGGCCGGGGTGATCACCAGTTCGTCGCCCTCGCGCGTGGACTTGGCGGCCCGCCCGTCGACGGTGACCTTGCTGACCGTCAGCCCGTACAGGTCGAGGTGGAACCGGTCGAGGGCCTGGGTCGACTTGGCACGCACCGTCGTGGTCCCGTCCAGCCGCCCGGTGGCCGGATCGAACTTGACCTTCAGCTGGTATCGCTCGACGTCGTAGCCGCTGTTGCCGTACGTCGGGAAGTAGGGGTCCCCGATGCCGGCCAGACCGACCTGCCCGGTCAGGCTCGGCGGGAGGAGGCTGCAGCCGGCCAGCAGCGAGCAGGTGGCGACCATCATCCCCATGATTCGGGCTTTTCGCATGGAATCACGTTAAGTGAGGCACGGGTTCGGCGTGGACGGTCGGTGAAGCTGAGAAGAACCTGCGAACGCTTCCCGGTCGAACGCGGCGCATTACCTGCCAGGACCTGAGGGCTGGGCGGGACTCCGGTAATGCTTCTCGCTGAGATCGGCGAGCAGTGCGACCCGGTTCTCGTGCAGGTCCGTCCACGGAAACGTGGCTTGCGGCTCCCGGCTGCTGCTGCGGGTGAGGTGCACGACGGCGTACCTGCCGTCGTCCTGGACGCGGAACAGGATGTCGTCGCACCGGGTGCAGCGCGCGAGCAACACCAGGGGTTTGCCTTCCAGGACGTGCCCGGCGGCCCGCTCGTGCTCGAACTGTGCCAGCAGGGCATGCCGCCGGTCGGGGTCGGCGGCGAGATCCGACCAGTGCGCGGGCAGGACGAGCCGGCCGTCGTCCACGAACACCGCACCGTCCGCCAGCAGGCGCAGCTCGCGCAGGCCTTCCGGGTACCGGTCGTCGTGGTACTCGACGACATGGCTGTCCAGTAGTTCGAGGGCCAGCGCCGTGGCCAGGACCAGCCCGTCGGCGTAGAACTCGTGCTCGTCGTTGGGCGACGCGAACCCGGAGTCCGGCGGGTACTGATGGTCGAGGGTCTGGTCGAAGCGCCGCTTCCAGGCCGCCAGGCGGCTGACGAGCGCCTCGCTGATCGGCAGGGACGCGGGGTCGCGCACCTGCGAGATCCCGTCGGCGTCGGTGACCGACAGCGGGTGGCCGCAGCAGTAGTCGGCGCTCATGACGATCCGTTGCCTGGTCATCGGCCGATGATCGCACTGTCGGGCCGCCGGCCTCGACCGGGTTTGGCGACCCGGTCGAGGCCGTGCCCCGGTCAGAACGTGTACGGGGTGGCGTACTGCGGGCGCAGGATCGTCGTGCGCGGGGCGACCTGGCGGATCGCCGCCTCGAACGCGGCCAGCCGCTCGGCGTCGGCGGGCGCGACGACCGGCGGGTTCTGCAGCGGCGTCTCGAAGTTGTCCCAGTGCACCGGCACCACGACCGCCGGGCGGTCCAGCGCCTCGATCAGCCGGGGCACGTACTCGTGGGTGGAGGTGCTGGACGGCAGGGCCAGCATCGCCACGTCCGGGTTCAGGCCGCGCAGGTTGCGCTCGACGAAGTCGCTCGCGCCCATGAAGAACACCGACGGCCCGCCGGTGACGGTGAGCTGGTACGACAGCGTGTCGCCCTCGGGCAGGTCGGCGATGGTGGCCGGGGCCGGGCTCGGCGGGCTGGTGCGCACCCCGGGGAACGCCATCGAGTACGACCCGTTGCGGCTGTGCAGCGCGGGCACGACCTCGACCGAGTAGTCGCCGAACGCCAGCACCTCCCCGCCCTTCACCGGGCTGAGCTGCGCGGAGGGCACGCCTGCCGCGAGCCCGAGGTGGTACGCGGTGAGGGTGCCGAAGACCCGGGCGCCGGTGCTCGTCGCCACGTGCGGCACGTCGTTGAAGTGGTCCCAGTGGGTGTGCGTGACGAACACGGTCTCCGGCTTGCCCACGTGCGCGGCCACGGTCGCGGCGTCGACGGTGAGCGCGGTGGCGGGGTCGAACGCGCCGGTGAACAGGCCGGTCGGGAAGCGGGTGACGTACGGGTCGATCAGGACGGTGCGCGCGCCGATGTCGATGCGCCAGCCGGAGGTGCCCAGCCAGCGGAACGTAGCCGTCTGCCGTTTCGCGGTGCTCGACCGGGGGCTGGGCGCGGCGACGGCCGGTGCGGCGACGGCCGGGATGGCGGCCATCGAGGTGAGCGCGGTGCCCGCGGCGGCCGTCGCGAGGAAGCGGCGGCGGTCGACCTGGTGCTCTGACATGGTGTTTCCCCTCGTGCGGTGGATCAAGGTGACCAGCGCAGCGAAACACCCGGCCGACGGCACCGTCCAAGATCGGAGAACGGCACCTGCCATATCGGTCCGGATATCACCCCAGTTCAGGCGTCAGCCGACGACGGCGGCAGGTGTCCTATGTCACTGTCCGCGCAGCTCGTCGACGGCCAGTTTCGCGGACCGCCCGAGCACCAGGTCGAGGTCCAGGCGCGGCATGGACAGCCGCTCGGTCCTGGCGAACACCGCCAGCGCGTAGCGGCCGCCGTCCGGGTACTCCACGACACCGGCCTCCATGTGCAGGCCGGGCAGCGTGCCGGTCTTGCCGGCGACCCGGACGCCGGGCGGGAAGGCGGCGGCGAGCCGGGTCCAGAACAACTGCCGGAACATCAGCGCGCGCACGGTCGCGCAGGCCTGCGCCGGGCCGGCCTCGTCCCGCCAGATCAGCGCGAGCAGCCGGGTGATCTCCTCCGGGGTGCTGGAGTTCGTGTGCGCGGGGTCGTACACCCGCAGCGCCCGGACCCGCTCCTCGGGCAGGGCGGGGAAGATCCGGGCGAACTCGTCGTCGTCACGCGCGCCGACATCGGCGATCATGGTTTCCAGGATCTCGCGGGGCCCGCCGATCAGCCTGGTGCGGACCAGGCCCAGCTCCTGGGCGAGCAGCGGCAGCAGGTCCGGGCCGCCGATGCGGCTCAGCAGCATGTCGGCGGCGGTGTTGTCGCTGACGGACATGGTGAAGTAGGCCAGGTCGCGCAGCGACACCTCGACGTCGTCGGCGCAGCCGGCCGTCCCCCAGCCGCCGAGCCGGTCGCGCGAGCGGACCAGCACCCGTTCGGCCGGGTCGAGCGAGCCGGCGACGGCCTGCCGGGCGAACTCCAGTACGAGCAATATCTTGAAAATGGAGCCGATGACGACCTGGTCGTCGGCCCCGACGGCGACCTCCCGGCCGGTGTCGAGGTCGCGCGCGTGCAGCCACCCCCGCATCTCCGCGTCGGCGAACACCTCCGCGATCCGGTTCGTGATCAACATCTGGTCAGCCTATGGTCGGACGGTGGATCTCTCCAAACACCTGCGCTACTTCCTGACCGTCGCGGAGGAACTGCACTTCAGCCGGGCGGCGGCGATCCTCGGCATCGCGCAGCCCCCGCTCAGCCAGGCCATGCGGCGGCTGGAGGACGAGCTCGGCGTGACCCTGTTCGACCGGCTGCCCCGCGAGACGGCCCTGACCGCCGCAGGCCATGCGCTGCGCGACGAAGCACGGGAGTTCCTGGCCGCCGAGCAGCGGCTGCGCACCCTGATGAGCAGCGTCCGCGACGGTGCGCTCGGCACCCTGCGCGCCGGGGTGCCGCCGGAGACCCCGGCGGCGGCCCTGGGCGAGCTGCTGCGCCGACTGGCCGAACAGGCCCCCGGGCTCGACGTCGACTTGCAGGAGCTGACCACGGCCGAGCAGCTGGAACTGCTCGCCGCCGCCCGGCTCGACGTGGGCCTGCTGCATCAGCCGGTTGACGACGTGGACCTGTGCGCGGGCCCGGCCGTCCGCACGCGGCTGGGCGTGGTGCTGCCCCGCACCTCCCCGCTGGCCAGGTCGAACGAGCTGACCCTGGCCGACCTGGCCGGGCACGGCCTGGTCGTGTTCCCCCGCGCCACCGCGCCCGACTGGTATGACCACCTGCTGGCGGTGTGCCGCGAGCACGGCTTCACCCCCGGCCGGATCCGGCACGCCCGCAACCCCGAGTTCCTGTGCGGGCTGGTGCTCGCCGGTCAGGGCGTGGCGCTGGAGCGGGAGTCGGCGACCCGCCGCGAGCCGCGGGTCACCTGGCGGCCGCTGACCGGCGACCCCCTCTGGCAGCAGGTCGCGGCCGTGTGGCCGCGCCGCTCACCGCACCCTGCGGCGTTGCGCTTCGCCGCCGTCGCCGGTGAGGTCCTCACCCGGTCCGCGGGGCTGCCCGTGCCGGAGCGGGCCGAAGGAGCGCCGCCGCCGTGGTCGGTGGTCTTCCACACCGCCCCGGGCATATGACCGGGCTCAGGAGTTGAGCAGCTCGCGGACCTCACGGGCGAGTTCGACCGAGGCCTCGATCTCGACCTTGCGGATGGACACGCTCTCGACGTTGAACCCGAACGGCACGCCCAGCCGCCGGCAGAACGCGGAAAGCTCGCGAGCCGTGGCGATGCACTGCTGGTAGGACTCCGTCAGCGGGTCCTCGGAGTAGCGCAGCGCGTTCTCCAGCCAGCGGGGCACGTCCACGCCGAGCCAGTGCAGGAACGACAGCGTCTTCAGCGAACCGCACACCGACAGTGTGAAGATCACCGGGCGCGGCGCGACGCCCTTCTGCGAGCAGGTGTAGAAGTAGTCCGAGAGCATGCTCTTGGTCGCGTCGACGTCGTACACCACCTGCGTGATGAAGAACGACGCGCCGCGGTCCTGCTTGGTCAGCATGCGCAGGTGCTCGTCGCCGCTGCGGGTGTAGCGCTCGGTGATGGCGACCGCGCCGAGCGGCAGGTCGGCGCGGACCCGGTCGCGCAGGGCGTACGCCTGGGTCAGACCGGTGCGCACGCCCTTGTCCCGCGACGACGCGCCGACGAAGACGCTCAGCACCCGGTCGGTGTCCACCTCGCCGAGCCAGTCCGCCAGCTCGGGCTCGGTGTACTTGCCGACGCACCGGTAGATGACCGCGGGCCGCTCCCAGCCGCCGAGGTGGTCGCGGTGGAACGACACGGGGTCCATCGTCGGCAGGTACGGGAACGGGCGCTCCTGCGGGTTGCGGTCGCTCTCGTCGTCGATGTCGTAGAGGATCAGTCCGTCGAGGTCCACCGTGGCCAGCCGGGCCAGGGTCACCTCGGCGATCTGGGCGGCCTGCTCCGCCGAGACGCTGCTGCGCGGCGGGGTGATGCCGAGCAGCAGCACCCCCGCCTCGGCCCGCTCCAGCATCGCGCGCAGGGACCGGCGGGCAGGTGCGGTGTCGTCAGCCATGCGCTCACGGTATCGAACCCGCTCGTACCGAACCGACCCGTGTTAAGGCGATCCACGCCACAACATGTCGTACGCGACGGCATCGAGCGGCGCGTGGCCGGGTGTGCGGTGCCACCCGGCCACGTCCCGCTCAGTCCACGAGTGTGCAGAGGTTGGTCGTGGTGCCGTGGACCATCGTGAGGGTCTTCTGGAACGTGGGCGTGAACGCCACCGTGTAGACGCCGTCGATCAGCCACATGCCGCGCGGCAGGGTGCTGCCGTCCGCCCGGAACCCGAAGATCACCGGGCCGACCACGTAATAGGTCATCGACCCGTCCGTGCCGTACTGGACCATCGCCGTGCCGCTCGCGTCGACCTCCGTGAACACCCCCGTCTCCAGGTTGGTGTACCTGACGATGAGGTCGCCGGCGTACAGCTCGCGCTTCGGCTTGCCGTCGGCGTAGGTGTCCAGGACGAGCTTGCGCACCTCGTCCCGGATCGGCTCACTGCGGATGGCGAAGTCGCAGCGAGCCCCGGCGGGCTGCTCGAAGGCGGCCGACGGGGCCGGCACCCAGCCGCCGTGCGCACCGGCTCCGCCGGCCGGTTCGGTGGCCTGAGCCGGCGCGGCCCCGGCCAGCAGCGCGGTGACCATGACCGCGGCCGCGATGACTGCTCGACGCATGAACGCTTCCTTCCTGTTGCTTCGTCACGTGCCGGGACAGCCTGGCGCGGCCGGCTCACCACGGCCTGACCACCGAAAAGGGGCCAATAAGGACGACTCACGTGATTTGCCAGCGGCGACACGCCGACTTCGCGGTATGCCTCACCACCTCCTCCACAAGCGTCAAGGTCAACCACTCGGGCAGGTCCGAGCGTCCTACCGGTATGGAGTTCCGCCTGCTCGGCCCGTTCGAGGCGAGTCACCACGGCCGTCTCGTGGAGATCGCCAGCCGCCGCCAGGAACGCTGCCTGCTGGCCCTGCTGCTGCTCGACCTCGGGCACCTGGTCACCATCGACCGCCTCATCGACCTGCTGTGGAACGGCAGCGCTCCGGCCTCGGCGCGCGGCGCCGTGTACACCTACGTGGGCCGCCTGCGCGCCGCACTGAACCCGTACGGCGTGCGCATCACCACGCGCGCCGACGGATACCTCGTCGAGGCCGACGACCACCGGGTCGACGTCACCGACTTCCACCGCACCGTGCAGCAGGGGCTGGACGCCGCCGATCCCGCCGTGCGGGCCGCCCTGCTCGACGGCGCGTTGCAACTGTGGCGAGGGCCGCTGCTGGCCGACGTGGCCGACGACGCGCTGCGGCACCGGCTCGACGGGCAGCTCGACGAGGCCCGGCTGGTCGCCGTCGAGATGCGCGCCGAGGCGCAGCTCGCCCTCGGTCGGCACGCCCGCGTGAGCAAGGACCTGGCCGGGCTCGCCGACGCGTATCCCCTGCGCGAACGGCTCGTCGGCCTCCTGATGACCGCCCAATACCGCGCCGCCCGCCAGGCCGACGCCCTGCTGCTGTACGAGGCCACCCGCAAGGCCCTGGCCACCGAACTCGGCGTCGACCCCGGCCCCGACCTGCAGGAACTGCACCGTCGCATCCTCCGCAACGATGCGCGCCTGGACCAGCCGCGCCGCGCGGTGTACGAAGTGCGGATCCGCGAGGAGGTGCTGCCGTGGACCGTCGGCGGGCATCCCGCGCTCGACTTCTGCAACACCTTTGCCGGCTGGGGTCTGCCGACGCCGCCCCCACCCGGCGCCGAGTGGCTGCGCGGCTACAACACCTTCGCCGTGTGGTGCGGCTACATCGGGCTCGCCGACGACCCGACCGTCACCCGTCTGCTCACGCTCGCCGCCCGCGACCCGGCCGAGGCCGACCGGACCCTGGAGCAGGCCCGGACACTTCGCGCACAGGTGTACGCCTGCCTCAACGGGCACGCCGACCACGCCGCGTTCGACGCGGTCGCCAGGGCTGCCGAGGCGGCCGCGAAGACGCTGGAGTACACCCGCGACGAGACCGGCGGCGGCCGCTGGCGGCCCGGCCTGGACGCCGGACTGCGGCTGCCCCTGCACGCCGCCGCCTGGAGCGCCGCCGAACTGCTCGCCGACCCCCGACGGCTGACCGTACGGTCCTGCACGGAGTCCCACTGCCGGTGGCTGTTCCTGGACGAGGCCGGCATGCGCCGCTGGTGCAGCCTGGTGACCTGCGCCGGTTAGGGTTCCAGCGTCGCGGCCATGCCGAAGGCGGCGACGTGGTGCGCGCCGACGAAGGCGTTGCTCTCCACGATCTTTCCGTGCTCGATCCGGAGCACGTCGACGACCAGGGCCTCGTAGCGCGGGCTGCCGGGCCTGCGCAGGTAGCAGATCAGCGCGGGACGCCCATTCGCGGAACCGGGGAAGGTGCGCCAGTCGAGGGGGCGGCAGAGGAACGCCACGACCGCGTCGATCCCGACGACCGGCGGCTCGGGCGGCATGGTGATGCGCACGTCCTCGGCGAGCAGGGCGCGTAACGACGGTGGATCGGCCGCGTCGGCGTACCGGCGCAGGATCTCCTCGTCCTGTCGGGTCAACGGCGGCCGCCGCCAGTCCCGCGGGTCGGCCGGGGCGTGGTGGCGCACCGTGTGGCGGGCCCGCTGGAGCAGGCTGTTGACCGCGGTGACCGGGGTGCCGAGCGCGGCCGCGACCTCCTGCGGCCGCCACCCGTGGACGTCGCACAGCACGAAGGCAGCCCGCTGCCGTCCCGGCAGGTACCTGAGCGCCGCGATCAGGGCCAGTTCGACGGTCTCTCGGGCGGCCACGCCGCTCTGCGGGTCGTCGGCGAGCAGGGCGTCGGGATAGGGGCCGATCTCGGTGGACCACTCCAGCAGGTCACCCGCCGGCGTGGTCCGGTGGGCTGCGGCTTTGCGGCTGTCGAGGAAGGCGTTGGTGGCGATCCGGTACAGCCAGGTCCGCACGGAGGCGCGTCCCTCGAAGCGGTCGCGGGCTCGCCAGGCGCGCAGGAACGCCTCCTGCACCAGGTCGTCGGCGTCGGGGACGTTGCCGACCAGGTGGTAGCAGTGCAGGTGCAGGTCGCGGCGGTGCTCGCCGAAAGCAGCCTGCAGCCGTGCGGCCCGCTCGTCAGGCGCGTCGGACATGCGGTTCTCCCGGAGTTCGTTCGTCACGACGGTACTGACGATCGGCAGACCGAACCTTCATCGGTGACCGATGAAGGAAGCCGCCCCCGCTCGTCTGAACCGTGACCGATCCGATTCACGAGAGGACTACACCATGTCGGCGAACCCCGTGCTCCGCGCCGAGAACCCGCCCGTCGTCGACCGGCGGACCTGGCTGCGGGCCCGCGAAGAACTGCTGGCCCGGGAGAAGGCCCATACGCGCGAGGGCGACGCCATCGCCGCCGCTCGCCGCAGGCTGCCGATGACCCTGATGCCGCCGGTCGCCGTGCAGGGCCCCGGCGGACCGACCCCGCTGGTGGACGTGTTCGAGGGACGCCGGATGCTCATCGCGTACTTCCACATGTGGCACGACGACGAGCCGTTCGAGCAGCAGTGCGAAGGCTGCACCTTCTCCACCTGCCACGTGCAGCTGCTGGACTACCTGCACGCCCGGGACGTCACCTACGCCGTGTTCTGCCAGGGGCCGTACGCCGACAGTGCCGCGTTCGCGAAGTTCATGGGGTACCCGTTCCCCTGGTATTCGGCACGCTACAGCGATCCGGCCCTGGCCGACGGGCGCGACTTCGGGTTCATCGCCTGCTACCTGCGTGACGGCGACCAGGTCTACGAGACGTACTGGACCACCGGCCGGGGTGTCGAGGCGATGATGACCAGCTACCACGCCCTCGATCTGACGGTGTACGGCCGCCAGGAGGGCTGGGAGGAATCACCTGACGGCTGGCCCCGCGCGAGCGGACACCCGTGGCGGCTCGACGGCCGCCCGACCGCGCAGTGGAGCCGACCCGGCGTACGCCCGCCGACGACCTGACCGGTCGGGACCTGCTCAGTCACCGACGCGCACGACGGTGGTCCGCGCGTCGGTGACGGCCTGCCGCACGATGGCCTCCAACCTGCGCATCTCCAGCTCCAGCCCGCAGGCGAGCGGCCCCGTCCGCACGGTCAGCATGCGGGCGGCCTCGGACATCGGCAGGTTCAGCGCCGCACGCAGCTCCTTCACGAGGCGAACCCGGTCGGCGTCCGGGACGGTCACCTGCAATCCGAACCAGCCGCCCTGCGCGCGCAGCAGAGCATGGTCCCTCCCGTCGACACTCGGGCCGAGGAGGCTCTCCACGGCGTACGCGCAGCCGGCGCACCGCTCCGAGGCGTCCCAGCGGATCCGCACCCCGTCCAGCCAGCCGACCACGCCGTACGTCACCACACCCGCGCATCGCGAGCACTCGAACGTCTCGGTCGCGCTCTGCCCGTACACCATCGTGGCTGCCCTCCGTGAGGGCGACAGCATACGGTCGCCGTCACGGCCGGGCCGCTGTGATCCGGCCCAGGAGGCGCGGCAGCGGTCCGGCGGGCGGTGTCCAGACGTCGCGGTCCTCGTAGGACCAGGCGTAGGTGGGGTTGCCGTCGCGTACGAGGTCGCGCAGTCCGGGGAGGCCTAGTTCGCACGCCGACCATTCGTACAGCAGCTGCAGGCGCGGCTGGATCACGCCGTAGTCGAGCATCCGGCCCAAACGGTGCTCGTGGGCGAGGTAGGCGCGCAGCTCCTCGGCCGGCGGGTAGCGGTCGGGCAGGACCCGGCCGAGCGACAGGAACACCCCGGCCATGCCCAGTCGCGGGTCCCCGAGCAGCCGGCCCAGCACGGCGAGCCTGCCCAGGGCCAGCTTCGGCGCGGCGACCAGCGCGTGCGTGTACAGGACCCGGAGCAGGGCGACGTTGAGGAAGAAGCGTTCGGGCATCGACTCGCGTTCGGCGAGCTCCCGGTTGTCCAGATAGCCGGCGCAGATGCTGGCGTTGTGGGCCCGGTACCAGTTGCGTGCCGTCGGGTGGTGGATGAAGGCGGTCCACAGCGCGACCGCCGGTGACGACGGCTCGCCCGGCATGCCGCCCGAGCGGGCCATTGCTTCGCAGCCGTCGCGCAGCAGCCGGTCGTTGACGGCTCGCCACCAGCGACTGCCCGGCGGCTGCGCGGTGAGGGAGTTGAGCACGCCGCGGCGCGCCTGCCAGCGCATGAACGACATCGCGGCCCGCCGGAACGGCAGGTGCTGCGGGGCCCGGCCCTCCGGACCGTGGTAGGTGCGGGCCAGCAGCGCGATGCGGCGCAGCGGGTCGTCGCGTACCTCCGCGACCTGGGCGGCAGCCCAGTCTGCCGCGGGGTTCGGCGACCGCTCGCCGCCACCGCCCGGCCGCGTGGCGCGTGCTCGCGGCTCACGTCGGCCGAGGCGCACGCCTGTCCTTGCGTTGGGCGAGTTCCTCGTCGTCCACCAGGACGAGCATCGGCTTGCCGGGTTCGCACAGCATGGTGACGAGAAAGCGCACGCGTGCGTCGTCGCGGTTGTTGCCGTCCTGGTAGTGGATGACGTCACCGCCGGGCTCCCAGAACACCTCGCCCGCGCGGACGACCCGCTCGGGCTCGCCCTCCAGTTCGAACAGCATCTCGCCTTCCAGCACGTACCCGAAGGCCGGGCCCGAATGCCGGTGCGGCGGCGTGCCGGGGTCGCCGGGCGGATACTCGATGACCACGGTCATCGCGTGGGCTCCCGCCGGGATGAACGGCGGCTGCGCCTCCTGCAGCATGGTGAGCGCCGTCTGCCACGCGGTCGACCTCGGCTGCCCGCCGGCCGGGTTGCTGCCTGCCATGAGAGATTCCTCCGTGATGAGATGGGTGGCCGATGTCGCCGTGGTCACGCCCGGCCGGCGAGGCCGAGGGTGAGCAGGTCGGCCATGCCGAAGCCCGCACCGGCGGACGGCAGGACCGGCTGCCAGTCCGGTTCCAGGCTCAGGTAGCTCAGGGCGTCGGCACGCTGCAGGCCGATGAGGACCTCCGCGACGATGCGGCCGCCGACCGGGCCGAGCCGGTCGCCGCCGCCGCGGTGTTCGGCCTCCTTGAGGATGTAGAACCACAGCGGGGTGCCCTGCGGCCAGCTCTGCTCCAGCTCGTCAGCGGTCAGCGGGTCCGCCCCGAGCAGCCCGGCGACGGCTTCGCCGCTGGGCAGCGCGGTCGTGTCGCCGCGCAGCAGGTCCCGGACGGCCAGCGAGCGGTACGCCTCCGTGTCGACGGCCCCGGTGACCTGCTCGGGCAGGCCGATGAGGCTGGCGGCGAGCCGCCCGTCGAGGCGTTTGGCCCGCTGCGCGGGCGGGTGGCCGGGCAGGTCGAAGATCTGGGCGAGGTCGAGTCTGCGGTCGGCGGGCACCGGGCCGAAGCCGACCAGGTCCGGGAAGAGCGGCACGGCGGGGCCGCCGTCGACGAGCCGGTAGGTGTGCCGGATCTGGCCGTGGCCGTAGCGGAACGCGGCGTCGGCGAACTCCAGCGGGATGTACGCCTGCCCCGCCGGTGGCGCGAACCACCGGCCGCCCTCAGCCAGCACCTGCTCGACCAGCTCCGCCCCGACCAGGCGCGGCAGGAAGTCGTGGACCGTGATCCACTGGTAGTGCCAGGTGAGGGTGATCCGGGCCTTGTCGAACACGTCGGCCTCGGGCACGCCCTTCTCGCGGAGCAGGTCGACGATGCGGTTGTGCGCGCGCAGCAGCGCCATGTGCAGCGACAGCGCGAACAGGTGCGAGTCGTTGCGGGGGTCGCCGATCAGCGCCACGCCCTGCTGGTTGCGCGGCACGTCGCCGCCGTCCGGCCCGAGCAGGAACTTCGCCGGATCGTGCACGTCGAACAGGAACGGCGAGCCGATCGGGCCGTCGGAGTAGACCATCTCCAGGTTGAGTTTCGGGGCGCGGGCGTTACGCAGCGCCTCCGGGTCGACCCCGCCCATGATCGGCGAGCGGTCGGCGGTGATGTCGTGGGCGATGAGCTGGCCGAAGAAGGGCCAGCCGGCGGCCTCGGTAGCGTCGTCGCGCCCGGGGTTGAGCCGGTCCAGGACCGCCGTGGCGTCGCAGACCCCGCCGTCGACGCCCGCGCGCACCAGCAGCTGCGGGTCGGTGCCCAGCGGGGCGAGGCCGGGGAACATGCGCCCGTAGCGGGCCGCGCCGGTGGGCCGGTCGACGGCGCGCGCCATGCTCAGGCAATGGTCCCGCGCGGCCACCCGGCTGCCGTGCGCGTGTGCTGGAGCGCCGCTCACCTGCCGAGCGTATGCCTCGCCGTGGTCCGGTCCGGTCTGGTTGAGCAGATGGCCCGCCGTCATGCCCGCCTCCGCCTGCCGTCGTCGGGCCGGGAGGTGTCCTCCACGGCCTCCACCGCGCCGAGCAGGTTGCGCAGGCCGACCTCTTCGCTCTGGGTGTACGCCGGATCGAGCATCCACTCGTCCATGGGCGCCTCGACGGCCTGCTCCTCGGGCAGGCTCGCCGCGGCCTGGGCCAGTTCGGCCCTGACCTCGGTCTCGAGGTCGTGCAGGAAGGCGTTGTCGCCGGTCGGGGTATTCATCGTTCCTCCAGGACGGTTCATTTCGCAGTGCCGTCGCGGCCCGGCCAGTCGCGGTAGCGGATCTCGCCGAGGGCCGCGCCGTCGCCGGGCAGCAGGGTCCGCTCGCCCAGTTCGGCGCCGAAGTAGGCGGCGTGCGGGTCGGTGACGACCTGTCGCGGATCGTTGCGGCCGGCCAGGGCGTCGCGGAAGAACTCGTCCATGGGGACCGGTTCGGGTCCGGCCACCTCGACCGTCGCGTTCAGCGGCGCGCCGACCGCGACCCGGCCGACGGCCCGGGCGACCTCGTCGCTCGCGATGGGCTGGAACAGCACCGGGGCGAAGTGGACGGTGTCGCCGTCGGTGGCCGCGTCGGCCATGCTCTTCACGAACTCGAAGAACTGCGTCGCGTGCACGATCGAGTACGGGACGGGCGAGTTCTCGATCAGCTCTTCCTGGGCGCTCTTGGCCCGGAAGTAGCCGCTGGCCTGCAGCCGGTCGGTGCCGACCACCGACAGGGCCACGTGGTGCCCGACGCCCGCCGCCGCCTCGGCGTTCAGCAGGTTGCGGGTGGAGGTGGTGAAGAAGTCCATCACCGCGGCGTCTTCGAACGAGGGCGAGTTCGACACGTCGATCACCACGTCCGCGCCGGTCAGGGCGTCGGCCAGGCCCTCGCCGGTGAGGGTGTTGACGCCCGTGTTCGGGGAGGCGGCCACCGCTTCGTGGCCGTGCTCGCCGAGCTTGGACACCAGCTTCGAGCCGATCAGGCCGGTACCGCCGATCACCACGATCTTCATGACGTCCTCCTGTGCGCCGGGGCGGCCGGTCGCCGCCCTCCACCAGCTAAGACAGGGCAGCCGGGTCGCCTGTGACAGCCCGCGAGCCGATCATGCGGGGCTCGCGGTGGAGATGCGGGCGAGTTTGGCGGGGTTCATCACCCACATGACCTGGTCGATGCCTTCCGGTGTGGCATGGATCGCCGCGAGCGCGATGCTGACGCCGTCCCGGGAGATCAGCACTGCGGGCCGGCCGTTGGCCTCGATCCAGGTGAACTCGGCCCCGGTCCAGAAGTGCGGGGAGAACGCCACGATGAACTTCGCGACCGTCGTCCGGCCGACGACCGGGATACGGGCGGCGCGCACCGCTCCGCCGCTGTCGGAGTAGCTGACGACGTCGGAGGCGAGCAGCTCCTCCAGCGCGGCGAAGTCGCCGTTGCGGGCCGCGGTCAGGAACGCGGTAAGCAGCGGCCGCTGCTCGGCGGGGCGCACCGACTCGCGCGGGGAGTCGGCGACCCGTTTGCGGGCCCGGCTGACCAGCTGACGGGCGCTGTCCTCGGTCGCCTGGACGATGTCGGCGATCTGCCGGTACGGGTAGCTGAACGCCTCCCGGAGCACGTACGCGGCCCGCTCGGTCGGCGTCAGCTTCTCCATCAGGACCAGCATCGCCATTTCCAGTGCTTCGCCCCGTTCCGCCCCTAAAGCCGGATCTGCGCTGGTATCGACTGGTTCGGGAAGCCACGGCCCGATGTAGGTCTCCCGGCGGGCACGGGCCGACTGCGCGGCGTTGATCGCCAGCCGGGTCGTCGTCGTGGCGAGGAACGCACCCGGATCCCGCACCGTGTCACGGTCGTAGGCCTGCCAGCGCAGCCAGGCCTCCTGCACGATGTCCTCGGCCTCGGCCGCGCTGCCGAGCATGCGGTAGGCGATGCCGAACAGGCGCGGGCGCAGGCTCGCGAACACCGAGGCAGCCTCTTCGAGAGCGGCCGCCGACGGATCGCCCAGAGCCGGCACCCATTCATGCTAACGATCTTTTCCCGGCCAGGTCCGTGCTTCGCCCCGGCCGGGCGGCGCCTCATCGCCGCGCGGTGCGCCCGCCCCGCGCGGCCGGGCTCTTGCGGCGCTCAGGGCGCTTAGGGGCGGCCGTGGGCTTCGCCACCGGCTCCTGCTCCTGTCGCTCCTTCAGGCGCTTCTGCTCACGCAGCACCTCGGCGTGCGTGGCACGCTCGGCGATCAGCCACTCCGGCGGGTCCGCGACCAGCTCCGCGATCTGCGCGGTGGTGAGCGCCTCGGTGATGCCCGCGCGGGCCAGCCCGCTGTTGGACACCCGCAGGCGCGCGGCGACCACGTTGCGCGGGTGCGGGCCGTCGCGGCGCAGGTCAGACAGCCACTGCGGAGGGTTGCGCTGCAGCTCGTCGAGTTCCTCGCGCGAAACCAAGCTCTCCTGGAACTCCTTCGGCGTGGCCGGCAGGTACACGTCCAGCTTCAGCGCCGCCGTGGCGGCCTTCATCACCTGGGGCTTCTTGGGCTTGGTCACCGGCTCAGCCTAGCGGTCCGGCAGGTCGCCACTGACCGCGGTGCCTGCCGTCACCGGTCCGGGGACACCGGGCTCCCGGTACCCTGACCAGGTTGCGCCAACCGCAGCGCTGCCCGTACGCCGGTGCCTGGCCGGTCGACGCTCCGGAGGTAACCGTGCCCGACCCCGAGGACGCCCGTCCCGTGTTCCGCCTGCTGGCCGTGCCCGGCGTCACCGTCGACAAGTGGGCGCGGGTCTGGTCCGAGCGCCGGCCGGAGGTGGACCTGCGGGTGGAGCCCGCCGAGGCGGCCGAGGCCGCCGCGCTGCTGGCCGTGGAGGCCGACGCCGGCCTGCTCCGGACGCCGGTCGACCAGGACGTCTTCCACGCCATCCCGCTGTACACCGAGGTGACGGTCGTCGTGGTGCAGCGCGATCACCTGCTCTCGGCCGCCGACGAGCTGACCGTCGCCGACCTCGCCGACGAGATGCTGCTGAGCCCCCTGGACGACGTGATCGACTGGACCGGCGTGCCAGGGGCCCCGGCCGTCCTCGATCACCGCCCGGAGACGACGGCCGACGCCGTCGAGCTCGTGGCCGCCGGCGTCGGCGTGCTCGTCGTGCCGCAGTCGCTGGCCCGCGCCCACCACCGCCGCGACCTCACCTACCGGGTGGTGACCGACGCCCCGACGTCGTCGATCGGGCTCGTGTGGGCCCGCGACCGGTACACCGACCTGGTCGAGGAGATGATCGGGATCGTCCGGGGCCGAACCGCGAACAGCACCCGCGGCCGCGCCCAGGCCGAACCGCCCGCGCGGCCCGCGGCCAAGGCCGCGCCCCGTGCCACGCCCGCGTCCGGGCGGACGCCCGCACGGCGCGGCGGACCCAACCCCCGCACCCCTCAGAAGCGGCGCGGCCGGTGAACACCTGATCGCAAGGCCGCCGTTGCGGCACCCTCCTACGGTGTCGCCATGAACGGGGACCTTCTTTTTCTGCTGCTCGCGATCGCCGCGCCGCTGTGCGCGATCGGCATCGCACTGCTGGCAGTGATCATGATTTTGCGCCGACGACGGCCGCGCACGCCGTTGGAGCAGGCCCGGCGGGCCGTGCGCGCCGCGTCCCGGCAGAGCGCTCGCCTCGGCCGGTCGGGCCAGCGCGGCAAGGGCTCGGGCAAGCAGTTCGACGACGCGACCTTCTACGGCTCGGACGGTGGCAGCGCCGGGTTCTGAACGGCCGCGCCTTCACCGACGGCATCGGTCAACGGCTGTCTCCGGTCGGGGTGACGGGATTGATCGACTCCTCGGCGGCCCGCCGTATGACTGGCGGTGGTCCGCCGGGCTGGGGGTGCCCGACCCGGACGCACACCTGCGGCTCGCCGAGGCCCGGCAGCAGCCGGCGCAGCTCGTCGCGGGTGTCGGCGACCTCGGTGACGTCGCTGATCGGCGCGCTGCCCAGACCGTGTACGGCGGCGGTGAGCAGTATCGCGGACAGCGCCTGCCCGGCCCGCAGCCACGCGGACGGGGTGTCGTCGTCGGTGAAGACGATCAGGTAGCGGGCTCCGGCGTCGGTGTCGCGGCCGGGGTGCATCGTCTGGCCGCCGAACGGCGCGTAGTCGCGGATCGGCACCCGCCGCTGCACCGCCCGTACCGTGGTCTCGGTGGACACGCCCTCGCCGCTCCACGGTGGACGGTGCGTCCAGTCGGCGAGTTCGGCCCGGTAGTCGGCATCGGACAGCTGCAGCGCACCGGCCCGCACGGCCGCCATGGCCAGCACCGGGATCTGGTCGACGTCGACCAGGTGGACGTGGGCGTGCTCCCGCTCGCCCGCGAGGATCAGCGCCCAGCAGGCGTCCTCGGTCACCGGCTCGGACGTGAACGGCCGGCGGTCCGTCCGGCGGCGCTTGATCGCCGCGTAGGCCTGCAGCTCGGCCAGCTGCGGCCGGTGCGGGCCGACGATGCGCAGCTCTGCGAGCAGGTCCGGGTCGGCCGGGTCGGGTAGCTGCCGCACCTGCACGTCGTGGCCGGTCGCGGCCAGGGCGGTGCGGGCATGGTGCAGCGCGGCCCCGCAGCTGACGGTCAGCAGGCGGCCGACCGGATCGGCGACCGGGAGCAGGCGCCGGCGGTCGGCGTACAGGCGCAGCCCGTCCGGGCCGGCGAGCCAGCGCCACGGCTGGGTGTTGAAGACCGACGGCGCGGCGAGCGCGGTGCGGGCCGCGTCGCGCAGCACCTGTTCGCGGTTCGTCTCGACTGCTGTCATGCCCTCACTGTCCGCCCGGCGCGGCGCGGCGGGCAGTGCCGGCGGGCCCGTGGCGGGCGGGGCGAGGGTCCCGGCCGGTGACGGGTCTTTGGTCCCTACCCGGGCGGGCGGCCGGAGCGGAGAATGCGGGGGGTGATCCGTGTGTTCCTGCTCGACGACCACGAGATCCGGACATCCTGCCGTTCGAGCAGGTCGTCACCGTCGACTGAGGTACGCGGGATTCAGCTGTCGTCGACCACGTTTCCGTCGCGGTCATGGACCGTCGCCGCCTCCATGAGGGCGTCGTGCCATGACCGCTCCTCGTCGGTGCCGGTGCGCCAGCCGTCGCCGCGCGTCTCCCACATCGCGACGAGCCCGAGCAGCTCCTCCCCGGTTCCGGCGCTGAACAGGCGGCCGTCCTTCAGGGCGGTGTATTCGGCCGTGTACTCGCCGGGCCTGTCCAGCAGGTAGCTCAGCTCGACCCGGTAGCCCTTGGCGCGCAGAGCGAACAACGCCGGACCGCCGGTGTTTCCCGCGACCCGGATCACGACCCGGTGCTCCCCGCTCAACTGCCAGGCCCCTCTCGACGAATGCGCAGCTCCGCAAAGGATAGGCGGGTCCACGGTCCGGTCGGCGGGGAGTCTTTGGTCCCGTGACGAGGGGCCGTCGAACTCTGCTGTGACAGGTGTGACGGGCGGGACTCTGTGTGCAGACCCCCGACGTCCAAGGAGACGACGATGAAGCGCAGGACCCTCGACCTCATGTTCAGCCTCGGCGGCGTGGCCATCGCCATCCTGCTGACCGTCGCCGGCCTCGTGCTGTCGGCCAACGCGAACTTCGCCAACACCTACGTCGCCGACCAGCTCACCCAGCAGAACATCACGTTCAAGACCCTGGACACCCTCACCCCGGAGGAGCGCGAGCAGCCGGGCCTGGTCGAGTACGCCGGGCAGAAGATGACCACCGGCAAGCAGGCCGAGGTGTACGCCAACGAGTTCATCGGCCTGCACCTGAAGAACACCGCGAACGGCAAGACCTACGCCGACCTCGGTGTTCCGCAGGCGCAGCTGCGCACGCAGGTGGCCGAGGCGGCCAAGAACAACGACCCGAACCTCGCCGCGCTGCAGCAGCAGCTGGCCGACGTCACCGCCCAGCGGGAGACCGTGTTCAAGGGCGAGACCCTGCGGGGCCTGCTGCTGACCACCTACGGGTTCAGCGAGTTCGGCGTCAAGGCGGGCCAGGCCGCGCTGGTCGCCTACCTCGCCGCCCTGGTGCTGGCCCTGCTGTCGATCGCCGGCTTCGTGCACGCCTTTACGACGCCCCGCACCGTGGCCTTCGCCCCGGTCGAAGCCGCCCCGAACCGCGAGCGGGTCGACGCCTGACACACCGATCACTCGGGCGACCCGCCGGTTCGGCGGGCCGCCCGAGGCGTCTGGTCAGGTAGTGCGTATGTGGACTCGGCCCGCTGGCCGACCTTCCTTGGGCGTTGACATGTGGGGGCATGGGGCATTGTCGTACGCGAAGGCTAGGGTTCCGATCTGTCTGATATGGATGTCCGCCGCAAAGCGATGTGGTCGGGTCATTGTGGCCTGAGCTGGACATGGGCGCTGTGCGGGCATGGCAGTGCTGTGTCGATTGCCGGTGGTGGTCGGGGTTGAGCGGGCGGGGTCGGGTGTTGCGTGCGGTTGCTGCACCGTTCGTGGCGGCGGGGCCTTCGGGTGTGTCGGTCCGTGACCGGCCCAAACACCTGACTCCGGCCGATGAGCGGGTGCTGGTGCTGGTCGGGCAGCATCTGGGCGGGCTGGCGTCGGGGGATCTGAAGGCCCGTTGCCGTGACGGTCTCGGTCACGACGCCGGCCGGTGGGCTGAGCGGAAGCGTTCACTGACCGTTGTGTCGTCGTCGCGGTGGGCTGGTTCGATCACCCGGGCCAGCCACGATCAGTGGGCACTGTCCCGGCGCAGGCTGGACGCGCACATCCGTGGCCTGGAGGCCGGGATCGCGATGCTGGCCCACCGCCTGGCCCAGCCGATCGGCCAACGCGGCACCAAACGTGCCCCGGGCGGGTACCGCTCGCGCTCGGAATGGTTCGGCAAGCGTCGCCGTCTGGGCGTGCTGCGGGCCCGGCACGCCGCGGCGATGCGGGACTGGCAGGACGGTCGGGTGCGGGTGGTGCGCGGTGGGCGGCGGTTGGCCAACACCCGCCACCACCTCGACCAGCCTGGGATGACCGAGGATCGGTGGCGGCAGCGGTGGCAGGCGGCGCGGTGGTTTCTGTCGGCCGACGGGGAGTCCGGCAAACGGTACGGCAACGAGACGGTCCGGGCCGGCTGACGCGAGCATCCGGTTTCTCGTGCCGGGCTGGGCGAATGCCTGGCCCGGCACGTTTTCGACCGGCGAATCCCACTAATTGGAACTCCTATTTCGCCGATAGGATATGTAGGATAGCGTCTCCGGCATGACCACTCGGCAGACCCCGCTCGACGCCACCGCAGTCGCGGTGTCGCGGGGCTGCTGCCGTTGCTGGACCACCGCCCGCGGCTGCTGCTGAGCAGCACCGCCTCCTTTCGCGACGAAGCCGACCACCGGCTGCCGCTTCTCTTCCCCGATCCACGGCCGTGCCATGCCGCGCCGTGCTCGTCCGTGCCCGGCCGACGCATGCCCGTCGGCGGGAAACCCTCATGCCGCCCTCCCCCTGCGTCCCCGAACGACGAAGGAGACCCCAGTGAAACCCCCACCCATGCACCGCCGCACGTTCCTGTCCGCGACGCTCGGCGCGGTCGCCCTGAGCCTGACCGCGTGCGCCCAGGACGAGCCGCCGAACGCGGCGCTGGCGCTCACCGCGCCCCTGCTGGAGTCCACGCCGACCGGCACCAGGCTGGTCGTGGGCGACAAGGAGCACCAGAAGGCGATCGAGTACTCCGGCGAGGCGAAGAACCTGACGTTCGAGGTGGAGTGGGCCAACCTCAGCGGCGGCCCGCAGACGCTGGAGGCGTTCCGTGCCCGGGCGCTGGACATCGGCTCGGTCGCCGACATCCCGCCGATCCACTCGCACTGGACCGGCATCCCCACGAAGATCGTGGCCTCGAAGTTCCGCCAGGACCCGCTCGGCCACGCCATCTACCGGCTGGGCATCGCGCCCGGGGTCGCCGTCGCCGCGCTCGGCGACATCCGGGGCAAGAAGGTCGCCTACAGCCCCGGCCAGGCACAGGGCGCGCTGGTGCTGCGGGTGCTGCACAAGGCAGGACTGGCCAAGCAGGACGTCGACCTGGTCGAGCTGCCGAGCACCGGCGACGTCTACGTCAACGCGCTCGCCGCCCGGCAGGTCGACGTCGCCCCGATCGGCGGTGTGCAGGTCAAGCGGTACGAGACGAAGTACGGCAAGGACGGCGCGACGACGATCGCGCACGGGCTGCGCGACGACCCCGGCCACCTGTACGCGCCGGTCACCGTGCTCGCCGACCCGGCGAAGGCGGCCGCGATCCGCCAGTACGTGCAGGTGTGGGCGCGAGCCTGGCGTTGGCGCGAGGCCAACCCCGACGAGTGGATCGAGCGGTACTACGTCAAGGACCAGGGGCTGACCGTCGAGGACGGCCGGTGGATCGTGGCCAACTCCGGTGTCGCCGACATCCCGCCCACCTGGACCGACGCGATCTCCCGCCACCAGGAGACCATCGACCTGCTGGCCAAGGAGACGGGCAACAAGCCGCTGAAGGCCGAGGACCTGTACGACCGGCGGTACGAGACCGTCGCCGCCGACGCGCTCGCCGGAGGCGCCCGATGACCGCGTCGGTGCTCACCAGGCCGCGCACGTCCGCGGCGGCCGTACCCGCTCGCAGGCCGCGCCGCCGGCTCGGGCCCGGCCGGGCCATCCCGTTCGGGGCGGTCCTCGGCCCGGTGCTGCTGCTGTCGCTGTGGGCGATCGGCTCGGCGGCAGGCTGGCTCGACACCCGCACCCTGTCCGCCCCCTGGACCGTCGTGACCACCGCGGGCGAACTCGTCGCCGACGGTCGGCTGCAGGAGAACCTCGCCGTCTCGGCCCAGCGGGCCGGACTCGGCCTGGCCATCGGCACCGCCATCGGCACCGTGCTCGCCCTCATGTCCGGCCTGAGCCGGTGGGGCGAGGCGATTCTCGACGGGCCGGTCCAGATCAAACGCGCCATCCCGGGCGTCGCGCTGATCCCGCTGCTCGTGCTCTGGCTCGGCATCGGCGAACAGATGAAGGTCATCACGATCGTGCTCGGCGTGTTCGTGCCGGTCTACATCCACACCCACAACGGCCTGCGCAGCATCGACAGCCGGTACGTCGAGCTGGGCGAATCGCTGCGGCTGCGGCCGGGGGTGTTCCTGCGCCGGATCGTGCTGCCCGGGGCACTGCCGGGCTTCCTGCTCGGGATGCGCTTCGCGGTCGTCGGGGCGTGGCTGTCCCTGGTGGTCGTCGAGCAGATCAACTCCACCAGCGGGATCGGCTACATGATGGAACTGGCCCGCCAGTACGGCCAGACCGACGTCATCATCGTCGGCCTCGTGCTGTACGGCCTGCTCGGGCTGCTGTCCGACGGCGCCGTGCGGCTCGCGCAGAGGAAGGCGCTGTCATGGCGACGCACCCTGGCGGACTGACTGGCACCCGCACGGTGCGCACCCGGGGGCTGCGGCGCGGCTTCGGCGAGCGGACCGTCCTGGACGGCCTCGACCTGGAGATCGGCGCGGGCGAGTTCACGGCCCTGCTGGGCCGCAGCGGCTCGGGCAAGAGCACCCTGCTGCGCGCGCTGGCGGGCCTGGATCGCGACGTGGCCGGCTCCGGCGTCATCGACGTGCCGGAGAAGTCCTCGGTCGTGTTCCAGGACGCCCGGCTGCTGCCCTGGCAGCACGTGCTCGACAACGTCGTGCTCGGCCTGTCCGGACCGGACGCGGCGCAGCGGGGCCGGGCCGCCCTGGCCGAGGTCGGCCTGTCCGGGCGCGAGCAGGCCTGGCCGCACCAGCTGTCCGGCGGCGAGCAGCAGCGCGTCGCGCTGGCCCGCGCCCTGGTCTCCGAACCGGACCTGCTGCTGGCCGACGAGCCCTTCGGCGCGCTGGACGCGCTGACCCGGCTGCGCATGCACGACCTGCTGCGCGAGCTGTGCCGGCGGCACCGGCCCGCGGTGCTGCTCGTCACGCACGACGTCGACGAGGCCGTCACCCTCGCCGACCGGGTACTGGTGATCGACCAGGGCCGGATCACCGTCGACACCGCCATCGACCTGCCCGAACCCCGCTCCCACCGGCAGCCGCGGTTCCTGGCGTACCGGGAGTCGCTGCTGCGCTCGCTGGGCGTCGAGACGGAAGGATGACCATGCTGCACCTCAACGCGTTCCTGATGGGCGTCGGCCACCACGAGGCCGCCTGGCGGCTGCCGGAGAGCGACCCGTTCGCGCAGACCGACGTCGAGCACTTCAAGCGCCTGGCCCGCATCGCCGAGCGAGGAAAGCTCGACTCGCTGTTCCTCGCCGACAGCCCCGTGCTCTGGAACAGCATCGGGCGGCGGCCCTCCGGCACCCTCGAACCGACCGTGCTGCTCACCGCGCTGGCCGGGGCGACCGAGCACATCGGGCTGATCGCGACCGCGTCGACCACCTACAACGAGCCGTTCAACCTGGCCCGCCGGTTCGCGTCGCTGGACCACGTCAGCGGCGGCCGGGCCGGCTGGAACATCGTCACCACCGCCGGTGTGGACGCGGCCCGCAACTTCAACCTCGACGAGCTACCCGCCCACCGGGAGCGGTACGAGCGGGCCGCCGAGTTCGTCGACGTGTCGCTGAAACTGTGGGACAGCTGGGACGACGCCGCTCCGCTGGGCGACAAGGACGGCGGCCGGTGGGGCGACGACACGCTGCTCTACCCGCCGGAGCACACCGGACGGCACTTCCGGGTCGCCGGGCCGCTCAACGTGCCGCGCTGCCCGCAGGGCCACCCGCTGCTGGTGCAGGCGGGCTCGTCCGAGGACGGCAAGGAGCTGGCCGCCCGGTACGCCGAGGCGGTCTTCACCGCCCAGCAGACCCTCGCCGAGGCGCAGGCGTTCTACCGGGACCTCAAGTGGCGCACCGCGCAGGCCGGCCGCGACCCGGACACGATCAAGATCCTGCCGGGCATCGTGCCGGCGATCGGCTCCACCGAGGCCGAAGCCCTCGCGCTGGAGGCCGAGCTGGACCGGCTGATCAAGCCGGAGTACGCGCGAAAGCAGCTCGCCACCACGCTGCGGGTCGCCCCCGAGGACCTCGACCTGGACCGGGAACTGCCCGCCGACCTGCCCGACGAGGACGAGATCGAGGGCGCGAAGAGCCGGTACACGCTGATCGTCACGCTGGCCCGGCGGGAGCGGCTGACCGTACGCCAGCTCATCGGCCGGCTCGGCGGCGGGCGCGGCCACCGCACCTTCGCCGGCACGCCGGAGCAGGTCGCCGACGCCATCGAGGAGTGGTACCGCAGCGGCGCGGCCGACGGCTTCAACATCATGCCGCCGGTGCTGCCGTCGGGCCTGGAGACGTTCGTCGACCACGTCGTGCCGATCCTGCAGCACCGCGGCCTGTTCCGCACCGAGTACACCGGCACCACCCTGCGCGAGCACTACGGACTGCCCCGCCCCGCCAACCGCCACACGCGGCAACCCGCCGCCGCCCGCTGACCTCCAGAGAGGACCCATCATGGTCGACTACCGCCCCTTCGGACGCACCGGCGTGCAGATCAGCTCGCTGACGCTCGGCGCGATGAACTTCGGCGACCGGGGCAACCCGGACCACGAGGACGGCATCCGCATCATCCACCGGGCCCTCGACGAGGGCATCAACGCCATCGACACCGCCGACGTCTACTCCCACGGCGAATCCGAGCAGATCGTGGGCAAGGCGCTGGCCGGCGGGCGGCGCGACGACGTCTTCCTGGCCACCAAGTTCCACGGCCAGGTCGGCGAGAACCCCCAGCACCGCGGCAACTCCCGCCGCTGGATCCACCGGGCGGTGGAGAACAGCCTGCGCCGCCTGGGCACCGACTGGATCGACCTGTATCAGGTGCACCGGCCCGAGCCGGACACCGACTTCGACGAGACCCTGGGCGCGCTGTCCGACCTGGTACGCCAGGGCAAAATCCGCTACATCGGCACCTCGACGTTCGAGCCGTCGGCGATCGTGGAGGGACAGTGGATCGCGCAGCAGCGCGGCCGGGAACGGGTGGTCAGCGAGCAGCCGCCGTACTCGATCCTGGCTCGGGGTATCGAGCGGGAGGTGTTGCCGGTGGCGCAGCGATACGGCCTGGCGGTGATCCCGTGGAGTCCCCTCGCCGGTGGCTGGCTGTCCGGCCGGCAGCAGACCGGGGTGGACGGGCCGGTGTCCCGCCGAGCCGAGCGCTTCCCTGCCCGGTACGACCCCGCCGTGCCCGCCAACGCGAGCAAGCTGACCGCCGTCGCCGAGCTGACCGCGCTGGCCGACGAGGCCGGGCTGTCGCTGATCCACCTGGCGATCGCGTTCGTCCTGCAGCACCCGGCCGTCACCTCGGCCATCATCGGGCCGCGCACCCTGGCGCACCTGGAGTCCCAGCTCGGCGCGGGCAAGGTGACGCTGTCCGCGGACGTGCTCGACCGGATCGACGCCATCGTCCCGCCGGGCACCACGCTCAACCAGGCCGACGCCGGTTACGCGCCGCCGTCGCTGGCCGACCCCGCGCAGCGCCGCCGCGGTGCGAAGGAGGCCTGATGAGCGCCGAGTTCCTGTGGTACATCCCCAACCAGGCCAAGCCCGGCCATCGCGGTGACGACGTCGTCGACGGCCACAACAGCCTGCAAACCCTGGTCGGGCACGCCAAGGCGCTGGAGGAGCACGGCTGGGGCGGGGCGCTGCTCGGGACCGGGTGGGGACGGCCGGACACCTTCACCGTCGCCACCGCGCTGGCCACGCAGACCACGACGTTCCAGCCGCTGATCGCGATCCGGCCCGGCTACTGGCGGCCGGCCCACTTCGCCTCGGCCGCCGCGACCCTGGACCACCTCACCGGCGGGCGCGTGCTGGTCAACATCGTGTCGGGCAAGGACAACCTGGCCGCGTACGGCGACTCCGAGGGCGAGCAGGCGCAGCGCTACGACCGCACCCGGGAGTTCCTGCGGATCGTGCGCAGGCTGTGGACCGAGGAGAACGTGACGTACCACGGGGAGCACTTCGGGGTCACCGATGCCACCGTGGTGCCCCGCACGGTCGTGCGCGGCGACCGCAGGCACCCGCGCCTCTACTTCGGGGGCGCGTCCGAGGCCGCCGAGCAGGTCGCCGCCACCGACGCCGACGTGCAGCTGTTCTGGGGCGAGCCGCTCGACGGCGTACGCGAGCGCATCGAGCGGCTGCGGGAACTGGAGCAGAAGCTGGAACGCGAGCACGCGCCGCTGGAGTTCGGGCTGCGCGTCACCACCCTGGTCCGCGACACGACGGAGCTGGCCTGGGCCGATGCCGAGGCCAAGGTCGCGAAGATGGCCGACGGGCAGGACCCGGCAGCACGCGACCCGCGCTGGCGGGCCGCGGTCGGGCAGCGGCGGCTGCTCGACCTCGCCGAGCGGGGCGAGGTGCTCGACGACAACCTGTACACAGCTCCCGGCCGGTTCGGCGGCGGCGGTGCGGGCACCACATGGCTGGTCGGCTCGGCCGAGGACGTGGCGAGGTCACTGCGCAGGTATCAGCAGCTCGGGGTCACCCACTTCGTGCTCTCCGATACGCCATACCTGCCGGAGATCAGGCGGCAGGGCGACCAGCTGCTGCCGCTGCTACGCGACTGACCGGACTATTGCGCGGCAAGGGCGACCAGGTCGGCATAGCGCACGATCCTGCCGCCCGCGGCCCAGGTGCCGTCCGGCTGTTCGTGGATGAGCACCCAGACGCGCTGGGCGTCGGCGTCGGTCAGGCCCGCCGCGTCCAGCACGGCGGTCGTGATCTCGCCGACGAGCCCGGCCTTGCGGCGTTCGGACAGTGCGCCCACCGGAACGGTGATCTCCACCCGGAACCGGGGGGCGTCGTCCTCGGCGGTGGTCTGCGCCCCGGCGGGCAGCTCGTGCAGGTAGGTCCAGGCCAGGCTGCGGAACAGCGCGTTGTCCGGTGCGCCCTCCCAGCGCAGCAGCACCGCGGCCAGGGTCTTCTGGATGCTGTCACGGCCCGCAGGCGTGAGCGCGCCCGCGGGCGCGGTGAGCTGAATCATGGGCACGGGAGACTCCTGATGTGTGTATGGCAGTCCATGACGAGTGTCATCGTGCCAGTTCCACCGGAAGCCGAGCGCTCGGTGCTGTCGGCCGCGTGAGGAACTCCCCCGGCTGCGGTCACGGATGGAGTTTGGCCTGCCAGTCGGCAGGCACCCGGCCGCGAGGCCCCGGCGCGGGCTGGTCGACCGGGTGGTGGGTGGGCGACGCGAGCGCGGGACCGTGCATGAACGACTCGGTCCGGTAGTCCCAGAACCAGTCCTCGCCCGGTTCGAAGCTGCAGATGACGGAATGCCCGCTCGCCTTGGCATGACCGGTCGCGTGCTGGGCCGGGGAGTTGTCGCAGCAGCCGATGTGGCCGCAGGCCGTGCAGCGTCTCAGGTGGAACCACCACCCGCCGGTCTGGTCGCACTCCACGCAGCCCGCGCCGCTCGGCGGGACGCTCGGATCGATGACGGTCTCGTCGTATTTCATCTCGCACCTGCCCAGCGCGACAGCATGTGCGGCTGCCGCATGTCCAGGATGCCAGGGCCGCCGGTCCCGCCGCAGCCGGACGGCGGTCGCCACCCGCCAAGATCGTTCGACTTGCCAGGCAGGTGGGCGAAAGCGCACTCAAGATACGCACAGGTGCCTGGCAAGTCGAGCGATCTTGGGACGCGGGGGTCAGGCCGGGGCGGTGCGCACGAGTGGCAGCACGTGCTCGCCGACCCGGCGAGCCTCCTCCAGGTGCGGCCACGCGGACAGGATGAACTCGTCGACGCCGAGCGCCGCGTACTCACTGAGCCGCTCGGCGACTTCGGCGTAGCTGCCGACCAGGGCGGTGCCCGCGCCCTCGCGGACCAGGCCGACCCCGGCCCACAGGTTCGGCGCGATGACCAGGCCGTCGGCCCGGCCGGCGTGCAGGGCCGCCATGCGGGCCTGGCCGACCGACTCCATCCGGGCGAAACGCTGCTGGGCAGCGGCGATGCGAGCGGGGTCCATGCCCGACAGCAGCCGGTCTGCCTCGGCCCAGGCCTCCTGCGAGGTGGGCCGGGCGATGACATGGATGCGCAGGCCCAGCCGCAGGGTGCGGCCGTTCTCGGCGGCCAGGGCGCGCATCCGGGCGGCCCGCTCGCCGATCGCCGACGGCGGCTCGCCCCACATCAGGTACACGTCGGACAGCCGGGCCGCGACCTGCTCGGCGGCGGCGGACGCGCCACCGAAGTAGATCGGCGGGGCCGGGTCCAGCGCCGCGCCGAAGCCGCCGCCCTCCACCCGATAGTGCCCGCCCCGGTAGTCGAAGCGCTCCCCCGCCCAGCAGCGCCGGATCACCTCCAGGCACTCCGCGGTGCGGTCGTAGCGCGCGTCATGGTCGAGGAAGTCGCCGTACGCGCGCTGTTCCGCGCGGTCGCCGCCGGTCACCGCGTTGAGGGCCAGCCGTCCGCCGGACATCGCCTGGAACGCCTCGGCCTGCTGGGCGATCAGCGTGGGCAGCGCGAACCCGGTCCGGAATGCGACGAGCAGTTTGAGCCGCTCGGTGTGCTGGGCGACGGCGGCGCACACGATCCACGGGTCGGGGCAGGCCGCGCCGACCGGGGTCAGGGCCGCTGTGAAGCCCGACTGCTCGGCGGCGCGGGCGACGTCGGCGAGGTAGCCGATCGACGCCGTACGCGCGTGCCGGGCCGCGCCCGCCGCGACGGTGGCCGCGCCGACCTCATGGCCGTCACCTGACGTGGGCAGAAACCAGTGGAACGTCATCTGTGCTCTCCTCGGCTACCGGCCGGCTCTTTCCCACATCTCCGACCGGATTGCTAGCCTATTCGCCGCGCACCGAACGCGGTAGACCACGAAGCGATCACCCCTTGACGCTACCGGCCCGGCGGGGCGTGGACCGGGAACTCGGTCACCGGTCGGCGAACAGCAGCTCCGCCGCGTCCTCCCAGGCCTGGACCAGGTCGTTGGTCTGCGGGGAGCGCAGCCACTGGATCTGCAGGCCGTCCATCATGGCCATGAGCTGGCGGGCCAGCGCGTGCGGTTCGGCGGTGACGTCCTTGGCGAGCGCGGCGAACACGGCCAGCGTGTGCTCCTGGCGTGCGGCGAAGTAGTCGTGCGCGGGGTGGCTGGGCGCGAGCGACTCGGCTTCCAGGACGGCGAACAGCCGTACGATCTCGGGCTGCCCGGCGTTGCGGCGCACCAGCGCGGCGCACATCCGCCGCAGGTCAACGCCCGGCGGCAGCGCGCCGCCGGCCCACGGGGCGGTGAGGTCCCCGATGCCGAGCTGCGCGGCCAGCGACCGGGCGTCCTCGGCGTCGCGGTGCTCCAGGACGGCGACCAGCAGGCCGTCCTTGGAGCCGACGTGGTGCAGCAGGCCGGGCACGGTCAGCCCGCACCGGTCGGCGACGTCCTGCATCGACAGGCCCCAGAACCCGCGTTCGGCGATGAGCTCGGCGGTCGCCTCCATGATCTGGCGACGGCGTTGCGCCGCGGGCAGGCGGGCGCGCTCCCGCCGGTAGGCCGGCACGGTCATCGGCACGCCACCTTCCGCTGCACCCCTTGCCGCAGCGCGGCACAGGCCCTAGGTTACAGCCAGGCTACTACCTACTAGGTGCTAGGTAACGTCCGCCGGAGTCCACCCCAGGGAGGAACCACTTGACCACCGACGCGGGATCATCCCGGCTCACCACCGCTGAGCAGGCCGCGCTCACCAGCGGCGGCGACTTCTGGCACAGCTCCGCCGTCGCCGACCTGCCGAAGATCATGCTGACCGACGGGCCGCACGGCGTACGCAAGCAGATCGCGGACGCCAGCCAGCCCGGACTGCTGGCCAGCGAACCCGCGACCTGCTTCCCGCCCGCGGTGGCCCTGGGCTCGACCTGGGACCCCGACCTGGTCCGCCGGGTCGGCGAGGCGCTCGGCGACGAGGCCCGCGCCATGGGCGTGTCGGTGCTGCTCGGCCCCGGCATCAACCTCAAGCGCAGCCCGCTCGGCGGCCGCAACTTCGAGTACTACGCCGAGGACCCGCTACTCACCGGCGTGCTCGCCACCGAGTGGGTACGCGGCCTGCAGAGCCGCGGCGTCGGCGCGTCGCTCAAGCACTTCGCGGTCAACAGCCAGGAGACCGACCGGATGCGGGTCAGCGCCGACGTCGACGAGCGCACCCTGCGCGAGATGTACCTGCGCGCCTTCCAGCGGGTCGTGCGGCAGGCGCAGCCGTGGACCGTGATGTGCTCGTACAACCGGATCAACGGTGTGCACGCCTCGCAGGACCCCTGGCTGCTCACCACGGTGCTGCGCGACGAGTGGGGCTTCGAGGGCCTGGTCGTGTCCGACTGGGGCGCGGTCGTCGACCGGGTCGCCGCCGTACGCGCCGGACTCGACCTGACCATGCCGGGCCCCGACCACGCCGGAGACGAGGCGCTGGTGCGGGCCGTCGCCGACGGCACCCTGGACCCGGCAGCCCTGGACACCTCCGCCGCGCGGATGCGCGCCCTGGTCGAACGTTCGGTCGCGGCCCTGGACCCGGCCGCGAGCTACGACGCCGACGCCCACCACGCGCTGGCCCGCGAGGCCGCCGGACGTGGCATCGTGCTGCTCAAGAACGACGGCGACCTGCTGCCGCTGCCCCGCCAGGACATCACGATCGCCGTCATCGGCGAGCACGCCCGCACCCCGCGCTTCCAGGGCGGCGGCAGCTCGCAGATGAACCCGACCCGGCTCGACGACGCGTTGACCGAGATTACCGCGCTGTTCGACGGGCCGGTGCGCTTCGCCGCCGGCTACACCGCCGACGGTGCCGGCGACGAGCGGCTGACCGCCGAGGCTGTGGAGACCGCCCGGCGCGCCGACGCGGCCGTGGTGTTCATCGGCACCACCCAGGAGACCGAGGGCGCCGACCGGGACACCCTCGAACTGCCCGCCGCGCAGCTCGCGCTCGTCGCCGGGGTCGCCGCGGTCAACCCGAACACCATCGTGGTGCTGTCGCACGGCGCGGTCGCGCTCACCAGCCCGTGGGACCGCGACGTGCCCGCGCTCGTCGAGGGCTGGCTGCTCGGCCAGGCCGGCGGCGGGGCGATCGCGGACGTGCTGTTCGGCGTCGTCAACCCGTCCGGGCGGCTCACCGAGACGATCCCGCTCAAGCTCGCGCACCACCCGTCCCACCTGGACTTCCCCGGCGAGGCCAGCCACGTGCGCTACGGCGAGGGCATCCACGTCGGCTACCGCGGCTTCGACGCCCGTGAGCAGGAGGTCGCGTACCCGTTCGGCTTCGGCCTGTCCTACACCGCCTTCGCGTACGGTGACGCCACCGCGACGGCCGACGACGACGGGATCGAGGTGCGCGTCCCGGTGACCAACGCCGGCGGCCGGGACGGGCGCGAGGTCGTGCAGGTGTACGCGAGCCTGCCCGGCTCCCGGGTCCGGCGCGCGCCACGGGAGCTGAAGGGCTTCGCGCATGTCGCGATCGCGGCCGGGGAGACGGCCGACGTGGTGGTCCGCATCGACCGCGACGACCTCGCGTACTGGGACCCGAGTCTGCGCCGCTGGGCCGTCGAGGGCGGCGACTACCTGCTCGCCGTCGGCGCGTCGTCACGCGACCTGCGCTGCACCGTCACCGTGAAGGTGGACGGCGACGACACCCGGGTGCCGCTGACGGCCGAGTCGACGCTCGGCGAGTGGCTGTCCGACCCGCTGGGCGGGCAGGTGCTCGCGCAGGCGTTCGCCGCGGCGGCCGCCCAGGGCGGCGGCGGCCTGATCGGCATGGCCGCCGACCCGCAGATGTTCACCCTGATGGCCGGGGTGCCGTTGAGCCGGATGGCGGCGTTCCCGGGCAGCCCACTGACCCTCGAAACGATCGCGCAACTGGTCACCGCAGCCAATCCGTGACCGTGAAACCATGGCGCGGGCAGGCCGGTCGTCCGGTCCGCCCGCGCCGTTCACATTTCGCGGCCCGGGTGCGCATCACCGAGTTCCTCGGCCCGTCCGGCGACGACCTCCTGCCGACCACGTTCCAGACCCTGCCCGCGACGCTGCGCGACGCCGGCTACCGCACCTGCCTCATCGGCAAGTGGCGCCTGACCGAGACGTACAGCGGCCCGGTCCGCGACCGCCCCGGCGACCCCTGGTCGCACGGCTTCACCGACGTCATCGCCTCGGAGCAGAAGTACATCGCCGACGGCGACTACTTCCACCCGTACTTCATGCTGCCCGACCTGCCGCAGGGCTGCTGCGCTCCGACGTGGCCGCCACGCACACGAACGTCGCTGCCATCGTGAGCCAGCGCTCCTACGCCAACTCCGCCGCGACGGGCCAGGACAGCCTGTTCGCGGGGCTGGTCAAGGACGCGTCCAACTACGCCCTGGTCTGGTACAACCACAAGCTCAAGCGCGCGGGCTGGGACGTACGCGTCGGCGGGGTGCTGACCGGCAACCGCGTCACCCAACTCGACGGGCAGATCAACTATCCGGGTCCGAACGCCCGGCTGGCCTGCGTCCTGCACCGCGACGAGCTGACCGCGTACGCGATCGGCAACGACGGCGTGTGGCAGTACCTGTTCACCGCCGACGTCGGCCGGCACATCCGGTTGGACGACCCGGCCGTGCGCGCGACGTACCGCTACGGCTTCGGTGTCCGCGTCGACGGGGGCACGCTCACGGTCGAGCGCTTCGCCGTACGCCGCCGCTGACCGGGCTGCTCAGCGTGCACGGCGGCGCTGGATCGCGCCCCAGATCAGCAGCACGATCACAGCTCCGATCACCGAGCCGATCAGGCCGGACGGGCGCAGGGCCAGACCGTCGCCGCTCAGCAAGCTGATGCCCAGGCCGCCGACGAAGGAGCCGATCAGCCCGGCGGCCACCGCCTGCGGCCAGCGGATGTCACGGAAACCACCACCGCGCACGATCAACCACGCCAGCCAGCCGACCAGGAAGCCCCATACCAAGATCGCAAGAATCAGCACGTAACGCACCCTTCACGTCGGCAGGCGGCCGCCCCGATGCGCGAGACACCGCGATTACAGTGTCTCGTACTGATTTGAGATGTTATGCACGAATCGGCAAGACCTGCCGCCCACGGATGATCACCGCACGCGGCGGCCGCCGTTCTAGGCTCCTCCGATGACCTGGCTGCCGACCGACCTCGCCCCGCTGCTGGCACGCCTCTCCGGGCCCGACCCGCGCACCCGGGAGACCGCCGCCGAGCACCTGGCGGACCTGCCGCGCGCCGGCTTGCTGGGCCAGGAGCAGGCGGAACACGCCATCGGCAGGCTCGCCGACGTCGCGGTGGCGGAACACCCCGGCGCGGACGCCGCGGCAGCCCGGTACGCGATCGGCGAGGTGTGTGACGGGGTCTATCGCAACGCCGATCAGCGGGTGGGCATCGTCGCCCCGCACCTGGTCGGCTTCCTCGACCTGCTGCGGGCGGCAGTCCACGACCACGTCCGGACCGGCGCCCTGCCAGACCTGTGATCACAGCTCCCGGGGCGGCTCGCGCGTAGGTTAAGGTTGCCAGCCGGCGAGTCGGTCAACGGTGTACGGAGAGATCGTGATGGCAACAGGGCAGTCTGCTTCCACCGTCCCGGCGGCGGGACGCCGCGGCTCGCGGCTGTTCGTGCTGGTGCTCGTCCTGGCGGCCGTGCTGGTGGTGCTGGATCAGCTGACCAAGTGGTGGGCGGTGGCCGAACTGACCGGCCGCGCGCCGATCGACGTCATCGGCGACCTGCTGCAGCTGCGGCTGACCTACAACCCGGGGGCCGCCTTCTCCATCGGCACCGAGTACACCTGGGTGCTGACGCTGATCGCGGCCGCGGCCGTCGTGGCGATCATCTACGTCTCCCGCCGGGTGCAGTCGCGGGCCTGGGCGATCGGGCTCGGCATGATGCTCGGCGGAGCGTTCACCCACCTGCTGGACCGGCTGTTCCGGGAGCCCGGCTTCATGCGCGGGCACGTGGTGGACTTCATCGACTACGGCCCGTTCGTGGGCAACGTCGCGGACATCGCGCTGGTCGGTGGCGTGGCACTTATCCTGGTCCTCAGCCTGCGCAACATCCCGATGGCCGGGCCTGCCGCCGAGCCGGAGACCGCACCCGATCAGGCCGCCGAGACTCAGTGAGCCGTAGGCAGGGCAGCGGCGACACCCGTTCCGTGCGAGCCTGACGGCCATGTACGTGAAGGCTCGAATTCCACTGGTCTGCACCTACGACAGCGAAGCCGACGCGGCGTACGTCTACCTCGAGCACCCGCTCGCGGCCGGGGCGGCGAAGCAGATGATTCCCTTCGACCCGGCAGACGGCATGTTCAACCTGGATGCCGACGCCGAGGGCCGCATCCTCGGCCTGGAGATCCTCGATGCCCGCAGACACCTACCCCCTGCTCTCCTACAAGCAATCATGGACAGCAGCAAAGATCAAGTACATGAAACCCCATGACCTGCCCCGGATCTAGATGATTTGTTGTCGCCTGGACGACGAAAAATCATCTAGATCCAGTTGTATGCCGAAGGCAGGCCTGGACAAACGCCGGTTTAGGGGTTAACGGATGCGCCGCCGGGCGGAGTACTGGTCTGCGCGTCGGTGCACGGTCGCATATCGTGTCTGCCGTGAACGACGCGCAGGTGTGGTTCGATCGGGCTGACGACCTCGCCTCTCGCGGCGGTCACCAGGAAGAGGCCGAGCAGCTTCTTCGCGACGCGATAGCCGCCGGACATCGACCTGCGCTGGTGCGGCTGGCCGAGTTCCTGTGGCACGAGAGCAGCCGCGATCGGCAGGACGTCATCGTCGAGGTCGAGGAGTTGCTCTCCCAGGCGATCGAGGACGTACCTGGAGCAGCCAACGCGTTCGGCAACGTCCTGGCCGACACCGGGCAGGATCAGCGGGCGGAAGAAATGTTCCGCCGAGCGGTCGCCGACGGCGACCCGTACGCCGCGACGAATCTGGCGTCCGTGCTGCATGGACGCGGCACCGACCGGGCGGCCTACGAAGTCTTGCAGTCGGCGGCCAAGAACGGCGACGACCTCGCCTACCAGATACTCGGCCACAACCACGATCCGGACGAACCCGTATGGGCGGAGATCACCGCCGCCTGGTCGGGCGCACGGCCGACCGACGAGCCGCCCCAGCTGTTCTGCTACGTCCGTGGTTCCTGGGACCTGGACCTGACCGCCCGCTGAACGAACCCGGAGCGACCGGCGCGAGCCCGGTCGGCAAACTGTCGCGGGAGGGTCCCATGCGAGACGATCACCCGATCGACCGGCTCAGCGCCATGGTGGAAGGACGGACGTCCGGCCCGGTCGCCGACGCGATGCGAGTGTTGTCTCAGCAGTTGGCCCACCGGCGGCATTGGATCCTCGGGCCACCTGAACTGCTGAACGAATCAGGTGGCCCGCCGGGGTTCGTGCTGTCGATCCACACGGCGCGGCCACCCTGGGGCGAGGAGATGGATCCCGCGATCGACCGAGCCCACCTGGACGAGGTCAAGGACCTTCTCGGCGAGATCGGTCGATTCTCTGACGAGCATCATGTCTCGTTGGTAGTTGAATTCGCAGGGGAAGAGATCGGCACCGTCGAAGACGGTCACCTGGACGAGGCGCTCACGACCGGCTTGATCGGCGAGTGGGAACGCGTCCTGGATGAACGAGACCTGTAGGCCCGCTGCGGGAATCAGCAACTGGATGCGGTGATCCAGCGGTCGAGGGTCGTCGCGGCCGCCCCGGTGTCGATCGCGGTGGTGCAGCGGACCAGCGCAGCCGCGATCCGGTCGTCCAGGTCCCCGTCCCCGTCGGCCGTCGCGCAGGCCGCGGCCGCGTTGAGCAGCACCGCGTCGCGCACAGGGCCGCGCTGCCCGGCGAGCAGCGCGTGCACGACCGCGGCGTTGGCTGCCGCGTCGCCGCCGCGCAGGGCCCCGGGTGCGGACCGGGCGATGCCGAACCGCTCCGGGTCGAGCACCGCGTGCCGGACCTGCCCGTCGCGCACCTCCACGACCTGCGAGGTGGTGCTCGTGGACAGCTTGTCGAGGCCGTCGTCGCCGCGGACGACCAGCGCCCGGCAGCCGCGGGCGGCCAGCACGTACGCGAGCACCGACACGAACCGCGGGTCGGCCACCCCGACCAGCGCGTACGCGGGCCGGGCCGGGTTGATCAGCGGCGCGAGCACGTTGAAGATCGTCGGCACGCCCAGTTCGCGGCGTACCGGCCCGGCGTGGCGCATCCCGGCGTGGAAGGCCGGGGCGAACAGGTAGGCGATGCCGGCCTGCTCGGCGACCTTCGCGACCCGCGTGGGCGGCAGGTCGAGCGGGATGCCGAGGCGTTCGATGACGTCACCGGAACCGGCCGAGGTCGACGAGGCCGCCCGCCCGCCGTGTTTGGCCACGGTGAGGCCGGTCGCCGCGACGACGATCGCCGCCATGGTGGAGATGTTCACGGCCCCGGTGCCGTCGCCTCCCGTGCCGACGATGTCGACGGCCGGGCCGGGAAAGTCGACGGGCGCGGCGTGGGCCAGCAGCGCGTCCGCCGCACCGGCGACCTCCACGGCCGTTTCGCCCTTGGCGCGCAGCGCGACCAGGTACGCGGCGAGCTGCACCGGGGTGGTCTCGCCGCGCACGATCTGCGTCATCGCCCACGCGGACTCGGCGGCGGTGAGGTCGCGCCGGGCGAGCAGCGTGGAGAGGATCGTGGTCCAGGTCATCGTCAGTCCTCGAAGGTCGGGCGACCGGTCGAGGCCTGTCAACGACGACGGCCGCCTCGTCCGGAGGCGGCCGCGGTGTACGCGTGCAGGGAGTGACCGCCTAAGTGGCGGGCCACCAGCCCTGACGACGCGAGATCATGCGCGAACGGTAGCACGTGTCGACGGGCGGGACCGCCCCGGACGGGCCGGGGCGGTCCCTGGTTCAGCGACGCGTGGTCACGCCGGGGCGGTGAACACGTAGCTGCCCGAGGGCAGGTGGTACGACGCCGCGCCCTGGCCGTAGCCGAACGGCACGGCCTGCGCCGGTGCGGTGACCGCGGCCGCCGAGGCCGCCGGGACCCGTACCGTCGCCGAGGTGCCCGCCGGGACAGTGACCCGCAGCGTGAGCACCCCGCCGGACACCGACCAGTCGCTGACCGCCTGCCCGTACGGCGTCTGCATGGCCGACTTCGCCGAGGTCAGCCCGCCGCCGGGACGCGGCGCGACGAGCTGCGTCTGGTACCCGGGGCTGGCCGCGGACAGGCCGCCGACCTGCCGGTAGAGGAAGTCCCCGACCGAGCCGAGGCCGTAGTGGTTGAAGGAGTTCATCGACGGGGTCTGGAATGCGCCGTTGGTCTGGATGCCATCCCAGCGCTCCCAGATCGTGGTCGCCCCCTTGCTGAGCATGTAGCCCCAGCCGGGATAGCCGGGTTGCAGCAGGATCTGGTACGCGATGTCGGCCCGCCCGTTGTCGGCGAGCACCGGCAGCAGGTTCTCGACGCCGAGGAAGCCGACCGTCAGGTGCCCGCCGGACGCCGCGACCTCGGCGACGAGCTTGTTGACCGCCCCGGCGACCCGGCTGGCGGGCAGCAGCCCGAACGCCAGCGCCAGCACGTACCCGGTCTGGGTGTTGCCGGCGACGGTGCCGTCGGCGGCGACCCAGCGGTTGGTGAACGCCGTGGCGACCTGGTCGGCGAGCGTGCCGTAGCTGCTCGCCTGCGCGGTGCGCCCGGTCGCCGCGGCCATCCGCGACACCAGGCGCGCCGACCAGGAGAAGAACGCCGTGGCGATCAGGTCCCGGGCGGTGTCGTCGTTGACGTTGAGCCAGTCACCGTAGCCGCCGGTGTTGCGGATCAGGTCCGCGCCGGAGGTGGACCGCAGGTAGTCGACCCAGCGGGCCATCGCGTCGAAGTGCTGGTTGACGACGTTGAGGTCGCCGTAGCGCTGCCACAGGGTATACGGGACGATCACGCCCGCGTCGCCCCAGCCGGCCGTGCCCGCGCCGCAGCAGGCGTCGGGTGCGGTGTCGGTGAACGCGCCGTCGGCGTGCTGGGCGTCGGTCAGGTCGTCGGCGAACTTGTCCAGGAACGCCTGCATGTCGATGTTGAACGTGGACGTGGCCGCGAAGGAGGCGATGTCGCCGGTCCAGCCGAGCCGCTCGTCGCGGTTCGGGCAGTCGGTCGGGATGGACAGCATGTTGGAGCGCTGCCCCCAGACGATCGCCTGCTGGAGCTGGTTGATCAGGGTGTTGGAGGTGGTCAGCGTGCCCGGCTGGGACGCGCTGGTCCAGGCGGCCAGGCCGGTGACGGTGTCCAGGTTCGGGGTGCCCGGGAAGCCGGTCACCTCGACGTAGCGGTAGCCGTGCACGGTGAACCGCGGCGTCCAGACCTCCTGGGCGCCGGTTCCGGCCAGGGTGTATCGGTCGGTGGCCAGGCCCGCGGCGCGTAGGTTGTCGGTGTATATGGTGCCGTCGGCGTTGAGCACCTCGGCGTGGCGCATCGTGACCACGGTCCCGGCGGTTCCGGTGACCCGCAGCCGGTTCCAGCCGGTGAAGTTCTGGCCGAGGTCGAACACCCATACGCCGGGCTTGGGCTGGTTGAGCGAGACCGGGCGCAGCTCGCTCTGCACGGTGACGCCGTTGTCCACCTGCGACACCAGCCGGGGCGCGGTGCCGGTGCGGGCCGCGGCGGTAGCCCAGGAGGCGTCGTTGTAGTCCGGGCCGTCCCAGCCGTTGACGGTGAGCCGGTTGTCGTACTCCTCACCGGCGTACAGGTCCTCGGCGCGGATCGGGCCGGTGGCGACCTTCCACGTGTTGTCGGTGCGGATCACCGCGCTGGTGCCGTCGGTGTAGGTGATGTGCAGCTGGGCGGAGTACCACGGCTGGGTGCCGTAGCGCTGCGAGCCGGCCATGCCGAGGCTGCCCGAGTACCAGCCGCTGCCCAGCCACGCGCCGAGGGCGTTGGTGCCCTGCCGCAGCTGGCCGGTGACGTCGTACACCTTGTACTGCAGGCGCTTGTTGTAGTCGGTCCAGCCGGGCGCGAGCGCGTCCGCGCCGACCTTGGCCCCGTTGAGCCGGGTCTCGTGCAGGCCGAGGGCGGTGGTCAGCAGGCGGGCCGAGGCGACCGCCTTGCTGATCGTGAAGCCCTTGCGCAGCAGCGGAGCCGCCCGACGCACGACCACGTTGGACCCCCACGGACCGCTGCCGTACGCGGTGAGCGCTCGCGCGGCGGCCCAGCCGCTGTCGTTGAAGCCCACCTGCTGCCAGCCCGACGGGGCGGACTGGAACGCCTTCCAGCTCGCGTCGGTGGTGACGGTGGGGCCGCCGCCGATGGTGAGCTTGGCGATGACACCGGTCGGCGACTGGGTGGTGTTCTGCGCGGCGACCGCGATGACGTTGTTGCCCGTGGTCAGCCGGCCCGCCAGGTCGACGACCGTCGCCTGCTTCCACGAGTCGACGACCCGCGGCGAGCTGCTGACCTGCGTGCCGTTGACCCACACGTCGGCGGTGTCGTCGCCGGTGACGACCAGGCTCGCCTGGGCCGGCGCGCTCGACAGGCTCACGGTGCGGCGGAAGTAGCGGGTCATCGGCGGTAGTCCGGCGATCGGGTCGCCTTCGGGATACCAGATCCAGGTGGCGCCGCTCAGGCCGTCGGTGACGGCGGGCTGGCCGATGTAGGAGGCCTGCCATTCGGTGGCCGGGTTGCGCAGGCCGGTCTCGAAGAACTGGGTGGTGCTCCAGCCGCTGACGCGGCCGTGGGTGTCCCAGACCCGCACGCGCCAGTGGTAGCGGCGCAGCGAGGTCAGCGCGGGACCGGCGTAGGCGACGTCGACGGCCTGACGGCCGACGACCCGGCCGCTGTCCCACACGTCGCCGGTGCCGCTGCCCGCGTTGGCACTGCTGCTGGCCACGATCACCTGGTACGCGGCCTGGAACTGCTGGCCGGTGCCGGAGGTCAGCTTCCAGCCGAACCGGGGCACGGCGGCGTCCACGCCCAGCGGGTTGACGCGCCGCTCGACGGTCGCCTCCCCCACCGCGAACGGCGAGGTGCCGGAACCCGCCGGTGCGATCACCGAGCTGTTCCACGGGGCGACGCCGTAGGCCCCCAGGTCGGCGGCGGCGGGCCAGCCGCTGTCGTTGAATCCGGGCTGCTCCCAGCCGGTCGCGGGGCTCTGCGACGCCTTCCAGCCGCCGTCGGTGATCAGGTCGGTGGTGCCGCCCGCAGTGGTCACCTGCACCCGGCCGAGCAGGCCCGCCGGGCCGGACGCGGTGTTCTGCGCGGCGATCGCCAGGGTGTTCGTCCCGCTGACCAGGGCGGGGGCCAGGTCGATGTAGAGGGCGTTCTTCCAGGAGTCGACGGCCCGGGGCGACCCTGCGAGGGGTTTGCCGTTGAGCCACACGTCGACCGTGTCGTCGCCGGTCACGACGAGCTGTGCGTCGGTGACCGTGCCGGCGGGCGCGGTGAAGGTCTTGCGGAAGTAGCGGTGGGCGGCGGGCGCGGTGGTGCGCGGGTCGCCCTCGGGATACCAGATCCAGTGCGCGCCGCTGACGCTGACCGGGGTGGCGGCGGCAGCGGGTACGGCGGACAGGACGGCGGTGGCGGTGAGCAGGACGGCGAGGACGGCTGCCAGTCGTCCACGGGGGCTGGATACGGGATCGGGACGGTGCATGGCGTCTCCTTATGAGAAGATCGCGTCGATTAAAACGTTTCATTGCACGGCCGGTGCCCAGACCCTAGGGCGCTCAATTAACGCTGTCAATATCTCGCGGTAACGCCTGCGACATACCCGCCAAGGTCAGTTAGCCTGCACCTATGTTGATCTCGGCTGGACCGGTTCAGTCGCTCGGCACCGAGTCCGAGCCGCGGCTGCGTTTCGGCGAGGACGCCAAACCCGACGGCGCCTGGCGCGGCCGCCGGTTCCTGTGGCTGGGCGACAAGCCCGCCTACGAGCTGAGCTTCTGGTGCGGCACCTGCGCGTTCCTGTTCGAACGCATGGAGGGCGCGAACGAGACGTGCTCCATCGCCGACGTCGAGCACCGGCTCACCGACGGCCTGCACGACATCGACCAGGACGTGGTGACCCGGTTCAGTGAACTTCTGCCGCGCGGGGACTATCTGCCCCTGCTGCTGTCGGTCGAACCCCGGCTGGTCCGCCCCTCGCAGCCCGGCGACTACTTCGCCGAGGAGCAGGTCGCCGTCTGGGGTATGAACAACTTCTGGGACCTGCCGGAGAATCCGCGCACGCCCTATTACCGCACCTTCGGCACCAGGGTCGACGACGGCACGCACCTGTTCGAGTTCGTCGTGCCGATGGTGCCGCCGTCCTGGAACGAGGCCGCCCGCGTCGCGGCCCACGCCGAGGCGCTCGCCGAGCGGAGCACGATGACCGCGGTCGCGGTGTCGATCCTCGACATCTGCGCGCCCGCCGCCAACATCACCGGCGAGTACGCCACCCACTGGGCGCTGACGCACTTCCTGCTCGACGGCAACCACAAGATGCAGGCGGCCGCCCAGACCGGACGGCCGCTCCGGCTGCTGTCACTGCTGTCCGTCGACGCGAGCCTGGCGTTGCCAAATCAAGTCGCCCGGATACCCGAGCTGCGTGCCGGACGCTTTCTCGCATAGGCGTCCGGTGACTCCAGCAGGTCCTGTGCCCGCTCCCTTGGGGCATTACGCGGGCGGCACCGCCAGGACGGCGACGACCGCCCGGTGGTCGGTGCCCGGCACGGTGCGTTCGCCGACGGAGACGCCCACCAGGCCGGACCCGTGCAGGACGTGGTCGAGCTGCACCAGGGGCGGCACGAGAGTCTTGCCCACGGGCCAGGTGCGGGCCCAGCCACGGCCCAGCTCGGCGTGGGTGTCGACGAGGCCCGCCGTAAGCAGGTCGCGCATCGGCGCGTGGTCCAGTGTGGCGTTGAAGTCGCCCAGGAACACCATGTCCGGGCCGGCCGAACGGGCGACGTCGGCGAGCGCGGCCATGTCCCGGGTCCACCGCTGCGGGTCGCCGACCGGGTAGTACGTGTGCACGGCGATCAGGCGTACGGTGCGCCCGCCGACGGTCACCGCCGCAGTGGTCTGCGGCCAGGCGGTGTCGGCGTTCAGCGGCCCACTGAGAGACAGCGGCAGCCGCGAGTAGATCGAGGAGTCGTACTCGGGGCGCAGCTCATGGTGGGGCAGCAGCCGGTCCAGCCCGGCTTCGGTGAGCGCGGCGATGCCCGCGGTCGGCAGCTGCTGCACGGCGAGCACGTCGATGCGCTCTTCGCGGACCAGGCGCACCAGCTCCTGCGGGTCCGCGCCGCCGACGTTGGCGTTGATCGTGGCCACCCGCAGCTCGACCGCCCCTGGCGGGACCTGCCGCCCGTCCGGCAGGAACCGGGGAGTCAGCACCGCGACCTGGGCGGCCACGAGCAGGGCGGCGGCGATCACCGCCCATCGCGAGCGCAACGCGGGGACGGCGAGCATGACGCCCAGACCGAGCACGCTGAGCGCTGCCGCGTACGGGACCAGCACCACGGGCACCGCCAGCGGGGTTCCCGCGTCCAGGCCGGTGAGCCGGACGAGGAGCAGCCCGCCCGACACCGCGCCGACGACACCGAGCGCCCACCGGGCGAGCGTCAGGGGGGCTCGTCCGCGCCGCCTGCCGGTTCCGGCTTGGCCGGATGCTCCCGCGGGGGCGACGGCGGTGTCTGTCAACTGTCCTCCCCCATGACCCGAATCCGGCGATCATAGCGTCTTTTGATCACGCGGCCGGGTCGGCGGCGGAGCGGGTCACTCGTCGCCGAGGTCGGCGGCGGTGATGCGCCGGCGGAAGACGTGGTAGGTCCAGCCCTGGTAGAGCAGGACCACCGGGAGCAGGACGACGAGGACCCAGGTCATGACCGTGAGGGCGTAGGAGCCGGACGCGGTGTTGGCCAGGGTGAGGTCGTTGGCCTCGCCCAGGGTGGAGACCATGACGCGCGGGTAGAGGTTGGTGAAGATGACCAGCACGCTGGTGGCCATGGCGAAGGTCGTGGCGGTGAACGCCCAGCCTTCCTTGCCTTCCTTGACCAGCCACGCGGCGGCGAGCACGGCCAGCACCGCGGCGATCTCGATGACGTTGGGGAAGAAGCCCTTGCCCGACAGGACGTGGGACCAGGTGATGTAGATCAGCACCGCGAGCGCGGTGAACGGGGCGACCCGGCGGGTGAGGCGGGTGGCGCGTTCGCGAACGTCGGCGGTGGTCTTCAGGGCCAGGAACGTGGCGCCGTGCAGCGCGCACAGCAGCACGAAGGTGAGGCCGACGAACAGCGAGTAGGGCGGCAGCAGGTCGGCGAAGGTGCCCGCGTACTCCTGGTCGGCGCCGATCGGCAGGCCGTGCAGGAGGTCGCCGAGCCCGACGCCGAGCACGAAGGGTGCCACGACGCTGCCGACGGTCATGAGGGTGCTCCAGGTGCGCCGCCAGCGCGGGTGGGCGTCCTTGTTGCGGTATTCGAAGGCCATGCCGCGGACGATGAGCGCGACCAGCGCCAGCACGAGGGCGAGGTAGAGGGCGGAGAACATGGTCGCGTACCAGCCGGGGAACGCCGCGAACATGGCCGCGGCGGCGACGACGAGCCAGACCTCGTTGCCGTCCCACAGCGGTCCGATGGAGCCGACGGCCATCTGCCGGCCGGCGTCGTCGCGGCCGACGACGCCGTGCAGCATGCCGACCCCGAAGTCGAAGCCTTCCAGGATGAAGAAGCCGGTCCACAGCACGGCGATGGCGATGAACCAGATGTCGGGCAGTGTCATGGCGGCCTCAGCGAGCGAAGGTCGGTTCGGGCGTGGTGACGTCGTCGGCGGCGGGCACGGTCGGTGGCGGCGCCTTTCGGGCGTAGCGCAGCATCAGCACCAGCCAGACCAGCGTCAGCGCGGCGTAGAGCAGGAAGAACACGGTCAGGCTGATCGCGACCGTGGTGGCGCTGACCGACGGTGACACGCCGTTCTTGGTCAGCATGAGGCCCTGCACGATCCATGGCTGGCGGCCGCTCTCGGTGAGCAGCCAGCCGGCGGTGTTCATGAGCACGACCAGGACCGGGGCCCAGACGGCCAGCCACAGGAATCGGTGCGCGGTCTCCAGCCGCTTGCGGTGCATCACCCAGAGTCCCCAGAACCCGAGCAGGACGATCACCAGCGCGAGGTACGCCATCACGCGCATGGCCCAGTACTGGATGAAGACGTTGGGCACGTAGTCGCCGGGGCCGTACTGCTGCTGGTACTGGGCGTTGAGTTCGTTCAGGCCGATGACCTGGCCGTTCCAGTGGTTGGTGGCGAGCAGCGACAGCAGGTGCGGCACCTCGATGATCTTCGTGGGGGTCTGGTCCTGCTTGCCGCCGCCGATCTGGAAGATCGAGAACGAGCACGGCTGGCACGTCTCCCACTGCGCCTCGGCCGCGGCGATCTTCATCGGCTGGTACTTGCCCTCGACGACGCCGAGCTCGCTGCCGATGAACATCTGGAAGATCATGGCGGGGGCCAGGAGGACGAGGGCGAGCTTCGCCGAGCGGGCGAACACCGGGGCCTCGGATCGGCGCCGCAGGTGCCACGCCGACACGGCCAGCATGACGACGCAGCCGGTGACCAGCGCGGCGAGCAGCACGTGGGCGTAGCCCCACAGGAACACCGGGTTGGTCATCACCGCCCAGATGTTGTTGAGCTGCGGACGCCCGGTCGTCGCGTTGATCTCGTAGCCGACCGGGTGCTGCATCCATGAGTTCGCGGCCAGGATGAACGCCGCGGATCCGGCGGCGCCCAGCGCCACGAGCCAGATGGAGGTGAGGTGGATCCGGCGCGGCAGCTTGCCCCAGCCGAAGATCCACAATCCGAGGAACGTCGACTCCAGGAAGAACGCGGCCAGGCCCTCCATCGCCAGCGGCGCACCGAAGACGTCGCCGACCATCCGCGAGTACGCCGACCAGTCCATGCCGAACTGGAACTCCTGCACCAGGCCGGTGACCACGCCCACGACCACGTTGATCACCAGCAGGGTGCCGAAGAACTTGGTCAGGCGCAGGTACTCGTCGCGGCCCGTGCGGTGCCAGACGGTCTGCAGGATCGCGGTGAGGAAGGCCAGCCCGATGGTGATCGGCACGAAGATGAAGTGGTAGATCGACGTCATCGCGAACTGAATCCGGGCCAGATCTACGTTCGACATGAGCGTCCCGCCTCCGCGACCAGGGAGTCTTCGCGCTCATTCTGCCCGCGTATGCTGCGCCTATATCGCAAAACTCCTAAAATGAGTCGATTGCCGATATTCGACCGGCAGGTGGCCGGCCGACCAGGCATCCGAGGCGTGCGGAGCCCGGCCGGCCGGGTGATCGGCTACTGGAAGGTGATGTGGTCGATGGTGACCGTGGAGTTGCCGCCGTACCAGAAGCCCATGGCCAGCTGGGACGGGCTGTTGCGGTTGATGCCGTTGGCGACCAGAGGGATGCGGATGTCCTGGTAGCCGGTCGTGATCACCGGATGCGCTCCCCCGTCGAGGGTGAAGTCGGCGAACAGCTTCGTCGACCCGCCCAGCCCGAGGTTGAAGTGATTCTGCTCGCCACCCGCCGCGCCCTTGATCCGCACGACCAGATAGGTGTGGGCGCTCAGGTCCACGCCGACGTCGGAGCCGAACCAGCCGCAGTTGTTGTAGCGCAGGCTCAGCGCCCCGCCGGTGACCGTGCCGGAACCGCCGCCGTCGAGGAAGCAGTTGCCGCCGGTCCACTTGCCGAGGTCGTTCTGCGCCGCGGACGGATACGCCGGGGTGCCGTCGAAGTTGTCCAGGATCAGCCCGGTGGGCGGCTGCGGCGTCGCATCCGTGGTCACCGCGACCGTGTTGCTCGCCGCCGAGCGGTTGCCCGCCGCGTCACGTGCCTTGACCGTGTAGGCGTAGGCCGTGGACGCGGTCAGGCCGGTGTCGGTGAACGTGGTGCCCGTCGGGCTGCCGACCAGGGTCGCGCCACGGAACACCTCGTAGCCGGTCACGCCGACGTTGTCCGTGGACGCGGTCCAGGACAGCGACACGCTCGTGTCGGACTTGCCGGTCCAGGACAGCGTCGGCGCGCTCGGCGCGGTGCAGTCCCCGGAGCAGCCTGTCGTCGTCGCGGAGACCGTGGCCGACTGCCCGGACACGTTGCCCGCGGCGTCCACCGCCCGGACCGTGTACTGGTACGTCTGCCCCGGCGAGCGGCCGGTGTCCGTGAACGAGGCCCCCGACGCGGTGCCGACCTGCGTGCCGCCGCGGAACACCTGGTAGCCGGTCACGCCCACGTTGTCCGTGGACGCCGTCCAGGACAGCGACACGCTCGTGTTCGTCACCCCGGACACGGTCAGGCCCGCCGGCGTCGACGGAGCCGTGCAGTCACCTGTGCAGGAGCCCACGGTGACCGAGGACGCGAGCACGTTGTAGCCCTTGGCCGCGTCCCAGGTGCCGGTGTTGGCGAGCCGGATCGAGTACTCCGGCCGGGAATGCAGCGCCGCCGTCGGGTCCGGCAGCCACAGCGCCAGCTTGTAGTTGCCCGCCACCGCGCCGCCGGGCACGGTGACACTCGCGGTGACGGTGCTCGCCCCGGCCAGCCAGCTGCGCGGGTCGACGCTGCTCAGCGGCAGGTTGTAGCGGTTGGCGCCGTTGTCGAGCACCAGGTAGGCGGTGCGGTGCTTGATCAGGCCGGACCAGCCGTCGTTGTTCAGGTGCGCGGTCAGCGCCAGGCTGCCGCCGGGGGCCACGGCGGTCGGGAACGTGGCGTCGAGCAGCCTCAGGCGATACCCCATCTTGCGCTTGATGCGGGTGAAGCACGTCTCGGCCGGGTCGTTGCCGCTCGCGGCGAGGTTGGCGGCCTTCCACTTGTCGGTGTTGACGGCCGCGTAGTCCTCGTTGATCTCGGTGAAGTTGAGCCTGTTCATCTCGGTCTGCGCGTTGACGCAGGCGGCGTCGTTGTAGCCGTCGGAGCCGCAGGTCTCCCCGCCGACCATCTTGTTGAACCCGGTCGAGGTGGCCAGGTCGTACATCCACTGCTTCTTCTGCTCGATGTAGTACCAGCCCATCCAGGACGGGTTGTCGTAGGTGCCCATGTCGTTGACGTCGGCGAGAAAGCAGTCGTTGTGGAAGCTGATCCGGTCCTTCTGCGCCTGGGTCAGGCCGCAGCCCTCGGGCACGACGCAGGAGGTCGGGTCGATCATCTCCTTGATGTAGATCGGGTAGCGCATCGCCAGCGGGATGCTCGCCGGGGTGGTGTCGGCGATCTTCTTGACGATGCGGTACCGGGCGGGGGCCTCCTCGACAGACGAGGAGTTGGTGAGGGTGCCGGTGTGCCACTCCCCCCACGCGCCCAGGTAGCCGGTCTCCAGGTGCAGCACGACGTCGGCGTTCGCGGTGATCACGGCGTTGATCTGGGCGATGTGGGCGAGGATCTGCGACTCGGCGACGCTGGCGTAGCCGTCCCAGGTGTACGCGGGCCGCAGGACGATCTTCATCCCGGCGGTGCGGACCGCGGCCAGGCCGGAGGCGAGGTTGTCGAGCAGCGCCTGCGGCAGGGCCTGGGTCTTGTACTTGTCCAGGTGCAGGTAGCTGTGCACCAGGGTGTTGCCGTTGGCCTTGGCACGGGCGAAGGTCCGGTCGAGCAGGTCGGGGTTGAAGCCGGGGATGGTGGCGGCGTTGACGTAGTCGTTGACCGCCGGGTCGTTGATGATCTCGTAGCGGTTGTGGTAGCCGCGCTCCGGGTTGGCGAACGCGGTGGCCAGGTCGGCCGAGTAGGTGACGGTCGCGGCCTGGGCCGGCGCGGCACCGAGCGCCACGGCGGCGACGGTGGCCAGTAACGTTGTCGCGGTGAACATCCGCATGAAGCGGGTGGGCATGGCAGCCTTCCTGTGCATCGGGAGGGTAGGCCGCCTGGCCGGGTCGGGAGCCCTGCCAGGCGGCCGGGCGACTACTGGAACGAGATGTGGTCGATGGTGATGGTGGAGTTGCCGCCGTACCAGAAGCCCATGGCCAGCTGGGACGGGCTGTTGCGGTTGATGCCGTTGGCGACCATCGGGATCTTGATGTCCTGGTAGGACGTCGTGATCACCGGGTGCGCGCCGCCGTCGAGGGTGAAGTCGCCGAACACCTTCGTCGAACCGCCCAGGCCCAGGTTGAAGTGGGTCTGCTCGCCGCCGGCCGCGCCCTTGATCCGCACGACCAGGTAGGTGTACGAGCTCAGGTCCACGCCGACGTCGGAGCCGAACCAGCCGCAGTTGTTGTAGCGCAGGCTCAGCGCCCCGCCGGTGATCACGCCGTTGCCGCCGCCGTCGAGGAAGCAGTTGCCGCCGGTCCACTTGCCGAGGTCGTTCTGGTTCGCCGACGGGTACGCCGGGGTGCCGTCGTAGTTGTCGAGCACCAAGCCGGTGGGCTGCGGCGGTGCCGCGTTCGTGGTGACGGCGACCGTGTTGCTGACCGCCGACCGGTTGCCCGCCGCGTCACGCGCCTTGACGGTGTAGCTGTAGGCCGTCGACGCGGTCAGGCCGCTGTCCGTGAACGACGTGCCCGTCGGGCTGGCGACCAGCGTCCCGCCCCGGAACACCTCGTAACCGGTCACGCCCACGTTGTCCGTGGATGCCGTCCACGACAGCGACACGCTCGTGTCGGTCTTGCCCGGCGAGGACAGAGTGGGAGAACTCGGGGCGGTGCAGTCACCCGCGCACCCCGTGGTCGTCGCCGACATCGTTGCGGACGAATTGGACACATTGCCCGCGGCGTCGACCGCCCGAACCGTGTACTGGTAGGTCTGCCCCGGCGAGCGCCCGCTGTCGGTGTACGTCGTCCCGGTCGGGGTGCCGACCTGGACCCCGTCGCGCAGCACCTGGTAGCCGGTCACGCCGACGTTGTCGGTCGAGGCGGACCAGGACAGCGACACACTGGTGTTGGTGACCCCGGTGACGGCGAGGTTCGCCGGGACCGACGGCGCGGTGCAGTCACCGGTGCAGGTCCCCGAGGTGCTGACCGCGCCGAGGTTGACCCAGCCGTCGGCGCCCTGGTTGGTGTTGGCGAACGACAGCGGCAGGCGCGGCCGCCACTGGTCGATGATCCAGTCGGTGAGCCTGCTGGCGGCCGGGCGGGCGCGCAGCACGTCCTGGGTCACCGCCTCCAGGGGGTTGCGCACCTTCAGGACCAGGCTGTAAGCGCCTGCGGGCACGCCCGCGGTGCTGACGGTCGTGGCGAAGTTGACCGGCCGGCCGAAGTCGAGGTACTTCGGGTCGGCGCCGACGTTCCAGTCCGGGAAGGCGCGGATCTTCAGGGGCTGCACGGTGCGCAGGTCCCAGCTGGTGTCCCAGGTCTTCACGACCGTGCCCGCGCTGTTGCGCAGGCCGAGCTGCACCGTCCACGGGTAGTAGAACGGGGCGACGCCGTCGTTCTGCACGGTAACGCCGACCTTGAAGGCGCCCGAGGCGGTGGCATTGAAGTTGGCCTGCGGGATGTGCAGGTTGTAGCCCATCTTGCGGACACCGGCGGAGACCTTCGGGTCGCTGGTGCTGTACCCGCCCGCGCCGGTCTGGTTGATCATCCAGGTGATGTGGGTGAGCTCGGTCGCCGCGAGCACGTCGTCGACCTGCCCGGACCCGCCCGGCCAGTTGGCGTAGAGGGTGCCCTGGATCTCGGGCCGGGCCTCGCCGCCGATGGACTGGGTGACCCACCGGTTCTCGGTGCCGGTGTTGAGCTGCAGCTGCAGGAACGCGTCCTCCCAGCCGTTCATCGACATCGGCAGGGTCATGCTCTTGAGCTGCCCGCCGTTGCGGAACTCCTTGTACGGCCAGGAGTCGTCGTGGAAGCCGATGTTCGCGGTCTCGGTGCCCGCCAGGGGGTAGCGGACCTCCAGCTGGATGTTGTCGAACGCGGTGTCGTACGCGCCGATGATGGTGCGGATCGTGGTGTCGGTCGGCATCAGGTTCGGGTAGCCGTCGGCCAGGTCCCGGTCGTAGGGCCAGGTGTGCCACTCGCCCCACAGGCCGACCAGGCCCAGCGACATGAACCCGATGCGCGGGTCGGCGGTGCCGCCGGGCCCGGCCTTGTCGTAGCGGGCGGCGAACGCGTTGATGAAGGTGACCAACGCGCTGATGACGTCCGGGTCGTCGTAGTCGGGGCTGACGGTGCCCCAGAACCCGTTGGTGCGCAGCGCCATCTTGCCGTTCAGGCACGGCGGGATGCCGTTGCCGGGGTGGGTGCCGCTGCCGCCCGGGTACTCCAGGTAGAAGCGGAACGCGGTCTGGCGGCTCCAGACGGCGGCCTCGTCGAGCGCCTTCTCGAAGACGCTCCAGTCGATGTCGGCGCAGTTGGCCGGGTCCTTCATCACCTCGTTGAGGGCGAAGTAGCTCCAGACCAGGCCGCCGGGGTACTTGGTGGACAGGTTGTCACCGGGGAAGAGGTAGGGGGCGAACCCCTTCAGCGGCTGGCCGAGCGCGGCGTCGGCGTAGGTGTAGGTGTGGGTGGTCAGGCTGGTGTCGGGGCCGGGTCCGGCGGGCGGCCGGGCGGGCGGGCCCGCGGGTGCGGCGGCCGCGCTGGTGGCGACCAGCGCGATCGTCAGCGCTGCCGCCGTCGTGGCGAGCAGCTTGCGTAGGGATGGCATGAACCGGTGTTCCCTTCGGGACGAAGTGCAGGAACAGCAAGGGGTTCGGTGCGGGCGCCGCCGACGGGGTGCCGGCGGCGCCGTGGTGCGGGTGGTGCGGCGGCGCCGTCAGCGGGTGGTGACGGCCCCGAGGTGCAGCCAGCCGGTGTGGATGTCCTGGCTGGTGTTGGCGAACCGCATCGGGATGCCGTTGGGCAGCGGGTTGGCCACGCGCAGCACGATGTCGTAGCTGCCGGGGCGCAGGCCGCGGGTGTCGATGCGGCTGGTCAGCTCGGCGGGGTCCTGGCCGGGCTGGATGCCGGTCACGGTCCAGTCGGTCTTCCAGCGCTTCACCAGACGGCCCTGGCTGTCGACGGCGGCCAGCTCGGCGCGCCAGTCGTAGTAGAAGGGCGCGGTGCCGCGGTTGGCCACGCGCACCGACACCCGGTCGCGCGACAGTGCCGCCTCGGTGACGGTCAGCTCGTAGCCCAGCGACTTGGCCGCGGCCAGGGCACGGAAGTACTCGTCACCGGTGTAGCCGTCCGGGGCGAACGCCGCGTGGTTGATCATCCAGCTGATGTGGGTCTGGTCGACGGACTGCGTGAAGTCCTCGTACTGCCCGCAGCTGACCGGCTGCTCGAACAGGCAGGACTGGATCTCGGGGCGCAGCTCGCCGCCGATCGGCTCACGCTGCCACTTGTCGGTGACACCCTCGTCGATGAGGCGCTGCACGAAGTGCCATGACTGCACGGGCAGCGTCTCGAAGGCGAACGAGTCGTCGTGGTAGCCGATGCCCAGCTCCTTGTTCTGCGGGCTCGGGTAGCGGGCCAGCAGCCGGGTCTCGTCGAACGAGGTCTCGAAGGCGTTCAGGATGCCGGTGAGGATCTCGGTGGACGGCATCCAGTTCTCCGGCTTGGTCCAGCCGTCGTAGGGCCAGGTGTGCCACTCGCCCCAGAAGCCGATCAGGCCGAGCGTGAGGAAGCCGATGCGCGGGTCGCCGTCGTACTTGCGCCCGAGCGCGGTGATGAAGTTCTGCAGGGCGCTGACCAGGCGCGGGTCGCTGTAGTCGGGGGCGACGCTGACGCCGTTGTTGCCGAAGTCGTCGTAGGCGTGGGTGGCCAGGCCCTGGGCCAGCAGGTACTGCGGGATGCCGGTGGGCTTGCCCGGGTAGTCGAGGTAGAACCGGAACACGGCCTGGTGGCCCCGGGCGGCGATCGCGTTGAGCTGGCGTTCCACGGCGTCCCAGCGGAACTGGTTCGGGCCGGTCATGACGTCGCGCACCGGCAGGTAGAACCATTCCATGCTGTACGGGAAGGTCTGGTAGCTGCCCGCGTACGGCATGAAGCCCTTGAGCGGGTTGTCGGCGGGCGCGGAGGCGTAGGCCAGCGGCGTCCACGCCGGTGTGGTGGGCGCGGGCCGAGCCGCGGCAGGGGTGCCCGCGGCGAGGGTGAGGGCCGCCAGCAGGGCGACCGTGAGGCGGACTGTTCTTCTCATGTGGGTTTCCTCGGTCGGGGGTGGGCCGGCCAGGCCCCCGTTGCCTGGCCGGAGCGTGCGAGGCAGGGTCAGCCGACGGTGATGCGGTCGATGTCAGGCGCCCAGCCGGAGGGGTTGGCGAAGGTGATGGTGTTGTTGCCCGCCGTCAGGTTCAGGGTGACCGTGGTGGTGCCGACGGTGTCCCAGTTGGCGGTGGGCGCGAAGTTCACCGTCTGGCCGTTGACCGTGGCGGAACGTGCCACGGCCGACAGGTAGTGGATCGTCACGGTGCGCGTGCCGCCCGTGCCACCGGCGACGTTGTTGAACGACAGGGTCGCGCCGCTGCCGACGTAGCCGACCTTCGAACCGCCCGAGCAGGCCGCGCAGGATGCCACGGCCGCGGTGCCGGTCCGGGTGTTGCCGGAGGACTCGGCTTCGTAACTGACGGGCGTCGTGCCGCCCGCGTTGGTCGTCACGGTCAGCGGGCTCGACGCGGCCGAGTAGTTCCCGGCGGCGTCATAGGCCTTGATCGTGTACGTGTACGCGGTCGACGCGGCCAACCCGGTGTCGGTGAAACCGGTGGTCGTCGACGTGCCGACCGGGCTGCCGCCGCGCAGGATCTGGTAGCCGGTCACGCCGACGTTGTCGGTCGAGCCGCTCCACGACAGCGTGACCGAGTTGGCGGTCTTGCTCGGCGAGGCCAGGCCCATGGGGGCGCTCGGCGCGGTGGTGTCGCCTCCGCCGCCCGCGGTGGACACGGTGATGCGGTCGATGTCAGGAGCCCAGCCGGACGGGTTGGCGATGGTGACGGTGTTGTTCCCGGCGGCAAGGTTGAGCGTGACGGTGGTGGAGCCGACAGTGGTCCAGCTACCGGTCGAGGCGAAGTTGACGGTCTGCCCGTTGACCACGGCGGTGCGCGCCTCGGCCGTCAGGTAGTAGATCGTCACCGTTCGCGAGCCGCCGGTGCCCCCGGCGACGTTGGTGAACGCCATCGACGCTCCGTTGCCGAGGTAGCCGACCTTCGACCCGCCCGAGCAGGTGGCGCAGGTCGCCACCAGAGCACCGCCGGACAGGGTGTTGCCCGAAGCCTCAGCCTCGTAGCCGGTGGGCGTGCCACCGCCGGACGTGGTGGACACGGTGACCGTGTTGCTTGCCGCAGAACGGTTACCAGCCGCGTCCCGGGCCTTGACGGTGTAGCTGTAGCTCGTCGACGCGGTCAGGCCGGTGTCGGTGAACGAGGTTCCGGCCGGGCTGCCGACCAGCGTCGAGCCGCGGAACACCTCGTAGCCGGTCACCCCGACGTTGTCCGTCGAGGCGGACCAGGACAGCGAGATCGACGACGACGTCTGGCCGGGGGAGGTGAGCCCCGCGGGGACCGAGGGCGCGGAGGTGTCGCCACCGCCGCCGGTGCCGACGGTCACCGCGCCCAGGCCGAGCCAGCCGTCCGCGTTCTGGGTGGTGTTGGCGAACCGCAGCTTCTTGGCGTCGGCGTCGACGGTTTCCAGGGGGTTCTTCACCCGAAGCACCCACTGGTAGCCGCCCTGCGGCACCGCGGAGAGGTTGACGCTGGTCTGGAAGTACTGCGGGTAGCCGAAGCTGCGATACGTGGGATCCGATCCCACGTTCCAGTCGGGGAACGCCCGGATGGACAGCGGCTGGACGGTACGCAGGTCCCAAGGGGTGTCCCAGGTCTGCACCACGGCGCCCGAGCTGTTCTTGAGCCCGAGGGTCATGGTCCAGGGGTAGTAGAACGGGGCGACGCCGGTGTTGCTGATCTGCACGCCGACGTTGGTCGTGCCGCTGGCGGTGTCCTTGAAGTAGGAGTTGCCGACGGTGAGGTTGTAGCCCATCGCCCGCACGGCGGCCGAGACGTTCGCGTCCGTGGGCGAGTAGGCGGCGCTTCCCTCGTTGATCATCCAGGTGGCGTGGGCGAGCTCGATGCACGCCTTGAGGTTGTCGACGGTGCCGGAGCCGTTCGGCCAGGACTGGAACGCGAACGTCTGGATCTCCGGGCGCAGTTCACCGCCGATCGAGCTGCTGATCCACTTGTTCTCGGTGCCGGTGGCGATGTTGCGCTGCAGGTGGGCGTAGGAGGTGCCGCCCATCGACTGCGGCAGGGTCACGCCCTGCAAGGGTGAGCCTTCCCGGAAGCAGAACGAGTCGTCGTGGTAGCCGATGTCGCGGGAGTTGGCCGCGCCCCCGGCCGCGTCGGCGTAGCGGATCTCGACCTTGGTGGTGTTGAACGCGGTGTCGAAGGCGGCGACTAGCTGCGCCCCGTTGGCGTCGGTGGGCATGTAGTCGGGCAGCCCGTCGCCGGTGTCGGTGTCGTAGGGCCAGGTGTGCCACTCCCCCCACAGCCCGACCAGGCCCAGGTGGATGAACCCGAGCCGGGGGTCGCCGTCGTAGCGGGCTCCGAACGCGGCGATGAAGTTCTTCAACGCGTTGATCAGGAACGGGCTGTCGTAGTCGGGGTGCGTGACGTTCCAGGTGGCGTCGGCGCGGGTGGCGACGTTGCCGTTGAAGCACGGCGGGATGGCGTTGGCCGGGTGGCTGCCGGTGCCGCCGGGGTAGGTCATGTAGATGCGGATGGCGGCCTGGTTGCCGTAGCCGGCGGTCTCGGCCAGCATGCTGTCGATGATCGACCAGTTGTAGCTGCCGCAGTTCGAGGCGCTGGTCATGATCTCGGAAAGGCCGAAATAGCCCCAGGTCAGCGCGTGCGGGAAGCCGTTGTTCTGGTCGCCGCCGGGCGAGTAGAACCTGGCCCAGCCCTTGAGCGGGTTGTCCACCGGCCCGGGGGCCGCGCTCAGGGCGTGGACCTGCAGGGACGGGTCGGGGCTGGCGGGCGCCGAGGGACGGGGCGGCGGTCCGGCGGGAGCGGCTGACGCTCCGGACGGGCCGGCGAGCGTCAGGGCCGCGGCGAGGGCGGCGGTGGCGAGTGCGGCCAGGACGGTACGGCCGCGTGAACGTGATTTCACGGTGATCTCCGGTGGGAGTCGGGCTGTTCTCCGGGCGGTGCGAGGTGCCTGTGCCACGCGGGCACACCACTGAGCCGACACACGGGGTCCACATAGGCCCTGGTCGGAGCGTTGGCGCAGCGGGTCTGAGCTGGTCGTCCTCCTCGTCGTTACCGAAGTAATACGAAGAGGTGTTGACAAAATTTCGAAGGTCTACATCATTATTCGAGAGCGGGGCGGCTGGCAAGAGCCGACCGATAGACGGATCCGAGGACGTTGATGAGCTCGACAAAACCGCGAGACGACCGGCGGGCGGCGTGGCTGTTCCTGCTGCCGGTGCTGGTCGGATTCGCCGTCTTCTACGGCTACCCGGCCGCCCGGGGCGTGTGGTACTCGGTCACCGACTACAACATGCTCAACACGGCGACGTACGTCGGCGCGGAGAACTACACCAAGCTGCTGCGAGACGAGCAGTTCTGGAACGCGATGCTGGTCACGGCCTGGTACGTGGTGCTCAACATCGGCTCGCAGACCCTGCTGGCGCTGGGCATCGCGTCGCTGATGCACCGGCTGACCCGCTCGGTCGTGCTCCGGGCGACGCTGCTGCTGCCGTGGCTGGTCCCGAACGTCACCATCGGCCTGCTCTGGATGTGGCTGCTGGACACCAACCTCGGCTTCGTCAACCAGCTCCTGCACACCGTCGGCGTGGGCCCCGTGGGCTTCTTCACCGACGAGACCTGGGCGATGCCGACCGTGGCCGGCATCAACACCTGGGCCTACACCGGCTACACGGCACTGCTGCTGTACGCCGGGATGCTGCAGATCCCGCAGTACCTCTACGAGGGCGCGTCGATCGACGGCGCGGGCGAGTGGCGCATGTTCCGCCGGATCACGCTGCCGCTGCTGCGCCCGGTGCTCGCGCTGGTGCTGGTCGTGTCGCTGATCGGCTCGTTCCAGATCTTCGACACCATCGCGGTCACCACCAAGGGCGGCCCGGTCTCGGCCACGCAGGTCATCTACTACTTCATCTACCTGCAGGCGTTCAAGTACTTCCACCTGGGCTACGCCGCCGCGGCGGCGGTCTTCCTGGCCCTGATCCTCGGCGTGCTCACCGCGATACAGATGCGCCTGCTGCGCGCCTCGCGCTCGGATCTGGCGTGAAGGGGACGACAGACATGACCCGCAGAACCTTCAACCCCGGACGCGCCCTGGCCTGGGTGGCGATGGCCGTGGTCATCGTGGTGACCGTCTTCCCGTTCTGGTGGATGGTCCGCACCGCGCTCACCCCCGCCGCCGACATCTACACCGACAACGCGAGCCTGCTGCCCGAGCACCCGACGCTGATCAACTTCCTGCGGGTGCTCGGCCTGACCACCGAGGCCGAGGCCCGCGCGGCGGGCGGGTCCGGCGCGCACCTCGACTTCGCCGGCTACCTGTGGAACTCGATCGTCTACTGCGGACTGATCGCCGCGGTGCAGACCCTGTTCTGCGCGATGGCCGGGTACGCGTTCGCCCGGCTGCGCTTCCCCGGCCGCGACCTGGTGTTCGCGATCGTGATCGCGGCGCTGATGGTGCCGCCGATCTTCACGCTGCTGCCCAACTTCATCCTGGTCAAGGACCTCGGCTGGATGAACACCATGGCCGGCATGGTCGCCCCGACGATCCTGATGACGCCGTTCGCGGTGTTCTTCCTGCGCCAGTTCTTCCTGTCGCTGCCCCGCGACGTGGAGGAGGCGGCGATCCTCGACGGCAACGGCCCGTGGGGCATCTTCTGGCGCATCGCGCTGCCGATGAGCCGCGGCCCGCTCATCACGATCGGTCTCACCACGACCGTGTGGGCGTGGAAGGACTACCTGTGGCCGCTGCTGGTCGGCCGTGACGAGGAGAACCGCCTGGTCACCGTCGCGCTCGGGGTGTTCCTCCAGCAGTCGCCCAACACCCAACCCGACTGGACCGGCCTGATGGCCGCCTCGACGCTGTCGGTCCTGCCCGTGCTGCTCCTGCTCGTCTTCGTGGGCAAGCGGCTGGTCCAGTCCTTGAACTTCACCGGAAGCAAGTGACACACCCACCCCCGAGAAAGAAGGAAATGATGATCCGCACATCACGGGTCGGGGCGGCGCTGCTGACCCTGGCTGTGGCGGCCGGCCTGGCCGCCTGCGGCAGCACCGAGGAGGAGCCCGGCGCGGCCGTGACCCTCGACTACTGGCTGTGGGACGACAACCAGAAGGCGTCCTACCAGCAGTGCGCCGACGAGTTCACGAAGGCCAACCCGAACATCACCATCAAGATCAGCCAGGCGGCCTGGAACGAGTACTGGCAGAACCTGACCACGCAGATCGCCGCTGGTGACGCGCCGGACGTGTGGACCAACCAGGGCTCGTACTACCCGCAGTTCGTCAGCTCCGGCCAGATCCTCGACATCCAGCCCTACGTGACCGCCGACAAGGTGGACCTGTCGCAGTACCAGGGCGGCCTGGCCGACCTGTTCACCAAGGGCGACCAGCGCTTCGGCCTGCCGAAGGACTGGGACACCATGGCCCTGGTCTACAACACCGAGCACCTCAAGGCCCAGGGCATCGACGCCGCGTCACTGGCGAACCTGACCTGGAACCCCACCGACGGCGGCACCTTCGAGCAGCTCATCGCCAAGGCCACGGTCGACGAGAAGGGCCGCAACGGCCTGGACCCGGCGTTCGACAAGACCAAGGTGAAGGTGTTCGGCTACCTGCCGGAGTGGGCCGACGGCTCGCAGGGCCAGAACGGCTGGGGCAACCTGGCCGCCAGCAACGGGTTCACCTACCTCGACAAGAACCCGTGGGGCACCCAGTACAAGTACGACGACCCCAAGCTGGCGCAGACCATCGACTGGTTCAAGTCGCTGAGCGCCAAGGGTTACGCCCCCGCGCTGGACAAGGCGTCCACGCTGAGCCGTGACTCCCTGCTCAACGCGGGCAAGGGCGCGATCACCTTCGCGGGCTCCTGGATGATCAACAGCTACCTGGGCGAGGGCGCGAAGCTGAAGTTCGCGTTCGCTCCGCTGCCGGCCGGCCCGCAGGGCCGCAAGACGGCGATCAACGGCCTGTCGGACGCGATCTGGGCCGGCACCAAGCACAAGGACGAGGCCTGGAAGTGGGTCAAGTTCCTGGGCTCGGCCGACTGCCAGAACATCGTGGGCGGCAACGGCGTGGTCTTCCCCGCCATCAAGACCGCCAGCGAGAAGGCCCTGGCCGCGCACACCGCCAAGGGCCGCGACGTGAAGGTGTTCGTCGACGAGGCCGCCGCGCCCGGTGGCACGTTCTTCGTGCCGATCACCGAGCACGGCAACGAGGTCAGCCAGCTCGTGCAGGACGCCATCCAGTCGGCGATCCTCGGCCAGAGCGACTCGGCCACCGCCCTGAAGAAGGCCAACGACCAGGTCAACGCCCTGTTCAAGTAGCCCTACGGCGCCACAGGTGCGGCGGGACGCATGGTCGCGTCCCGCCGCACCCCACACCAGCGACTCATCTGCATCTCACCCGCCAAGGAGAACCATGGCACTGCTCATCGAGCTGGCCGGCCACACTTTCGCCCTCGAACACGACGGCCCCGGCAGCCCGCAAGCAGCCGACGGGGGCCTGGTCCTGCCACCGGGACGGGTCGCGTTGCTGCACGGACTGGGCGATGCCCTGTTCTACCGGCACGGGCACAACTCATGGAGCCCCTGCGGCTGGCGGCGGCTGAGCGAGGCTCCGCTGCGCATCGCCAACCCGCAGCGCCGGCTCACCGCCGACGACACCGTCTGGGACGACCCGGCCCGCCACCACTCCTCCGCGGTGGCCGCCCTGGACGCCGGTGACGGCAACATCCTGCTGCTGGGCGCGCTCGGCCTGGGCGTGCCGCGGCTGGCCGCCGACCGGGACACCATCTCCGGCTGGTACGAGACCGGCGCCCACCGCTGGTTCGCCGCGTACGGCCCGGAGGACGAGGTCTTCGCCGCGTACACCCGGCAGCTGGCGCAGCGCCTGGGCAGCAGCGGCCGCCGCGCCGGCAACGTCTGGTGCTCCTGGTACGCCTACTACGAGACCATCACCGAGCAGCAGCTCGCCAAGGATGTCGACGACCTGCGCGGGCTGCCGTTCGACGTGGTGCAGGTCGACGACGGCTGGGAGCGGCTGGTCGGCGACTGGCAGCCCAATCACAAGTTCCCCTCCGGCATGAAGGCCCTGGCGGACCGGATCGTCGACGCGGGCATGACGGCCGGGCTGTGGCTGGCTCCGTTCATCGCCCTGCCCGGCTCCGAACTGGCTCGCGAGCGGCCCGAGATGCTGCTCCGCGACTCCCGCGGCGAGCTGGTCATCGCCGGCAACAACTGGGGCAGCGGCTACCACGCCCTCGACCTGTCCCGGCCCGCGACCCGCGAGTACCTGGCCGAGCTGACCCACCGGGTGGTGCACGAGTGGGGCTTCAAGTACCTGAAGCTCGACTTCGTCAACGCCGGGGCCGCGCTGGGCGTACGCGCCGACGGCGGCGAGCGGGAGCAGTCCTACCGCGACGCGCTGGCGCTGATCCGCGAGGTCGCCGGGGACGACGTCTACCTGCTGGGCAGCGGTGCGATGCTGCTGCCGTCGCTGGGCATCCTCGACGGGCTGCGCAGCGGGCCGGACGTCGCGCCGATGTGGCAGAACTACGCCAGCGACGACCCGTCGGACGCGATGGCCCGCAACGCCGTGGTCAACACACTGCACCGGCTGTGGCAGCAGCCGCTGGCCGAGGTCGACCCGGACGTCATCTACTTCCGCAGCCGCCTGAACCTGCTCACCGAGCAGCAGCTGGAGTGGCTGCGGGACCTGGCCGACATCTGCCGATTCCGGGCCGTGTCCGACCCGCCGAGCTGGCTGTCGGCCACGGAGCTGGACGACATGACCGGTTACCTGGCGGCGCGCCCGGACGTCCGGCAGCTCGGCCGGTACGAGTACGCCGTCGACGGGCGGCGGGTCGACTTCGCCCCGGCGGTGACACCCGCGGCACAGGCCTACCCCATCTCCTGAAGACGGCTCCGGCCCACGGCGGCACCGGCCCGGTTGCACTCCCCCGCCAGGGGGACACGCAGCCGGGCCCGGACCGTCAGCTCACTGTCAGTGGGCTTGCCATCACTTCACGATTTTGTAAAGATCAAAGCGTATTGTGCGGGTCTTCCCGTACGCAAACAAGGGACAGAACGTGACAGAGCTAGCTACGACCGGAACGGATCTGCCGCGGCTGCGCGAACTCAACTCGTTGAGCATCGTGCGGGCGCTGCGTGACCACCCGCCGTCCACCGTCACCGAACTGTCCCAGCGCACCGGCCTGTCCCGGCCCGCCGTCGACGTCATCGCCCAGGGGCTGGTCACCGACGGCTGGGCCACCGTGCTCGAACCCGGCGCGAGCAGCGCCGTCGGCCGCCCCGCCCGGCGCTACCAGTTCCGCGCCGGGGCCGGGTACGTGGTGGGCGTCGACGTGGGCGTGCACAAGATCCTGGCGCTGCTGGCCGACCTCGACGGCAACATCGTGCAGTCCGTACGGCAGTCCGTCGCCGCCGAGGCCGCGCCCGCCGAGCGCCTCGCCGTGCTCGACGCGGTGCTCGAGGCCTGCGTGACCGGGGCAGGCAAGTCCGCCGGCGACATCTGGGCCGTCACCGCCGCGGTCACCGGCGCCGTCGACGCCGCCGGGCGGACCAGCTTCTTCACCCCGCTGCCGGGCTGGAAGAGCGTCGACCTGGCCGGGCACCTCGGCGCGCGCTTCTCCTGCCCGATCGTGGTCGAGAACGACTGCAAGCTGGCGGCGCTGGCCGAGCGGTGGAAGGGCGCGGCGACCGACGCCGACGACATCGTCTACCTGCTCGGCGGCATGCGCAACGGCGCCGGCCTGATCATCGACGGGGTGCTGCGGCGCGGGTTCGGCGGCGCGGCCGGCGAGATCGGCGCGCTCAAGCACGTACGCTGGCTCAACGCCCCCGAGCACCTGCAGAACTGCCCCGGTGTGCCCGACACGGTCAGCCCCGACGACGCCGCGGCCTGGGTGTTCAACGCCGCTCGGCAGGGCGACAAGGCGGCCCGCGGCGCGGTCAACCGGTACGTCAAGGACCTCGCCGTCGGCGCGGCCGCGCTGGTGCTCACCCTCGACCCGCAGGTGGTCGTGTTCGGCGGCGGCTTCTCCCGGTCCGCCGATCTCGTGCTCGACCCGCTGCGCCACGAACTCCAGCGGCTGGTCCTGCGCATGCCCGAGGTACGCGCGTCCACCCTGGGCGCGGACTCGGTGGCCCTCGGCGCGCTCAAGCTGTCGCTCAACGAGGTCGACACCCGGCTGTTCAGCGCGGGCCTGTCCGCCCCCGTCGCCCCCCGCCGCCAGTGACGCCCCCGGCCCGCACCGCGCCTGGGGCCGCTTGACCCCCGCGCACGAAGGAAGGGCACCTTCACATCGCTATGCGTTGTAGAAGGTGCCCTTCCTTTCATCAGGCGCGGAGGAAGGCGAGCACGGCCAGGACGCGGCGGTGCTGGTCGCCGGCCGGGGGCAGGTCGAGTTTGGTGAAGATGCTGCTGACGTGTTTGTTCACGGCCGCCTCGGTGACGAACAGGCTGCGGGCGATGGCCGCGTTGGCCTGGCCCTGGGCCATCAGCTCCAGGACCTCGCGCTCGCGGGGGCTCAGCCGCTGCAGCGGGTCCTGCCTGCGGCGCAGGAGTTGGCGGACGACCTCGGGGTCGACGACGGTGGCCCCGGCCGCGACCCGCTCGGCGGCCCGCGCGAATTCCGCCACCGCGCCGACGCGGTCCTTGAGCAGGTAACCGACGGCGTGGCCGCCGCCGGTGTCGAGCAGTTTCGCGGCGTAGGACTGCTCGACGTACTGGCTGAGCACGAGCACGGGCAGGGCGGGGTCGGCGTCGCGCAGGGTGACGGCGGCGCGCAGGCCGTCGTCGCTGTGGTCCGGGGGCATGCGCACATCGGTGACGACCAGGTCGGGGCGGTCGGCGGTCACCGCGGCGACCAGCGCCGGGGCGTCGCCGACGGCCGCGGTGACGGTGTGGCCGAAGCGTTCCAGCAGGCTGGTGAGGCCCTCGCGGAGCAGCACGCTGTCCTCGGCGATCACGATCCGGAGTGGCACGGCACCTCCACGTGCAGCAGGGTCGGCCCGCCCGGCGGGCTGGACAGGCGCATCCGTCCGTCGAGGACGGACAGTCGGTCGGCCAGCCCGGCCAGGCCGCTGCCCGCCGCGGCGTCGGCCCCGCCGGTGCCGTCGTCGCGGATCTCCAGTACGAGCAGGTCGGTGTGCAGCCGCCCGGTCACCTCGGCCCGGTGCGCGCCGCTGTGCTTGGCGATGTTGGCCAGCGCCTCGGCGACCACGTAGTAGGCGGTCACCTCGACCGGGGCGGGCAGCCGGTGCGGCAGCCGGATGTCGACGCCGACCGGGACCTGCGACAGCGTCGCCAGCTCGCCGACGGCGTCGGCGAGGCCGTGGTCGGTGAGCACCTGCGGGTGCACGCCGCGGATCAGCGCCCGCAGCTCCTGCAACGTCAGCGCGACCTGGTCCTGCGCGGCGGCCAGGTGCCGGGCGACCGGCGAACCCGGTTCGGCGTCGAGCCCGGCCAGGCCCAGCTGCACGCTCAGCGAGACGAGGCGCTGCTGCGCGCCGTCGTGCAGGTCCCGCTCGATCCGGCGGCGCTCCAGCTCGAACGCGTCCATCAGCCGGGCCCGGGACGCGCGCACCTCGCGCAGCTGCGCGCCGAGCTCGTCGTCGCGCGGGGCGAGCACGGCGCGGGTGAACGCGGCCCTGGCCCCGGCCCAGGCGGTGATGGTGTACGGGGCGGGCAGCAGCAGGACGAACCCGAGAATGGCCAGGCCCCACACGTCGGAGTCGTCGACCGGGGACAGCATCACGATGACGGGCACGGCGAGCGCGCCGAACAGCACGCCGAGGTCCATCCACCACAGCCCGACCAGCGACAGCGCGGTGAAGCCCAGCTCGCGCCAGGTCGCGGGCTCGCGCAGCCGGGTCGTCAGCCAGGCCCGCGCGCCCGGTACGGCGGGCTGCTGGTGCGGGTCGGGGGCCGGGTCGAGGTCGACCAGCCGCAGCCGCCAGCGCTCAAACCGGGCCACGTAGATGCCCGACAGCAGCAGCGCCAGGATCGCCAGCACGCCGACCAGCACGATCAGCAGCACCAGCCCGGCCGCGGCGAGCATGAGCACGACCGCGCCGACCAGCCCGCCGACGAGCACCCCGGAGACCAGGTACGCCAAGGAGCGCCACGGCCACCAGGAGGTCAGGAACCGCAGCGGCCGCTGAGCCAGGGCCTGCCAGGCGGTACGCGCGTGCACGGCTCGACGGTACCCGCCGGTTGATCTCGTGACGGTAGTGCACGCACTACCTCCAAAGTCCCGTCCACGCCAATGCGCCCGCCCCGCCGCGCGGGTGGACTGGACGCCATGACGATCACCACATCCCCCATCGCCGAGGCGGTCGGGCTGACCGGCGCCAGCAAGGCGTACGGGGCCGGAGCCCAGGCCGTCACGGCGCTGGACGAACTGACCCTGGCCTTCCCGGCCGGGACCTTCACCGCCGTCATGGGCCCGTCGGGCTCCGGCAAGTCCACCCTGCTGCAGTGCGCCGCCGGGCTCGACCGGCTGACCTCGGGCACCGTCCGCGTCGGCGGGATCGACCTGGGCGGGCTGAGCGAGCAGCGGCGCACCGTGCTGCGCCGCGAGCGGATCGGCTTCGTGTTCCAGGCGTTCAACCTGGTCGCGTCGTTGACCGCGGCGCAGAACGTGGAGCTGCCGCTGCGCCTGGCGGGCCGCCGTCCGGGCGCGGCGGCGGTGCGGGCCGCGCTCGCCGAGGTGGGGCTGGCCGACCGGGCCGCACACCGGCCGGCCGAGCTGTCCGGCGGCCAGCAGCAGCGCGTCGCCATCGCCCGCGCCCTGATCACCCGCCCGGACGTGGTCTTCGCCGACGAACCGACCGGCGCGCTGGACACCGCGGCCTCGCGCGAGGTGCTGGGCCTGCTGCGGACCGCCGTGGACGGGCACGGGCAGACCGTGGTGATGGTCACCCACGACCCGGTCGCGGCCTCGTACGCCGACGAGGTGGTGTTCCTGCGCGACGGGCGGATCGCGGACCGGCTCAGCGGGGCCGCCCGGATGCCCGGCCGCGCCGAGCAGATCGCCGGCCTGATGGCACGCCTGGAGCAGCGTTGATCGCGCTCGCCGCGGTACGCGGCCGGGCCGCGTCGCTGGCCGGCACGTTCGCCGGTCTCACCCTCGGGGTCGCGCTGATCGCGATGACGCTGCTCGTGCACGTGTCGGCGCAGCCCCGCACCCCCCAGCGCCTGGCGGCCGCGCCGGTGCTGGTGCACGGGCCGGTCGCGCCGGACGCGGCCGGGGTCGGCAGCGGCGTGCGGCCGTGGGCTGCCACCGACGCCGCCGCGCTGGCCGATCGCTTGGCCGGGCTGGCCGGTGTCGCGGCGGCGGTGCCCGACCGCTCGTTCTACGCGCAGCTCGTCGTCGGCGGCAGGCCGGTCGGCGACGCCGAGGACGCCGGGGCGGGGCACGGCTGGTCCAGTGCCGCGCTGGGCGGATACCCCCTGGTCGCGGGTGCGGCCCCGGATGCCGACGGGCAGGTCGCCGCCGACATCGCGACCGGACTCGCGGTCGGCGCGCACACCACGCTGCTGACCGCCGGCGGCCCGGCCGAGGTGACCGTCACGGGTCTGGTCGGCGGGCCGGGCGTGTACACGTCCGATGCCGCGGCGGAGCGGCTGTCGCCCGGCGTGCTGGTGATCGGCTTGCTGCTGCGGGCCGGGGCTGATCCGGAAGCGGTCGCGGCCGCCGCGCGCGACGCCGCACCCGCGGCGATCGTCGCGACCGGTGAGCAGCGGGCCGCGCTCGAGCCGGTGCAGCAGGCCAAGACCCGCTGGCTGGGCACCCAGCTGCTGATCGCGATGGCGAGCCTGGCGGTGTTCGTGACCGTGTTCGTGGTCGCGTCGACATTCGCGCTCAACGTCACGCAGCGGCGGCGTGAGCTGGGCCTGCTGCGCACGGTCGGGGCGACCCCGGGCCAGATCCGGCGGTTCGTGCTGGGTGAGGCGCTGCTCGTCGGCGCGGCCGGTGGCGTCGCCGGGGCGCTGCTGGGCACCGCGGCGGCCGGTCCGGCGGGCGGGCTGCTGGTGCGGTGGGGCCTGGCCGATCCCGGGCTTCAGGTCCGGCCGCAGCTCCTGCCGGTGCTCGCGGCGGTCGCGGTCGGCGTCGGGGTCGCGCTGGTCGGCGCGTACGCGGCCGGGCGCCGGGCCGCGAAGGTGCCGCCGATGGCCGCGCTGCGGGAGGCCTCGGTCGAGGCGCGGGTCATGGGAACTGGCCGCTGGCTGCTCGGCGGCGGCGCGCTGCTGCTAGGCGGCTTCCTGGCGCTGCGCACCGCCACCGCCGCGGCCGACGAGCGGGTCAACTCGGCGCTGTTCGCCGCGATGGCGCTGACCGCCGCCGCCGCGCTGCTCGCCCCGGTGCTGGTGCCGCCGCTGGTGCGGCTGGTCTCCTGGCCGCTGCGCGGCACCCGGGGAGCCGGACCGATGCTGGTGCGGGCCGAGTCGCTGACCGCCGCCCGGCGCACCGCCGCCACCGCGGCCCCGGTGATCGCCACGGTCGGGTTCGCGGTGCTGCTGTCCGGAATGGTCTCCACCATGCGGGAGGCGTACCCCGCCGGGCAGGCCGCGAAGCTGGCCGGGATCACCGTGGCGGTGCCCGACGGCACCCCGGGGCTGACCGAAGCCGCCGCGGGCGGCCGGTCGGTCCTGCCGAGCCGGGTGTACGCGAACGGCCTGTCCATCGCCGCGTTCGGCACCGCGACCGGCCCGGTCAGCGTCGCGGCCGGCGTCGCCGACGCCTTGGGCGTGCGGGTCGGCGGCACCGTCGACGTGGTCTTCGCCGACGGGAACACCGAGCGGCTGACCATCGCGAAGATCACCCCCGACGGGCAGGTCGACGACGATCTCATCCTGCAGCGGGACCTGGTCCGCCGCCACGATCCGTCCGCCCTGGCCGAGGCGGTGGTGGGAGTGGACGCCGCCACGCTGGCCGGGCTGCCCGGGGTCGAGGTGCTCGACGCGAAGGCGTACGCCGACCGCGGCAGCGGCGAGGACAGCCGGCTGCTGTGGCTGTTCGCGTCAGTGCTGATCGCACTGTCCGTCGGCTACACGGGCATCGCGGTCGTCAACACGATGGCCATGTCGGCCGAGAGCCGACGCCCGGACCTGGCCGTGCTGCGCCGGGCCGGAGCCACACCGCGCCAGACGCTGCGTTACGCGGCGGCCGAGGCGTTGCTGGTGGTGGCGCTGGGCACGGGCCTCGGCCTGGCGGTGACCGTCCCGCCGCTGCTGGGCATGGCCGCAGGCCTGGAGCAAGAGGTCGGCGTGCCGGTCGCGCTGCGCCTGCACTGGCCGGTGCTGGTGGCGACCGTGCTGGCCACGGCCGCCGTGGCGGTGGCCGCATCGTTGACGGCGACCCGGCGGGCCTCGGGTCACCGGACCCGATGACCCGGCGGGCCCGCGGCCGGTGACGGCCAGCGGTGACCTCGCGCGGTCTGCGCGACATGTCCTGCGAACGGCCCGCGTCTACATCCCGACGCGGGCCGTTCGGCGCACCGGAGGCGACGGGCGGCCGCCCGATACCGTGTGCGCCATGACCGAGATCCTGCTGGCTGCCATCGTGGTGCTGCTCGTCGTCATCGCTCTGCTGCTCGCCCGGCGGAGCCGCCATGACTCGACCGACCTGCTCGGGTCCGCGATGGCCGCCCGCCAGGCCGAGCACGCCCGCGCGAGCGGCACCGGCTCCGCGGGCTCCGGCGCGCCCGAGGCCGAGTTCCTCGTGCAGCAGGTGCGGATGCTGATGAACCAGCGCCAGAAGATCCCTGCCGTGAAGCTGTGGCGGGACGCCACCGGGGTGTCGCTCGCCGACGCGGTCAAGGCCGTCGAGCTGATCGCGGCCGGCGGCACGCCAGCCCTGCCGAAGTCGGGCCTGCCGACGGCAGCCGGTCAGCCGGCGGATCCGCTGCTCGGGCCGGAGCTGATGACCGACGCCCGCCGGCTCAAACGGCAGGGCCGGGCGATCGAGGCGATCAAACTGGTACGCCAGCACACCGGCCTGGGCCTGCGCGAGGCGAAGGACGTCGTCGACGGGCTCTGAGCCGTCTCAACCGGGCAGGAGCTGCTGCCCGCCGTCGATGTCGTACGTCGCGCCGGTCAGCGCCGTGTTGACCATGAGGTGCACGGCGAGCGCGGCCACGTCCGCCGGTCCGACCACCCGCCCGATCGGCAGCGTGGCGCGCAGCCGCTCGCGGCGCCGGTCGAGGTCGTCGCCGAGCAGTTGCGCGGACAGCGGGGTGTCGACGAACCCGGCGGCGATGAGGTTGACCCGGATCGGTGCGAGTTCCCGGGCGAGGTTGGCGGTCATCGCGGGCAGCGCCGCGGTGCCCATCGCCGCGACCGTCAGGCCCGGATGCGGGCGGCGGGCACCGGTGCCACCCATGAAGATCAGTGTCCCGCCGGGCCGGACCCGGCCCGTGGCCAGCCGTGCCACGTTGATGGGCAGCCACATGTGCTCGTCGAACGAGCGGCGCGCCTGCTCCACGTCCATGTCGGCGAGCAGCCCGTAGTAGGGCCGGCCGGCGGTGACCATCACGTGGTCGACCGGTCCGGGCAGGTCCTGGAAGAACCGTTCGAGCGCGGCCGGGTCGGTGGCGTCGAACGCGGCGCTGCGTTGCGCGCCGAGGTCGGCGGCGGCCTGGGCCAGGCGGTCGGCGTTGCGGCCGGTGAGGATGACCTCGGCGCTCTCGGCGCGGGCCAGCCGGGCGGTTTCCAGGCCGATGCCGGCGCTGCCGCCGATCACGACGACCGTGGCCCCGGACAGGACGGGCTCGCGCGGGTCGGTGGATGTGACGGCCACGACTCCTCCTCGACCGGTACGCGGCGGTGATCAGCGTCTCCCCGGAGCGTAGCCGCAGACCGGCTCCGACCGGCGCTGGCCTGCGGTTTCCGGGAAATTGGAGCCGCGTGCAGGGAATCGCGGCGGGTGTGGGAGAGTTGTAGTCATTCAGTCGTGATTTTGCGTGTTCAGTAGTTGATCTTTTGACACCCGCGAATCAGGTCACGCGGGTGGTTTCGTCTTCCTCTTGGGGCGGATGTTGCCGCCGGGACAACGGCTGGGTGCCGCAGAGTGCGGCCCCATTCCTGAGGAGGAACGACATGGCACAGGGCACCGTGAAGTGGTTCAACGCCGACAAGGGCTTCGGCTTCATCTCCGTGGACGGCGGCGGCGCGGACGTGTTCGTCCACTTCTCCGAGATCCAGTCGAACGGCTTCCGCAGCCTCGAGGAGAACCAGAAGGTCGAGTTCGACATCGTGCAGGGCCAGAAGGGCCCCCAGGCGGCGGGCGTTCGCGTCCTCTGAGCAAACCTGATCACGGCCGGGAACCCATCGGGCTCCCGGCCGTGTCGTTTTACCGGCTCGAACCTCACCACCGGATCTCAGACAGGAGTCGCATGGGCGCGACCACTCCGACGGCAGTCGTCGATCACCTCGATGTCCCCCGTACCGCGCAGGGACCGAAGCCGATGCTCGCCCCACCGCAGAGCAGAGCAGGCGCGATCGCGATCTGGATCTTCGTGGTCACCCCCTTCCTCGCCCTGCTCGCCGCCATGCCGATCGCGTGGGGCTGGGGCCTGTCCGGTGTCGACCTGACCCTGGCGATCACCACGTACCTGGTCAGCGGCTTCGGCATCGCGGCCGGGTACCACCGGCACCTGACCCACGGGTCGTTCAAGGCACGGCGCGGGCTGCGCGTCGCGCTGGCCGTGGCCGGGTCTCTCGCCGTCGAGGGCTCGCCGACCCAGTGGGTCGCCAACCACCGCCGGCACCACGCCTTCTCCGACCGGGAGGGCGACCCGCACTCCCCCTGGCGCTACGGCACCAGCGTCACCGCGGTGCTCAAGGGACTGTTCCACGCGCACATCGGCTGGATGTTCCGGCGCGAGGTGAGCAACCGGGCCCGGTTCGCCCCCGACCTGGTCGCCGACCGCGACATCCAGGTGGTCGACCGCCTGTTCGGCCCGCTGGTCGCGGTGTCGCTGCTCTCCCCCGCGCTGATCGGCGGTCTGGTCACCGGCACCTGGGCGGGTGCGTTGAGCGCCTTCTTCTGGGCGGGGCTGGTCCGGATGGCCGTGCTGCACCACGTCACCTGGTCGGTGAACTCCATCTGCCACGTCGTCGGCGACCGCCCCTTCGTCAGCAAGGACCGGGCCACCAACTTCTGGCCGCTGGCGCTGCTGTCCTTCGGCGAGAGCTGGCACAACTCCCACCATGCCGATCCGACCGGAGCCCGGCACGGCGTGCTGCGCGGCCAACTCGACCCGGCCGCCCGGCTCATCTGGATCTTCGAGAAGCTCGGGCTCGCCCGGGACGTGCGCTGGCCGGTGCCTGAGCGACTCGACGCCAAGCGCGCGCGATAGCGCCGCCCGCCGTCCGACAATGGGCGTATGCCGACAAGACGCGCCGACCCGGCGGGCAACCTGCGGATGCGCCGCGTGTACGACCCGCCCTCGCCCGAGGACGGCCTGCGCGTGCTCGTGGACCGGCTGTGGCCGCGCGGCCTGGCCAAGGAGCGGGCCGAGATCGCGCAGTGGCCCAAGGACCTCACCCCGTCGAACGAGCTGCGCCGCTGGTATCACGAGGCTCCCGGCGAGCGCCAGGCCGAGTTCGTGACCCGCTACGAGGCCGAACTCGACGACCCGGCCGCGCAGCAGGCACTGGCCGAACTGCGTCGATCCCTGCACGACGGCCCGGTGACCCTGCTGACCGCGGTGAAGGAGTTCCCCGGCAGCCACCTCGACGTGCTCGCCAAACACCTGACGGCCAAGGGGTGACGCGGCGCGGAGTCCGTGCCGCGTCACCGTCTCGCGGTTGACTCACCCACCCACGCCGGAGGCGAGGGCGTCGCGGAGATTGCCCAGGGCGTCGGCGGGGAGCAGGTAGCCGGAGCGGACGTTGCCGAGGTCGGCGTGCACGACCTTTGCGACGTAGCCACCCCGGGTGCGGTACAGCCCGTCGAGGGTGGCCTCGTCGAACGGCTGGTGGCTGCCGAACAGGAAGCAGAACGACTGCCCGGCGTTGTCCCCGGTGTTGCGCGCCGTCGGCACCGTCACCTGGGAGTACCTGATGCCGCCGAGGGCCAGCCCCAGCTCGTCCCGGGCCTTGGTGCCGTCGGCGTTGAACAGCAGCGGCGGGGCGGTCGGCGGCGCGGCGCCCGTACGCACCCACCGCACCAGGTGGTCGTAGGCGGCCGCGGTGGCGTGATCGACCGGAACCCGGCTGAACGGCGGCTGGGCGCAGTCGTAGACCGGAGCCGCCCCCAGGTCGCGGACCGAGATCGGGGCCCGGTACTGCTGGCCGCGCCAGCCGGAGTGCGCTCCGCCGGCGACCTCCCAGCGGCGGAACCGGTCGGTGTCGGGCGACGGCCGGACGGGGGTGCGCACGTCGGTCTCCGACAGCACCTGGAACACCGGCTCCGGGCCCACCCGGGTCGGCGCGTTGCCGACGATGAAGGCGTACCCGTCGAACACCGGCTCGACCTGCGGCAGGATGCTCTGGTAGTAGACGGTCATCCGCGCGGCGGACTGCGACGCGCCGATCGCGAGCACGGTGCGCACGTCGAGCCGCCCCAGCGGTGAGCCGCCCGCGCCGACCGCTTTCGCGGCCTGGGAAAAGATGTCGTACGACAGCTCGTCGGCCACGTATTGCCCGCCGCCGGTGACGTCGAGGCCGCCGTACCGCGCGGGGCTCCAGCCGCGCAGCTGGTCGACCCCGACCCGCTGGGCGGACACGCCGATCCAGGCGTATCCGGCGCGCATCATGGCCGTGCCGTTCCAGAGCGCGTCCAGGTCGTAGCCGGCGGTCACGTTCTGCCACTCGACCAGCGCGGTGCCGTTGAACCGGCGATCGGCGGACGGGCGGCGCACCACGATCCGGGTCCGGTAGGGCACGTCGGTGGCTACCTGGTTGCCCTGCGTGTCCCAGCCGTCGGCGACGCCCGACAGGTAGAACTCCTGCTCGACGTAGCCCTTGGCGGCGAGGTCGTCGGGTGTGGAGAAGAACGGATAGGTGTCCTCGACGGCCGGCGCGAGCCGGTCACCGGGCACCGTGCCGGGGATCGGCGCGGAGACCACCGCGACCGGGACGGGCGACCGCTCGCCGGCGACCGCGGGCACGGCCGGGACGAGTGTCACGATCACAGCGACGGCAACGGCCGCGCGGTACGTGCGACGATGCTTCATACACCGGCATCCTGGTCAGCCGCGCCCGCATACGCATCGGCGATGTCACCAGTGTCGATCGCTTTCAGCGCGCCCCGGCAGCCGCCAGCACCTGCCCGATGTGCCAGTCCGCGATGCCCAGCATGAACCCGCGGCCGGGGAAGTCGCCGTCGGCGATGCGCAGGGGGCCCTCGATCAGCGCCAGGGAGTGCGCGAGCCGGTAGAAGTCCAGGCGGGCGGTGTCGAGGCCGGGTTGCCGCAGCGGTGCGTACGCGCTGCCGAACCGCATGCTCGTGAACGCGTGCTCCCATTCGACGTCGAAGAACATAGCGCCTTCGATGTCGATGAGCACAGGCCGGCCCTGCCCGTCGACGAGGATGTGATCAGGTCCGAGTTCGCCGTGGATCAGGCCGTACCCCTCGCGTGGCTGCACGGCGGCGGCACGTTCGCGGATCAGGTCCTCGATCCGGCTCTTCGACGGTCGCAGTCGCTCGGCACGTTCGGCGGCGACCGCCAGGTGCCGCACGGCCCGGTCGAGGACGACCTGCTCGGGCCTGCGGTCCTGCGGGGCCGTCCCGTTCTCGATGAGCGCGACCTTGCCGAGGTGCGGGCTCCGCTGCCGCGCCATCGCCCGCAGCGCGGCGCCGAGCTCCTGCAGCGCCGCCTGCGCCGCCTGCGCCGCCTGCCGATCGCATGCGAGGAGCGCCTCCAGCGTGCCGCCCCTGACATCCTCGACGAGGGCCAGGTCCGCCGGGTGATGGCTGCCGCTGCGGTCCATCAGGTACAGCCGGGGCGTGCGGACCCCGATGGCGTCGAACTGTGCGCGGCTCGCCTCGAACAGGTCCGCACCCGAGGCGTCGGCGAACGGATCGGCGAGGTCGTCGCCGCCTTCCGGCCAGTAGTTCTCGTCGATGCCCCAGACGTAGAGGATCACCGACCCGCCATCGTCGAGGGTGATCCGGTACACCCCCTTCTTGCTGCCGCCCGTGAGCCGGACGACGTCGACCGGTCGCCGCGCCGCGCCGAAGGCCTCGCGCACGAGACCGGCCAACTGATCGTGCTCGACGAACCGCCGCTCCAAGATCGCCTCCCGAGTCCGGGTAGAGGATGCCCCGCATGTGTGCACGCCGGCAACCCGGATTCGCCCGGCGCCGCGGCGGCCTCGACGGGTCAAGCCGTGGCGGTGCCCGCGTCGCCCGTTCGACGCGAACGCGACCACCAGACCGCGGTGACGGCGACGAGGCCGACCGTGCCCGGCCCGGCGCCCCACGCGAAGGCGGCGAACAGGGAGTTCGTGAGCAGCCCGTACAGGAACCCGACCGCGGCCGGGACTCCGATCACCGACCAGGCGAGCACGCGGAGCCGCACCGGCAGCACGGCCACGTCCGCGCGTACGGGCGCACGACGCCACCAGGCGACGACCCACCCGGCGACGATCGCGGTCCCGGCGACGTCGCTGACCCGCTGCGCCCACTCCCAGCCCAGCAGCGAGCCGTGCCGGGCCGCCAGCCACGGCACGTACTGCGGTCCCCACATCCAGTCGTGGGTGATGCCGTCCCAGATGAGGTGGGTCGCCGCACCGATCAGGATCGCGATGAGCACCCGAACGACCCGGCCCCACGATCTGCGGTGGTAAGCGAGTCCCCGAGGCGCGTCCCGCGGAACGCGTACGGCGATCGTGGGCGGCGCGAGGGCGAGCACCACGGGAGCGAACACCGACTGCCACAGGATGAAGGCGATCGTGCCGAGCACCAGGTCCGAGGTGACCAGGCCCCAGGGCGTGTGCCCGAAGTGGACGATCTCGGGAAACGGCAGCATCATCGGCAGATCGGGGGTGACGGTACCGATCACGAGGGCGGAGCCCGGCAGACCCCAGCGGGCGAGGGCGAGTACGGCGGCCGGATGGCCTGCGGTGAAAGGCATCGCACATCCTAACGTCGCGCGCGTGCCCCGGATGACCCTCCGGAGGCCGGCCAGGCTTGCCGCACCGGTTCAGCGAAGATCGTTTCGCACGCGCAGCGCACCCTTCGCATACCGGTTCCCGGTGAGCAGGTAGGCGCCGCTCACCGGGGAGGGCACGAGGAAGCAGGCGAGCCCACCGATGGCGGTGGCGTGCGGCGCGGGTAGATCTGCGCGCGGCCGCAGTTGTCGGCGGTGGCGACCACGGTGCCGTCGGGCAGTCTCAGGTGCAGGTCGCGGTCGAAGACCCAGGCGAACCCGGCGGCGGTGTCGTTGGTGGCGGAGAAGGTCAGCCGCAGGAACTCCTGGCCCGTCGGGGCCTGCCCGTGCAGGAGGGGTTCGTCGGCGCGCACCTCCGCGGCGGAGACGGTCATGTCGTCGAGCCGGCGGGCGCCGGCTGCCGAGAACAGATATGTCGGCTGGTCGATGACCGGCGATATGGCCGCGAGGTGACACTTCCGGGCCGGCGGGACAGGCTGGTCTTACCGTCCGGTAAGGCCGCGGCGGGGCAACGCCGGTCGCGCGGGTTCCGTGGTGGTCGGTGCGCAGGTCACGGGGCCCCGGTCGGCCTCGTGTCCTCGATCAGCCGCAGTATGCGTACGGGCCCCTGGAAGTCCTGGCCGTTGTACTGCTCCCGGGCCTGGTACATGGCCGCGTCGGCGCGGGCGATCAGGTCCTCGATCGTGTTCGGGGCGTCCTGGTCGACGAACGTCGCCCCGACCGTCAGCGCGAGCCGGTAGGGCTGGCGGCTCGTCTCGTTGTGCCGGGTGACCTGCTCGCGCAGCCGCCCGGTCCACAGGTCGACGTCGGCGGCCCGGCCCGCCTCGGTCAGCAGCACGCAGAACTCGTCGCCGCCGATGCGCCCCAGCACGTCGCGCCGTCGGATGTTGGCCTGCAGCAGCTTGGAGGTGCTTTCCAAAGCGTGGTCGCCGACGCCGTGCCCGTAGGTGTCGTTGATGACCTTGAGGCCGTCGAGATCGACGAACAGCAGCACGCCGGGTCGGCCGGCCTGCTCGGCCAGGGCCAGCTCCTGGCGGGCGGCGAGCAGGAAACCGCGGCGGTTGTTGACGCCGGTGAGCTCGTCGATCACCGCGAGCTGGCGCAGCTCTTCGGCCATCCGGCGCTCGTCGGTGATGTCGGCGAAGGCGGTCAGCACATAGCTGACCTGCCTGCCGTCGCGGATCGGCGTTGCCACCACCCGCAGCTGCCGGCGCTGGGCGTCGCGGTCGACCTCCATGTCCTCGACGGCGGCGACGTGGCCCTGCCGGGCCTGGGTCACCGGCAGTTGGTCCGGCGGATAGGGCTCGCCGGTGCCACTGGTGTACAGGTGGGGCAGCTCGGCCGGTGAGTGGACCAGTCCGGGGTCGTAGCCGAGGATCCGGCCGGCCACCTGGTTGGCGTACACGGACCGGCCGGTCCCGGCGTCGCGGACGTCCACCCCGACGGGTATCGCCTCGAGAAACTGCTGGAGCCGGCCCTGCTCGCGGCGGGCCGCAGCAACGATCTTGGTGAGCAGGTCGCCCACGCGCAGCATGAGCAGGACGAACATGACCGCCGAGGCGCAGGCGAGCACGATGGGCTCAAGCTCCTGCCCGTGCCGGACCGAGTCGACCACCAGCGCCGGCACGGCGAGCCCGCACAGGCCGAGGGCGACCAGCCGAGCGCGGCCGGCGTCGGGGGCCCGCTCCCGGTGCGCGGTCACGTCCCGCATCGACGGATGGAGCGCGGCCACGCCCACGAAGAGGAACGACAGCAGGTAGCCGTAGAAGGGCCAGTCGCCGTCGGCGCCGATACCCTGCACCTTCCGCAGGCCGTAGGCCAGGTCTGCCAGGAGCAGTGCGGCCGCCCACGCGGCGAGCGGCGCCAGCGCACGCCGTGAACTGCCCGCGCCGAAGAAGAGCCTGGTCGCCAGCGCCAAGAAGATCATGTCCAGGAACGGGTAGATCCCGGCGAGCAGTTGGCCGTACCAGGACAGTTGCGACGCGCCGAGCAGGGGCGCGACGACCAGTACGAAGTTGGCGCTGGTGAACGCGATGGTGACGATGAGGGCGTCGAGCAGCGCCGACCAGTCCCCGCCGGCCCGCCGGGCCCGGATGAGCTGCAGCAGCGCGAGCCCGCTGAGCACGTATGAGGCCAGGTAGACGTCCACCGCGGGCGACGGGAAACTGGTCGGTCTGCCTTGCGCGGCCGCCACGACGTACCAGCCCACGTTGCCGACCACGTAGGCGGCCTGCCCCGCCGCCAGCAGGTACCACGCCTCGGGGCTGGTGGGACGGTGCAGCCGGATGCCGACCAGGATCGCCACGACGGCGGCCAGGCTCGAACCGGTGAATATGATCGCCTGCGTCAGGCCGTGCCCGGCGGTCGCCGCGTATGCCGCCAGCAGCGCCAGCGACACCCCGGCGTACCAGATCCACGCCCTGGCGCGGGCGCGCTCGCGCGGGCTGGAATCCTCGCCGGCCGCAGTGCCGGAGCTTGCGTCGGTGAACATACGAGACCGCCTCCGAACCGCGACCATCGTCCCCAGGATGCCCCAGCACTAGACTCCGAACAAATGGGACCTTAATGACGAAACCGGAAACGCTAGGGCGGCGAGGCGCGACGTGCCTCGGCGAGCCAGCCGACGGTGTCGGTCTCCGGCATGGGAACGGCGAACAGGTAACCCTGACCGTAGGTGCAGCCGGTGGCGATGCAGCCCTGGCGCTGCTGCTCGGTCTCGATGCCCTCCGCCACCACGTCCAGGCTCAACGCCCGGGTCAGCGTGACGATGCCCTCCACCAGGTCCCGCTGCCGCCGGGAGGTGGTGAGCCCGCGGACGAACAGCCGGTCCAGCTTCACGATGTCCAGCGGGATCTGCCGCAGGTAGCCCAGCGCGGAGTAGCCGGTGCCGAAGTCGTCGATGGCGATCCGCACTCCCCTGGCCCGGAGCAGTTCGAGCGCGTGCCACACCTTGTCGTCGTCGCGCAGGAGCAGGCTCTCGGTGATCTCCAGGACGAGCCGGTGCGCGTGCAGCCCGGTCTGCGCGAGCAGGCCCACGACGGTGTCGACGAAGCCGTCCGACCGGAACTGCTGGGCCGAGACGTTGACGCTCACGTACGGAGCGCGTGCCCGCGCCGCGTCGCGCCACCGGCCCGCGGCCCGCATGGCCGCCGCGAGCACCCACTCGCCGATCGGGACGATGAGCCCCGACTCCTCGGCGATCTCGATGAACTCGCCCGGCAGCAGCCGGCCCCAGGTCGGATGCTGCCAGCGCAGCAGCGCTTCGAAGCCCACCGTGCGGCCGGTACGAAGAGCCACGATCGGCTGGTACTCCAGCAGCAACTCCTCGCCGTCGACGGCTGCGCCCAGGGCCGCGCGCAGCTCCGACTGCCGCGCCTGGTCGGTCATCGACGGCTCGTAACTGCGCCACTGCCCCGCGCCGGCGTTCTTGGCGGCGCGCAGTGCCAGATTCGCGTTGCGCAGCAGCTCGTGTGCGCTGCCGCCCGGCGCACTCGTGGCCGCCCCGATGCTCGCCCCGCAGACCACGACCGTTCCGCCGCTGGTCCGCATCGGCTCGGCCAGTGATCGGCAGAGCCGGGCCGCGACGCGCTCGACGTCTGCCGCGGTGTCGGCGTCCTGGATCAGCGCGGCGAATTCGTCGCCGCCGTACCGGGCGGCGACCCCGTGGCCGCCGACGACGTCCCGCAATCGCTCGCTCATCGTGTGGAGGACCTCGTCGCCGACGGCGTGGCCGAAACTGTCGTTGACGGAACTGAAGTCGTCGAGGTCGACGAGCAGCACCGCGGTGAGGCCGGCACCGGCGGCGAACGCGTGTTCGGTGCGCTCGGCGAACAGCATCCGGTTGGGCAGGCCGGTCACGGCGTCGTGGAACATACGGTCCGTCAGGTCGTGTTCGAGCCGCCGCTGCGCGGTCACGTCGTGCAGGGTGAGCGCCAGATCATGGGCCGGACCGGCCGGGCACAGCTCCCGGCAGGCGACCTCGACCATGGGCGTCCTGCCGTCCAGCGCCTGGACGGTCCAGTCGGCGCGGCTCTCCCCCGCACCGGCGCCGCCGGAGCGCACGTGCCGTAGCAGGAACTCGGCCGCCGGTCGCTGCGTGACGTCGATGAAGTCGAGCAGCCTGGCATGGAGCAGCGCAGAGGTGCCGAAAACGTGCCGCGCCGACGGGCTCGCGTACCGGATGCAGCCGTCCTCGTCGATGATCAGCACCACGTCGCGGGTCTGCTCCATCAACGCTTCGATCTCACGGAAACTCCGGTAGCGGCTGACCTCCGCGGCCAGCCGTATCCTCTCCACCGCCAGCGCGGCCTGTGCCGACATGACCTGCAGGGCCAGCCGCAGGTGGGGTGTCGCCGCGGTGGCGCGATCGATCAGCAGGACGCCGACCAACCCCGATCGGGGCGTGTCCACCTCGATCAGGACCAGCCCGGCAACCTCGTCCCGGCCCGGCAGCCGGTCGGCGGACCCGGCAGAGTCCTCCGGCAGCAGGATGCGCAACTCGTGCGGCGAACCGGCCGGGACGAGCCGGGTGACGGCCCGGTCCAGCGCCTCGACCACGTCCTCGGCGCTCGCGGCCACGGCCAGTTCGGCCGCGACGTCGCGCAGCACCCTGTCCGCGTCGGCCCGCTCACGCGGCGGGGAGGACACGTCTGGCTCGTAGGCGGTCATCCACGCCGCCGCGGGGGTCCGGTTCCGGCCTCAGACGGCCAGGGCGCACGTACGACCGGCGGGCGCCGAGAGCCTGGCCAGCGCCCGGCCCGCCGCCTCCGCGAGCCGCTCCAGCACGGCCATCTCGCCGGCGGTCGCCCGGTGCAGATCCGCCCAGTAGGCCCCGATCGCGCCGACCGGCACACCGGCGACCCGGATGGGCACCATGAGCAGGCTGCGGACGAACGTCGGGCGGTAGGCGGCCTGCGGGATGCGGTCGTCGGCGCGGATGTCGGGAATGGCCACGGTCTGGTCGTGCAGCATCGCCCATCCGCTGATGCACGACGTGGCGGGGAAGCGCTGGCCCTGCCACAGCGGGCTCATCGCGTCCTCGCACAGGTAATGGCACTGGCCGTCCTCAAGTTGCACGACGGTCACACCCTGAGCCTGCACCGCAGCCCGCCCACTGCATCGCAGGGCGGTCTGGACGTCCTCGACGGTTTTCGCACCATCCATCATGTCGATCGCCCAGTCAATGGGACTGACCGAAATAATCTGCATTATTCGCCCCCTCCCACTCCCGCTTAACATTCAATATTATATCGGCTGAAATCGCCGCGCACGCGGTCCGGTGAAACCGCGGTCTGACCGGTGACAGCGTCAGACCAGGTTGACCATCTTGTACCCGGAGTACCGGCACTTGCGGATGAGGACGAACTCGGCGGAGACGGTCAACTGCTGCATCGCGCCGAACTCGGCGAACGTGGTGAACGACGCCGCCGTCGACGCCGCGTCGGCCAGGTCGTTCAGTGCCAGCTCCACCTCGGCGTCGTCCACCCGGTCCGCCGCCTCGCCGAACTTCGCCGACACGGCGAGGAACATCGGCTCCAGCGCCGCCAGTTCCTTGGCCACCGTCGCCGTGTCGCCGCGCTTCTCCGCCGCGAAGCCGCGCTGGATGTGCGCCTGCGTCTGCTTGTTGAGCGTGGCGTACAGGCCGTCGGCGGCCTCGCAGGCGAACGCGAGGCTCGCGACCGGGTCCGCGGCGGCGCTGCTCGCCGGGGCAGCCGAGGGCACGGCCTGCGGCGCGGCTTCGTCACCGCAGGCTGCCGCGCCCAGCATCGTGAGGGCCAGCAGCACGGAGACGGCGGTACGGCGCATGGGGGAGGCTCCTCGAAGGTTCACGCCGGCACGGCACGGTCCGGACAAAGTGGATGGCACCCGTGGCACCCTAGATGATCGTGACGATCGGCGGCAACGTGATCCACCAGGTCCCGGACTGATCAGCGCGGCCCGCTCCGCCTCCGCGCGGCGCCGCGGTCGCGCGGTCCCGTAGGGTGAGCCGCATGCCTCGAACCAGGTCGGCGTGAAGGTAGCCCTGCTAGGACCGGTGGCCTGGCGTACGCCACCACACCACTACGGGCCGTGGGAGCAGGTCACCAGCCTGCTCGCGGAGGGCCTGACGGCTCGCGGCGTCGACGTCACCCTGTTCGCCACGCTCGACTCGCGCACCGCGGCGACCCTCGACGGCGTGTGCGCCCACGGCTACGCCGAGGATCCGGCGATGGACGGCCGCGTCTGGGAGGCGATGCACGTCGCGCACGCGTTCGGCCGGTCGGCGGAGTTCGACCTGGTGCACAACCACCTGGACTGGCTGCCCTTGGCCTTCTCGCAGCATTGCCGCGCGCCGCTGCTGACCACCGTGCACGGGTTCTCCGGCGCGGCGATCCTGCCCGCATACGCGCGCGCCCGGTCGCGGTACGTGTCCATCTCCGACTCGGACCGCTCCCCCGACCTCGACTACGCCGCGACGATCTACCACGGCATCGCGTTCGACCAGTTCCCATACCGGTCCGCAGCCGGGCACGGGCTGGTCGTCTTCGGCCGGGTGCATCCCGACAAGGGCACCCGGACCGCGATCGAGATCGCGCGGCGGGCCGGGCTGCCGCTGACCATCTGCGGCATCGTCGCCGACCAGCGCTACCACGAGGAGCAGGTCCTGCCGCACGTCGACGGCGAGCAGGTCGTCTACCTCGGCTCGGTCGGACCCGAGCAGCGCGGCGAGATCCTGTCGTCGGCCGCGGCGCTGCTGCATCCGATCGCCTTCGCCGAGCCGTTCGGGCTCGCCGTGGTGGAGTCGATGGCCTGCGGCACACCAGTGGTGGCGTACGCCCGGGGTTCGATGCCCGAAGTCGTCGACGAGGGCGTGACCGGGCGCCTCGTGCACAACGTCAGCCAGGCGGTGGCGGCCGTGTCCCGCATCGGCGACATCGATCGGCAGCGCTGCCGTGACCGGGCCAGGGAGCGGTTCTCCGCCGACCGTATGGTCGACGACTACCTGCGGCTGTATCACACGATCGTCGATTGACCTCTGCTTACTGCTACTGTCGAGATGCTGAGACGCCCGAAAGGGTGCAATGTGGTTCCCGGGCGACGTCCCGGGAGACCCGGACCGCTCGCCGCACACGCAGGCCGAGCGGACGCCTTCACCGCGTGAGGCCGCCTTCCCGTGTGGAAGGACGCCGATGAACCGGAAGGCATCATCAATGCCCACCAGTTATGGCTTTGTCAGCACCCATCCGCCGACCGCGTGCGGGCTCGCCACGTTCAACTCCGCCCTGTCGGCCGCGCTGTGCCCGGACGGGATGCCCGGCGGCATCGTGCGCGTCACCGCCGCCCGGGAACCGGGCGCCGCGGATCCCAAGGTCGTGCACACCTGGTCCAGCGACGACGCCGGCGGCTGGCAGCTCGCCGCGAAGGCCCTCGGCCACTTCGACGTGGCCGTCGTGCAGCACGAGTACGGCATCTACCCCGGCGCGGACGGCCACGACGTGGTGCCGATGCTGAACCAGCTCACCGTGCCGAGCATCGTGGTGCTGCACACGGTCCTGGCGGCCCCCACCGCCCGGCAGAAGTCGGTGCTCGAACAGGTCGCGCAGGCGGCGAACGCCGTGGTCGTCATGACCGCGACCGCCCGGGACCGGCTGGCGGCCGGCTACGACGTCGATCCCGCCAAGGTCACCGTCATCCCGCACGGAGCCCACGACCATGCCGCCGCCCCCGCCGTCAAAGGCTCGCGCCCGCACCTGCTCACCTGGGGACTGCTCGGGCCCGGCAAGGGCATCGAATGGGCCGTGCGGGCAATGGGCCGGCTCCGGAACCTGCCGCAGCGGCCGGTGTACACCATCGCGGGCAAGACCCATCCGCGCGTGCTCGAACAGCACGGCGAGCAGTACCGCGACGGCCTGGTCGAGCTGACCCGGGTGCTCGGCATCGCGGACTCGGTCCGCTTCGACCCCGTGTACCGTGACGACGCGTCGCTGGGCCGCCTGATCCGCTCCGCGGACGTGGTGCTGCTGCCCTACGACTCGCGGGAACAGGTCACCTCGGGTGTGCTCATCGAGGCGGTCGCCGCGGGAGTCCCCGTCGTGGCGACCCGCTTCCCGCACGCCGTCGAGCTGCTGACCGGCGGTCCCGGCGTCCTGGTGCCGCACGGCGACGCCGCGGCCATGGCCGATGCCGTCCGCGCGATCCTCACCAGTCCCGACGCCGCGGGCCTGGGCGGCGTGCCCGGCCCTGCCATGCTGTGGCCCGCCGTCGCGGACCGGTATGCCACGCTCGCGCAGCGGCTGCTGGCAGCCGACCGGGCACTTACCGCGGCCGCCGTGTGAAGGTCCCCGAACCGAACTTCGCCCATCTCGTCCGGCTGACCGACGACACCGGCCTGTTCGAGCACGCCAGACTCGCCGTCGCCCGCCGTGAGCACGGCTACTGCACCGACGACGTCGCCCGCGGGCTCGTCGTCACCAGCCGCGAGGCCGATCCCTCGGCGGAGCTGGTCCGGCTGGCTGAGTGCTACCTGACCTTCCTCAACCACGCGCAGGCCAAGACCGGGGCGTTCCACAACCGGCTCGGCCATGACCGGCGCTGGGCCGACCCGGCCGGGCTCGGCGACTGGTGGGGACGGGCGCTGTGGGGCCTGGGCACGGCGGCGGCCCGCCACCCGGTGCCCTGGATACGCGACTCCGCCCTGAACGCTTTCAGGCTCGGCACGTCGCAGCGGTCCGCCTACCCGCATGCCATGGCGTTCGCCGGGCTGGGCGCGGCGGAGGTGCTGCGCGCGGACCCGGGCGACGTCGACGCGGCCGCGCTGCTGTCCGACGCCGCCACGGCGGTCGGCCCACCGGGCGCGGATCCGGACTGGCCGTGGCCGCTGCCCCGGCTGACGTACGCCAACGCGGCGCTCGCGGAGGTCGTCATCGCCGACGCGGCCGCGCGCGGGGACGACACCGCACTCGGCACGGGCCTTCACCTGCTGGCCTGGATACGCGATGTGCAGTCGGGCCCGCGGGGCTTGCGCGTCGTCCCGGCCGGTGGCTGGGCGCGCGGTGAGGAGCGCGCCGGCCGGGATCAGCAGCCGATCGAGGTCGCCGCGCTGGCCGACGCCTTCGCCACCGCCGCGGCGGTGACCGGGGACCGGGCCTGGGAGGTCGATCTGGATCGGACCGTCGCCTGGTTCCTGGGCGTCAACGACACCGGTGCGGTGATGTGGGACGAGCACACCGGCGGCGGCTACGACGGGCTGACAGCGTACGGCCCCAATCTCAACCAGGGCGCGGAGTCGACGCTGGCACTGCTGTCCACGCTGCAGCACGCGCGGGCGAAGGTGCCGGCATGACGCCCGCCGAGCTCGCCGTCAGGCACGACGTCACGCTTTCCCCCGACCCGCGGCGCGTGATCGTGAAACTGTTCGTGCCCGGCGAGGACGCCGCGCTCGCGCGGACCCGCGCCTCCGGTCTGGTCGAGCGGATCACCGCCCTCGACGACCGGTCCGCCGCGCAGCTGCTGGACGAGGTAATGGACGGCTACGGCAGCCGTCATCACGAGCTGGCGGCCACCTTCCGGCACCACTTCGACCTGGTCAGGCACCGGGTGAGTCCGGACCGTGAACTACCCGACACGATGCGCACGCTCATCGGCGCGTTCTTCAGCCACGAGTACGCCGTCGAGGGCGCGGCCCTGTGCAACCCGTCGATGGTGCCGCATCCCGACCAGTCCGGCCTGGCCGACGGGCAGCTGCGGGTCGCGGTCAGCCTGCGGCAGATCGGCGAGGGCCACTTGTCCTCCATCGGGTTCGCGACCGCGGTGCTCGGACCGGGCCGGGACCTCGCCCTGGCTCCGCGACCCGGCCCGCTGGCCGTCGGGGCGCGCGTCGGTGTGCTGCACCGGCGCGACCTGCTCGCCGCCGGGCTGGACGAGGGCGCCTACGACGACGAGGTCTGCGCCACCGTGCTGGGGCTGCTGCCGGAACGCTTCGACGACCAGCAGTTCGAGCGGACGCTGGCGTCGATCCCGCCCGACCTGCTGCATCGGGCCACCGCGCAGCGCACGATGGAGCAGCTGCGCCGTACCGTCGCCGACGGCTACTCGGTGGTCTTCCCGGAGCAGGTGCCGCTCAGCGGGCGGGTGCTGTGGCCGAACAACCCGTCGGAGAGCAACGGCATGGAAGACGCCCGCTTCGTCAGGGTCACCGGTGCGGACGGCGAGGCGGCCTACCGGGCGACCTACACGGCGTACGACGGGCGGCAGATCGCGTCGCGAATGCTCGACAGCGCCGACCTCACCCGGTTCGAGGTGACCCCGATGCGCGGGCCGGGCGCCCGCAACAAAGGCGTGGCGCTGTTCCCCCGGACCATCGACGGCCGTCACCTGGCCCTCTGCCGGGCCGACGGCGAGACCCTCGGACTGACCGCGCTCGACGGCGACAACCGCTGGGCCGAACCCGTCCCCCTGCTGCGGCCCGGACGCAGCTGGAGCCTGATCCAGGTCGGCAACTGCGGCTCGCCGCTGGAGACCGACGCGGGATGGCTGGTGCTCACGCACGGCGTGGGACCGATGCGGCAGTACGCCATCGGAGCGATCCTGCTGGACCTGCACCGGCCGGAGCGGGTCGTCGCCGAGCTGCCGGGCGTGCTGCTGGCTCCGGCGGAGGCCGACCGCGACGGGTACGTCCCCAACGTGGTCTACTCCTGCGGCGGGCTGCTGCACCGGGGCGAGCTGTGGATGCCCTACGGCGCGAGCGACGCCCGGGTGGGTTTCGCCACCGTCGGCGTCGCCGGGCTGCTCGACGCCATGCGAGCGGCCTGACAGCACGTATCGACGACGGCATATCGAGGGTGTTGACAGTCTCCGGATCAGCCCTGTTTAGTAAGGAAAGTTACCTTACAGTTCACGGCTTGGCCGCTCCCGAGCCCTGGAGACTTCCGGGAGGACGCCGATGCTCCACACCCGACGGCGGATGCCGCTCGCCCTCGCCACCGCGCTGATCGCCCTGGTCGGCACCACGCTCGCCGTGGTCCCCGCCGGGCCGCAGCGCCGCGCGGAGGCCGCTCCCGCGACCTTCGCCCACCCCGGCGTGCTTGTCAGCCGCGCCCAGCTCGACTTCGTCCGCAGCAAGGTCAACAGCAACGCCCAGCCGTGGCGGCAGGCCTACGACCAGATGATGGGCAGCCGGTACGCCTCGCTGACCCGCGCGCCGAAACCGCGCGCCGTGGTCGAGTGCGGTTCGTACTCCAACCCGAACCTCGGCTGCACTGACGAGCGCGAGGACGCGATCGCCGCGTACACCATGGCTCTGGCCTGGTACATCACCCGCGACAACCGCTACGCGGACAAGGCCATCCAGCTGATGGACGCCTGGTCGGCGGTGATCGTGGACCACACCAACAGCAACGCCCCGCTGCAGACCGCCTGGGCCGGGTCCACCTGGCCGCGCGCCGCCGAGATCATTCGCTACACCTACACCGGCTGGCCCAACGCGACCCGCTTCGCCACCATGCTGCGCAACGTGTACCTGCCCGAGGTGGTCAACGGCAACACCACCAGCAACGGCAACTGGGACATGTCCATGATGGAGGCCACCATGGGCATAGCGGTCTTCCTGGAGGACCGCAGCGCCTACGACCGGGCCGTGACCAGGTTCCGCAACCGCATGCGCGCCTACTTCTACCTCGCCTCCGACGGCGCGGTGCCGTACGGCCCCGGCGGCGGCATCGACACCCCCAGCGAGATCATCACCTACTGGCAGGGGCAGAGCACCTTCGTCGACGGACTCTCCCAGGAGACCTGCCGCGACTTCACGCACACCGGATACGGCATCTCCTCGGCCACCCACATCGCCGAGACCAGCCGCATCCAGGGCCAAGACCTCTACCCGGAGTTCACTGACCGGCTGCGCCATGCCCTGGGCCTGCACAGCAAGTACCAGCTCGGCACCGCCGCGCCGTCGTGGTTGTGCGGCGGCAGCCTGCACCTGGGCCTGGGCCCGGTCACCGAGGTCGGCTTCAACGCGCTGAACTTCCGGCTCGGCATCGGCATGACCAACACCCAGACGCTGACCCTCAACCAGCGTCCGGCCGGCACCAACAACCTGTTCGTGGCCTGGGAGACCCTCACCCACGCCGCCAACCCGAACTGAAACCCGTGGACGGTGCCCAGGTGGGACCGGCCTCACCTGGGCACCGCTCGCGCGGCATCGCTCAGTACGCCGACGCGGCGACGCTCCACACCCCCAGCCGGTCGCCGTCGTGGACGCAGGCGATCCGTTGCCGGGTGTGGAAGCAGCGATTCAGTCGGGGCGGCAGCGTACCCAGCAGCCGGACCTGCCCGTCCTCGATCCGCGCGACCTGGTAGCGGCCGAGTTCGGGCCGCGTGTCCTGGCGGCGCACCGTGCCGTCGTCGGACGCGGAGAGTTGGATCCCGCTCGCGGTCGACCGCAGCAGCAGCGCGTCCCGGCTCCCGTCGGACGAGAGCTGTACGCGCCAGCCTTCCAGGTCGAGCAGCGTCGCACCGTCGGCCAGGTCGATCAGCCGGTCGGCGGTCGCGCCCAGCGCAAGCGCCCCGTCCGTCCAGACCGTGATCGCGCCCTGCGCGCTCGGCAGCAGATGCAGGTTGGGTGCCAGCCGGTAGCGCACGGCCAGGGTGTCGCGGTCCAGCACGGCCAGCGGGGAGGTCGTGCCGCCGTCGTCGGCCACCTCGCACAGGTAGTCGCCGCACGCGAAACGCGTCAGCGACCCGCTCACGTCGATCTTGCGCAGCGTCCGGGTGTCGTAACGGGTCTCCATGTACTGGCTGTTCGGCAGGGTGGCCGACAGCACGAGCATCCCGCCGTACACCGTGGCGAGCAGCGGTCTGCCGGGCGGGAACGTGGCCGTGCCGGTGCGCAGCACCCGCCCGTCGCGCAGATCGCGCACCGTGAACTCGCCCCGTTCGGAGACCGACCACGCCTCCAGCGCCTCCTCGTCGACCGCGGCGTACGGCTCACCTCGAAGCACCCACCGCACCCGGCCGGTGCTCAGGTCGCGCACGATCATCTCCGTCGGCGCGGGCGCGGACAGCTCGCCCCCCGGCTCCGCCGACATCATGATGGGCGGGCTGTCCAGGGCGTACTCGCCGATCACCCAGACGTACTGCCGCGTGCTCCAACGCACGGCTCCGGTGCGCGCGTCCACAGCGGACGAGGAGGTGCTGCCGTCCGCGAAGTCCTCGTTGATCACCAGCACGTCGGGGACCTGCGCCGCGACCTGAATGTCGCGCCCCCGGCCGGCCGAGGCCGGCAGCCGCCAGCGCAGCGCGCCGCTGTTCATGTCGTACGCGGACACCGCCTGGCTGTTGCGGACCAGCAGCAGGTCGCCCGCCACATCGACGCCGCCGGTGACCGGCCCGTCGACGTCGCCCAGGGCCACGTCGGCGAGCTGCGTGAACATCGGCGTCATCGGCGCCGCGGCCCCCAGCGCGCCCGTGAACAGCAACGCGATCACCGCGGCCAGCGGCCTGAGGCCTCGGACCGGCCGGCTCCGGCCAGGCGATGGCTCCGCTCCGGCCCGAACCTCGCCCAGCTCGATGATCTCCGTATCCACCCAGTGCCTCCCCCGCCGAGATGCGAACGATCACCGCACCATGAGTCAGCGCAGACTAATGCAGGGGCTTGCCTGGTGGGAGGCGAGGCCGCCGGCCCTCTTGCCCCGATCGCCCCCCTTCGATACCGTCCGGTGAGGTGCGGCGACCGTCCCACTCATTACACGCCGCGCCGAGTTGAGCCCCCTCCACAAGAGAGGCGCGATACATGCCGACCACTCCACGACGCACCATCCACCGCATGCTGGCCGCAGGCGCGGCCACCCTACTCATCGCCGCACTGACGCCGGGCGCGGCTCATGCCGACGAACCGGATCCCCGCATCGGACTCGGTGCGGGCTGGCTCGACGCGCAGTCGGCGATCGGCAATCTCGAACACCTCGCCAACCTCGACAAACCACCGGGCTTCGTCAATCCGGCCAACCCCGGCGACTTCGGCTTCGTCACCTCGGACCTTGCCTTCACCGGCCACTACGCGATCATGGGCAACTTCAACGGGTTCAACGTCGTCGACATCGCGAACCCGTCCGCCCCGTCGGTCGTGACCAGCGTCGTCTGCCCGGGCGGGCAGGGTGACGTGTCGGTCTACGGCGACCTGCTGTTCATGTCGGTCGAGGAGAGCCGCGCCCGCGTCGACTGCGGCACCAACCCGACCATCGGCGAGCGCTTCCAGGGCGTGCGCGTCTTCGACATCAGCGACATCACCACGCCGACCCAGGTCGCGGCCGTCCAGCTGTGCCGCGGTTCGCACACGCACTCGGTGGTCACCGACCCCGACGACCCGGCCAACGTCTACGTGTACGTCTCCGGCACCGCCGGGGTGCGACCGGTGGCCACGATGGCGGGCTGCAACAACAACCCGGCCAACGGCGAGGACCCGTCCCGCTGGCGCATCGACGTCATCAAGGTCCCGGTCGCCGACCCGGCCGCCGCCGCGGTGGTCAGCGGTCCGCGGCTGTTCGCCGACCCGGACACCGGCGCGGTCGACGGGCTGCAGAACACGCCGCCCGCCCCGACGCACCCGTCGGGCGCGAACTGGGGTCCCACCCCCATCACGGACGCCTGCCACGACATCACCGCCTACCCGGCCGTCGGGCTGGCGGCCGGCGCATGCGAGGGCAACGGCATCCTGATCGACATCTCCGACCCCGCCAACCCCGTGCGCCTGGACGAGGTGGCCGACCCCAACTTCGCGTACTGGCACTCGGCGACGCTGACCAACGACGGCAAGAAGGTCATCTTCACCGACGAGTGGGGCGGCGGCACGGGGGCCCGGTGCCGCCCGACCGACCAGGCCAGCTGGGGCGCGAACGCGGTCTTCGACATCGTCGACGGCAAGATGGAGTTCCGCAGCTACTACAAGCTGCCGGTGCCCCAGACGCTGACCGAGAACTGCGTCGCGCACAACGGCTCGCTGATCCCGGTGCCCGGCCGCGACATCATGGCCCAGGCCTGGTACCAGGGCGGCATCTCGCTGGTCGACTACACCGACTCGGCGCACCCGAAGGAGATCGCGTTCTTCGACCGCGGCCCGATCTCGGCCACCGCGCTCGTGCTGGGCGGCATGTGGTCCGCGTACTGGTACAACGGCGCGGTCTACGGCAGTGAGATCGCCCGCGGCCTCGACGTGTTCGGCCTCAAGCCGAGCGTCCACCTGACCGAGGCGGAGATCGCCGCGGCCCGGCAGATCCAGCTGCCCGAGTTCAACGCCCAGCACCAGACGAAGTTCACCTGGGCGCCGAGCTTCGCGGTGGCGCGGGCGCGCTTCGACCAACTGGCCCGCACCTGCACCACGACCATCGACGGCCGCCACAACGGCTCGCTGACGGTCTCGGGTGTGACCTGCCTGGACGGCGCGACCGTCAACGGCCCGGTCGCGGTCCGCAGGGGCGCGACGCTGCTCGCGATCGACTCGACGATCTCCGGCCCGGTGTCGGCGTCGTCGGCGGCCGCGGTGCACCTCTACCACAGCACCGTCCGCGGCCCGGTGGCCGTCTCCGGTGCGACGGGCAGCGTGGCGGTCGTCGACACGACCGTGCACGGGCCGGTCTCACTGTCGGGCGGCAGCACGCCCGGCGTCGAGCCGATCATCGCCGACAGCACGATCAACGGCCCGCTCGCCTGCTCCGGCAACACCCCCGCGCCGATCAACCTCGGCGCGGCCAACACGGTCAACGGCCCCGCCGGCGGCCAGTGCGCCACGCTCGACTGAGCACGGCACGCAAAGCGCAGGGGGCGGCCCACCGGTTTCGGCGGGCCGCCCCCTCCGCGTTTCGGGCAAGATGGACGTCATGCCCGTACAGCTCAATCACACCATCGTCATGGCCGCCGACCGCGACCGGAGCGCGGACTTCCTCACCGACCTGCTCGGCCTCGCGCCCGCCGCGACCTACGGCCCGTTCCGGGTGGTCGCCCTGGCCAACGGCGTATCCCTCGACGTCGTGCGCGCCGACGGACCGATCCGCACGCAGCACTACGCGTTCCTGGTGACCGAGGACGAGTTCGACCAGATCTGGACCCGCATCCGCGACCGCGGCCTGACGTTCTGGGCCGACCCGTTCCACAGCAGGCCGAACGAGATCAACCACAACGACGGCGGCCGCGGCCTCTACTGGGAAGACCTCGACGGGCACAACCTCGAAATCATCACCCGCCCGTACGGCGGCTGACCCGGCCCACGCTGGACGGTCGCCGCGCGGCCGCACATCGGCTACCGTCTTGACCATGCTCGGCTCCCGCCGCCTCGCCATCGCCGCCGTGGCCGCCGCCGTCGCGACCGGTGTCGCGGTGGCCCTGATCGTCCTGCTGCCGGGTGACGACGCCGCCCCGGGCACGGCCGCGCCGACCCTACGCGTGGTCCAGCCGGGCGCGCCCGGACAGTCCGCGCGCACGCTCTCCCCCGCGGACGTCGCCGGGCTGTCCGCGCCGCCGCACAACGCGGCGGACACCGCCTTCATGGCCAAGATGATCCCGCACCATCGGCAGGCGTTGGAGATGACGGCGCTGGTCGCCGGCCGCAGCCGGAGCACCGAGATCGCCCAGCTCGCCGAGCGGATCACGATCTCGCAGCAGGACGAGATCGCGCTGATGGAGCGGTGGCTGACGGACCGCCGCGAAGCGCTGCCGTCGCCGCACGCGAATCACGTCGGCCACGGCGAGCTGATGCCCGGCATGCTCGACCAGAGCGACCTGACGCGGCTGGCCGACGCCGACGGCCCGGACTTCGACCGGCTCTTCCTCGACTACATGATCCGGCACCACCAGGGCGCGGTGACCATGGTCGACCAGCTCTACCAGGCCGGTGGGGGCATCGAACCGGCCAGCGACCGGCTCGCCCGCGAGGTCAACGCCGACCAGCAGATCGAGATCCGCCGTATGAAGGAACTGCTCGCCAAGCTCGCCGCCTGACGGCTCCGCCCGGCGGTCAGCTGGGCAGCGCCTCGATCTCCAGCTCGAAGTCGACGCCGCGCTCCTTGAACCACGACAGCGGGTCCTGCAGCACGCCGTCGACGTACAGCTCCAGGTGCAGGTGCACGCTGCGGGACAGGCCGGTGTTGCCGAGCAGCGCGATCGCCTCGCCGGCCTCGACCTGCTGGCCCCGCTTGACGAGGACGTGGCTGGCGTGGGCGTACACGGTCTGCACGCCGGCGCCGTGGTCGATGATGACCGAGTTGCCGAACGCGCCGTTCCAGCCCGCCTGCACCACGGTGCCGGCCCGCATCGCCGCGAACGGCGTGCCCTCGGGCAGCCCGGTGAGGTCCAGGCCGTGGCGTGAGTGGCCCGCCCCGGTGCTGAACCCGGCGGCCAGGTCGTAGTCGTGCAGCGGCAGCTTCCAGGTGTCGGTGCTCTCGGCCGTGGTCTCGGTGGTCCGCTCGGCACGGTTGGCACGGTCCGCGGCCTGCGCGCGATCACTGGTGGCGCCGCCGGTCTGGACGTACGCGGCTACCGCGCTGTCGGCGGCGTCGCCCTTCGCGTCGTCGACCGCGGCGCCCGTGGCGAACGCGACGACTCCCGCACCTGCCGCCGCCGTCGCCAGCACTGCGGTGTACCTGCGCCGGGACGGGACGTCTGCCCGTCGTCGACCCCGGTAACGGTCGCCTTCGCGGACAACTTCCGGCCGATACTGCACGTGTGCTCCCCGTCATCTCCCACCACCGCGAGGCGAGGTCCGCCGCGCGCAGGTGTCCGAACGTCAAGTGAGACTTGAACAAACTAGCCACCCCGCGTCCCCGGTCACAAACCGTGATTCGTGGTCCATTGGTGACTGTGTGTTGTCCTCGCTGGTACAGGGTTGGTCGACTACAACTATCGTTACCAAACGAAGCGAGCGACATCACCCCCTACGTCGGACGTCAGCCCCAGAGATGGTCACTTCCGCACATGCTGCAGGCCGGCACGGTCCCGTGCGGCAGCAGACCCAGTTTCTCCAAGGTCCACTCGTCGGTGATCTTCTCGTCTTCGGCCAGCAGCAGGATCCGGGTGAGCAGGCGCGTGGTCGCATGGTCGGCACGCTCGACGGGCTGGAACAGCGCAGGATGCTGCGTGTCGCCGAAGCTGTACGACAGGTCGCGCGGCCCCGGGCGGTCGCCGATCACGACGGCATCGGTGCCCAGGTGCAGCCGGTACACCGCGCGCGAGCCGTCGACCACGACGGTGTCGCCGTGCCGGGTGATCCGGTCCGGTCCGCCGTCGCCGAGCACGGCGGTCAGCAGTTCCGCGCGGGACCGCGCCAGGCCCGTCGAGTAGTCGCCGACGCTGCGGCGGCCGGCCCAGGCGGCCCGGTCGAGATCGCGCACCGCCTCCGAGAACACCACCGGCGGCACCCGGTCGGCGGGCATGGCGGTGTCGCCGTCGCGGAACTCCAGCCGGGTGAAGCCGACGTCGCCCGCCGCCCAGTAGCCCGCCGTGACGGCGTGCAGCACCGCGGTGTGCTCGCCCAGCCGTCTGGTCGCGTACGGCTGTGCGGTGTCGTGAAGAGACCAGCCGCGGGACGCCAGTTCCCGGGCCGCCGCGCCTCCGTCGATCACCCGGCCGGTGAAGCGGGTCGCGTCGCCGGTGAGTTCTTCAGGCGTCGGCGCGTACCACTCGCGGAACAGCTGCGGCACCGGCTGGCAGAGCCTGCGCCGGGCCGCCTCCGCCTGCCAACGCCCCAGCAGTCCGGCGGCGGCCAGCGTGGCTGGATGCGCCGCGCTGACCGGGCCAGTCGCGTCCACGTCGTCGAGCAGCCCGAACAGGCCGCCCTGGTCCTGCCACACCAGCAGCGGCAGCAGCCCTGCCCCGACCGGGGTGGCGCGGAGCCGGGCCAGCTCCGCGGGCGGCACCGGCACGCCGGTGGTGACGAGGCGGTGCAGCCTGCCGCGCAGCCGCGAGGCATGGCCGCGTACCAGTTCGTGATGCTCCCGCAACGCGACCATGCCCGGGTCCTCGCGTACGGCCTTGGGCAGGGACTTCAGCACGCGGCCGCCCTTGCTCGCGACGACCGCCGGCTCGCCCGCGACGAACCCCACGGCGGCCGTGTACGGCCCGACGACCAGCGGCGGCGGGACCGGTGTGGGCGAATGCGCCTCCCCCGCCTCGTCCAGCGCGGCGGCGTCGGCGTATCCGCCGACCTGGGCCAGGTGGTCCAGCGCGACGTCCAGGGCCACCGCGTGCTGACGTCGCCGCTCCGGGGAGAACTCCATGCCCCGCCGGTGCACCTCACGCAGCGCCACCCAGCGGTCCAACACGGTCTCACCGTCGGCCGGCGGCAGCATGCCGTACGCCGTGAGGCCCACCGGCGAGTCCTTGGCCACCCGCGTCATGACCGGTCCGCGGCGCAGCCCGAGGGCCGCCGCGACCACGTCGTTGGGCACCAGTTTCAGCAACCGGGCCACGTCCGCGCCGCCCGCCTCGGCCGCCGCCGCGAGGATCGCCGCCCGGTCGTTGCGCACCACGCGGCTCGTCGCCTGGCCCGTCTGGATCAGACGCAGCAGGCGCTCGGCCCCGGCCAGGCCGAGCAGCGGCAGCAGCGCCTGCGCGTCCCCGGCCGCCAGGCGCAGCGTGAACGCCCGCTCCTGCCGCTCCACGGGCGCACCGCGCAGCAGTCCGATCAGCTCGCCCCGCTCGGCCGAGGTCAGCGCCGCCGCGCCCAGGTGCCGGGCGACCCGCCAGTTGCCGGTGAAGTCGAGCGCCCACCGCACGAAGCGCAACCCACGCGGCACGGGCAGCGTCAGCAGCCGGTCCTCGTCGAGGGCCGGCGCGCAGACCAGTTCCCACATCCGGTCGTGCAGGGCGGGCCGGAACCGGTCGCCGGTGGCCGAGGCGACGACCGGACTGCCGCGGCCGACCAGCTTGCGGACCGTGTCGGTGTCGGCGGCGAACCGCTCGACGACCTCGTCGTCCAGCTCGCCTGCCGCCTGGAGCGCGTCCAGCAGCAGTGCGCGCGACGTGCCACAGATCTCGCCGAGCGGGGTGAGCGCGACGACGCGCAGCAGGTTCAGGTCACCGGCGTCGAGCGCGGCGACGACGAGCGCGTCGAGGCGGACGTCGGGGCTCTGCTGCCCGCCGAGCAGGGCCCGCAGCGCGGCCAGCCGCGCCGTGGTCCGCCAGGGCGCGTCGAGCACGTCGGCGGGGTCGGCGGGGTCGGTGAGCGGGAACGCCGTGTCGTACAGCCGGTCCAGCTCCTGCTCGTCGGCTTTCGGCAGGCGTCCGGCGCTCGCGGTCTCCAACTGGGCCAGCATGTCCCGGGCCGTGGTCCGCAGGGCGGCGAGGTCGCCGGCGGCCCCCGCCCGGCGGGCCCGATGTACCAGCGCCATCATCGCCAGCGTGCCGCCCGACTGCTCGAACATCGCCCACCCCTGCCGTCCACGCCTGCCGCCCATGATCCGTCCAGACCCTAAGGGACGGCTGCGACAGGCGCGGACGGGCGTGCTATCGGGGCATCAGCAAGCAGAACTCGTTGCCGCCCGGCGCGGCCATCATCACCCGACCGGCGTCGTCGCGCCCCTTGTCGAGCAGGGTCGCGCCGAGGGAGAGCAAGCGTTCGATCTCGGCCTGCTGATCGCCGCCGACCGGTGGAGCGAGGTCGAGGTACAGCCGGTCGGTGCCCGTCTTGGGCATCAGCGGCGGACCACCCCACGTGATCTTCGTGCCGCCGTACGGCGCCTGGATCGCGGTCTCCTGGTCCTGGTCCCAGACCAGCGGCCAGCCGAGCGCCGCGCTCCAGAAGTAGCCGACCTCCGGCATGCCGTCGCTGGACAGCGCGCCGATGAGGCCGCAGCCCGCGAGGAAGTTGTTGCCCGGCTCGATGACGCAGAACTCGTTGCCCTCGGGGTCGGCGAGCACCACGTGGTCGGCATCGGGGCCCTGGCCCACGTCGATGTGCCGGCCGCCGAGTTCGAGCGCCGTGGCCACGGTCTGCCGCTGGGCCTCCAGGGACGCGCTCGGAAGGTCGAAGTGCGCGCGGTTCTGCCCGATCTTCGGCTCGGTGCTCGGGACGAACCGGATCCGGAACGCGGTGTCGTCATCGGGCAGGAGCACGACGCCGTCGTGCGGATCGTCGACGAGCTGCCTGCCCAGGACTCCCGCCCAGAACCGCGCGAGTGGCAGCGGTTCGAGCGCGTTGAAGCAGAGGGCGGACAGTCGACTGGTCATCGTGTGCTCACTTCCGATCCGCCGGCCGGTGGGCCAGGGCTGTGCGGCTTCCCGCACGGCACCCTAGACGCGCGGCGGTCTCACCCGCAGCCGAGTATTCGAGCAGCCCGGCGCGCGGCCCTGAGACCGCGCAGTGGCGTCACGGCCGGACGGGCACGGTCACCGCGGTGACCACGAGGTCGGCGGAGGCGGCGAAACGACCGTCGAACCGCGACAGCGGGGTGTCGCCGTACCGGGGAGCGTCGATCAGCACAGTGGCGCTGAACGTGCCGGCGTCCGGGTCGAAGGCGAGGTCGGCGTCGGTGAAGTCGAGCCAGCGCCGGGCCAGCGGGAACCATGCCTTGTAGACCGACTCCTTGGCGCTGAAGAGCACCCGGTCCCAGCAGACCCCGGGGTGGGCGGCGGCCATCGCCCGTAGCCGGGCCAGTTCGGCGGGCAGCGCGATCGTGTCGAGCACGCCGCCGGGCAGCGGCTGGTGCGGTTCGGCGTCGACGCCGACCGACCCGAGATCGGCGGCGCGGGCGACGGCGGCGGCGCGGTAGCCGGCGCAGTGGGTGATGCTGCCGACCGTCCCGGCGGGCCACAGCGGCTGCCCGCGCTCGCCGGCGAGCAGCGGCGCGGGCGCGAAGCCGTGCCTGGCCAGCGCCTCGCGGGCGCAGCGCCGGGCGGTCGCGAACTCGGTGCGCCGCTTGTCCACCGCGCGCGCCACCAGCTGCTCCTCCTCCGGGAACAGCGGTGCGGGCACGGTGTCGTCGAACGCCTCCACCACCGTGGCGGCGGCGGGCAGCAGCGGGCCCATCATGCGGGCACCGCGGCCCACTGCACCGGACGCAGCATCGCGGGCGGGGCGGACCGGGTCTTCCACTCGCGCGGGTAGCCCAGCGACACCTCCTGGAACGGCACGCCGTCGTACCAGGTCAGGCGTGGGATGTGCAGGTGGCCGTAGACGGCTGCCGCGGCGCGGTAGCGCACGTGCCAGTCGGCGGTCAGCTCGGTGCCGCACCACTGCGCGAACTGCGGGTGCCACAGCACGTCGGTCGGCTGCCGGACCAGCGGGAAGTGGTTGACCAGGAGGGTGGGCAGACCCGGGTCGACCGCGTCCAGCCGCGCGCGGGTGTACTCGACCCGGGCCAGGCACCACTCCTCGCGGCTGGCGTACGGGTCGGGGTGCAGCAGCATCTCGTCGGTGCACACGATGCCGGTGTCGTACGCGTGCTGCAACGCCATCGCCTTGGTCAGCATGCCGGGCATCCGGAACGAGTAGTCGTACAGCAGGAACAGCGGCGCGACGGCCACCGGGCCGCCCTCGCCCTCCCATACGGCGTAGTCGTCCTCCGGGGTCAGCACGCCGAGCTGCCGACACCGCCGCACCAGGTCGAGGTAGCGGCGCTCGCCGCGGGTCTGCACCGGGTCCTGCGGCGGAGTCCACAACTCGTGGTTGCCCGGCGCCCAGATCACCTTGGCGAACCGTTCGCGGAGCCCGGCGAGCACGTCGACGACGTCGTCGAAGATCTCGCCGACGTCACCGGCGACGATGAGCCAGTCCCGCGGCGAGGTGGGCCGCAGCCCGTCGAGCAGCGCGCGGTTCTCGGCGTAGCCCACGTGCAGGTCGCTGATGGCGTAAAGCGTGCCGGGTTGCATTCTCACCTCATGCGGGGTGCTGGCGGGCGGCAGCACGAAGGAAGGGACAGCCCGGTCCCTTCCTTCGTGGACGTACGGCTCAGGCCGCGGCGGCGGCCTTCTCCCACTCCTCGCGGGCGGCGAGGATCGTGGGCAGGTGCTCCTTGGCCCACTCGCGGCAGGCGGCGATCGGTTCCAGCAGGGTGCGGCCCAGGTCGGTGAGCTCGTAGACGACCCGGGGCGGGATCTCCGGGTACGCCGTACGCGTGATCATTCCGTCGCGCTCCATGCCGCGCAGGGTCTGGGCGAGCACCTTCGCGGTCACGCCGCGCAGCGGGACCTGGATCTCGGTGAAGCGCCTGGGGCCGTCCTCCAGGCAGCAGATGATCAGCCCGGCCCACTTGTCGCCGATGCGGATCGGCATCGCGCTGGACGGGCAGGCCGGATCGAACATCTCTGGGTCCAATGACGTGGTCACTATCCAGAGGGTACTTAGGTACCCTTGCGGTAACAAGTACCTTCCGTTCTAGACTCGGCCACAAAGATCGGGATACACCGATACTAGGGGAAGGTCTGCATATGAGCAGGATTATCGTGTTCGGCGCCGGTGGCAAGGCCGGCCGTGCCGTCGTCGACGAGGCCGTCAAGCGCGGCCACGAGGTGACGGCCGTGGTCCGCGACCCGTCCAAGTACGCCGACCTGGGCGTCGCCGCGGTGGCGGGCGACGTGCGCGACGCGTCCTCGGTGGCGGGCCTGGCCGCCGGGCACGACGCCGCCGTGAACGCCGCGTACGACCCGCAGAGCGCCCCGGGCGACTTCTTCGTGGGCGCGGCCAACGCGTTCCTGGAGGGGCTGCCGAAGGCGGGCGTGGGCCGGGCCGTCGTGATCGGCATGGTCTCCAACCTGGAGGTCGCGCCCGGCGTGCGCATGCTGGACACGCCGGACTTCCCGGAGGCGTACAAGGAGTTCGCGCAGGGCCACACCGCGGGCCTGGACACGCTGCGCACCGCCGACACCGAGCTGGACTGGGTCGTGCTGACCCCGCCGATGGTGCTGGACCAGGCCGAGCGCACCGGCGCCTACCGCACCGGCGGCGACCAGCTGCTGGCCAAGGAGGACGGCACCAGCCACCTGTCCTACGCCGACCTGGCGGTCGCCATCGTCGACGAGATCGACAACCCGCGCCACCACCGCACCCGCGTCGCGGTCGCGGACTGATTGAGGGCGGCGTGGTGGGGCGGGCGCCATCCTGGCCGCCCCACCACGCTCAACCGAGCCGGACCCGCAGCTCATTGCGGCCGACCACCTGCAGCTTGCGGTACGCGCGGGTCAGGTGCTGCTCGACCGTGCTGACGGTGATCGACAGCTCCCGGGCGATGGCCCGGTTCGTGGAGCCCTTCGCCGCCAGCACCGCCACCTGGCGCTCGGCCAGGGTGAGCCGGTCCAGGCAGTCGGCGTACCGGTCGACGATCTTGTACTTGGCGACCGGCTCGGTCTCCGTCCGGGTGAACACGTTGCGGCACAGGTGCTCGATCGTGGACAGCAGTCCGGGCGTGCCCGCCGAGGTCAGCAAGGATTCGAAGATGGACTCGCACTTGCGGGCGTGCTCGGCGTCGAGCGGGTCGTCCGACCGCCGCGGCAGCGCCTCGGCGATGGTGCTGACCGCCTTGTCGTAGTCGTTCATCGCCATGTACGCGGCGGCGACGCCGAGCTGCCAGCGCGCCAGCTCCTGCGAGTCGACCCGCCACAGCGTCATCAGCCGCCCGCAGCGCAGGTAATCCGCGAGCGCGAACAGGTGCTCGCCCGCGGCCAGGTAGAAGTGGCCCCGCGCGTACAGGTAGTGCAGGCCGTACCGGCTGTCGAACATCGGCTCGGGCAGGCGGTGCCGGAAGTAGCGCACACCCGCCTCATGGTCGCCGACGGCTGTGGTGCCCAGCAGCAGCGTGGACAGCGGCATGCCGAGCCGGATCCCCCACTGCTCCGGCGCCATCAGCTCCAGCGCGTGCTCGGCCTGGGCGATCGCTTTGGCGGTGTCACCGCCCCGCATGGTGATCTGCGCCTGAAGCGCGAGCAGTTCGGCGACGGCGGCGACGTCGCCTTCCGCGCGGGCGATCGAGGCGAAGCGCTCGCACCACGCCGCGGCGGGCGCGAACTGGTTCTCGTGCAGCAGGGTGGCCAGCGCGCTGACCACGGCCCGGGAGTTCTCCCGGCCGCGCTCCAAGGCGGTCAGCGCCGCGTGCGCGTCGGCCAGCGCGGGTTGCGTGTCGTGGCCGCCCAGCACCCGGCTGAGCGAGTGCACCGCGGCGAAGCGCGGCGACTGCTCGGTCAGCCGGCGGCTGTCGACCTTCACCCGGGCCAGCACCGACGGCAGCAGGCTCGGGTAGTCGCAGCCGATGATCAGCTGCCGGGCCCGCAGGTCGGCCACGGTGAACGCGCCCGGCGGCAGGCCGGCGATCTCCTGCTCCAGCGCGGCGACGGTCTCGGTGGCGTGCCACAGCGAGCGCGGCTCGGCGGTGCGCGGCTGCTCCCCCGCGCCGACGTGCCAGTGCCGGCGGCTGCGGCCGTCCCCGGCGAAGTCGAGGTTGCCCGCGGACCCGTCGCCGAGCATCTGCAGCACCCGCACCGGCACGAAACGGCTGGCGCTGACCCGCCGCTGGGGCTGCGGTGGCGCGGCTTCGCTGATCGGGTCGAGGTTCTCCACGGCGGCCAGCCAGGAGGCGACGTCGTCCGGGCTCGCCCCGGCCGGGACGAGCAGCTCGACGACCAGGCGGCTGAGCGACGCCCGCCGGCTGGCCGACATGTTGTGCAGCACCGCCTCGTGCGCGGCGCGGGTGCGGAACCCGGTGGCGTCGAGCAGGCCGCACGCGGTCAGCTCGGCGATCGCGCCCTCCGCGGGCTGCCCGCCGGCCACCTGCGACACCATGTCGACCGCGCCCAGTGAGCCGATCACGGCGACCGCCTCGGCGATGTCGCGGTCCTCCGGGTCGAGGGCGTGCAGGCAGTCGAGCACGGCCTGCCGGTAGGCCCGGCCGCCGACCGGGTCGACGCCGTCGGGCACGCGCCTGCCGTACCGGGCGAGGTGATCGGCCAGCAGCGCGTTCACCAGCGGCGCGCTGCCGTTGGTGACGGCGGCCAGGCGCTGCGCGAACGCCTCGCCGAGGGTGAGCCCGTGGCCGTGCCAGGCCGTGCGGACGACCTCGCACGAGGTGAGCGGCCCGAGGTCGATCCGTCGCAGGTGCGCCTGGTCGAGGAGATCGGCCCAGATCCCGGGGAACCCGGCGGCCGGGCGCGCCCGGTCGGCGCAGACCAGCAGTATCGGCTGCCCGGCCAGGCTGGCTGCCAGCTGCTTGACGAAGCGCTGCGAGGCCGGGTCGGCGTGGCGGAGGTCGTCGACCGCCACCACCACCGCGCTCGTGCCGGCCAGCGCGGACAGCCTGCCGACGAGTGTCCCGGCGTCGCTGAGCGCGGGCTCGACCGCCTGCCCCAGCGAGCCGAACAGCTGCCGCGGCACGGCCAGATGATCGGTCCGGTCGAACTTGGAGCACACCGCGGTGAGCACCAGGTCGCCCTCGTCGCGAGCGAGCTGGACGAGCAGATCGAGCAGGTACGTCTTGCCGCCGGCGGTCGGGCCGTCGAGCAGGACCACCTGGCCCGCGCCTTCGCGCGCCCGGGTCAGGGCGGACACCAGCTGTCGGTAACCGGATAGATGCACGGCAGCGCTCATCGTCGTCCCTCCCCCGTCGTGGTCCCGTACCCGGCGCCCCCCAGCGCCTCGCATGCGCAGCAACGAACCTGACACATCGAAGGGTACTGGCCACCTGTTACCGAACCGTGTCCAGAAAGAAAGGCCCCGTTGCCACCGCGACGAACTTACCGTCGGGCCGCCTATCGGGACCACCAACTGCCGACTTTCTCACTCGGTACAACGATTCGGCGTGGCTCGGAGTCTGGATTGGACATCGATATCCATGAAACTACTGCGTCCGGGGGTGTCCGCGCCGGGCGTCCGCCCGCCCGGCGCGGACCTCACGCCGTCGCCGCGTCCACGGCGCTGTGTGCGGCCGCGGTGACCGAGCGCAGTTCGCCCAGCACCGCGGCCTGCTGGCCGGTCAGGTAGAAGTGCCCGCCTGGTAGCACCCGCAGCCGGAACGCCCCGCCGGTGTGCGCCGCCCAGGTCTCCACCTCGGCCACGTCCACCCGCGGGTCGGCGTCACCCACCAGCGCCAGGATCGGCGCGGCGATCCGCCGCCCCGAGTCGCAGCGGTAGGTCTCCACCGCCTGGTAGTCGGCGCGCAGCGCGGGCAGGATCATCCGGACCACCTCGTCGTCGCCGAGCAGGTCCGACTCGGTGCCGCTGAGCAGCCGCAACTCGGTGACGATGCCCTCGTCGGTGCGCTGGTGCACGTTCTCGTGCCGCACCCGCGACGGCGCCCGCCGACCCGAGGCGACCAGGGCGCGCACCGGATGCCCGGCGGCCTCGAACCGCCGCGCGGTCTCGAACGCCACCAGCGCGCCCATGCTGTGGCCGAAGAACACCACCGGCCGGTCCGCATGGGGCGCCAGCACCTCGGCCAGCCGGTCGGCGAGCCCGTCGATACTGGTCAGCGGGGGTTCGGCCCGCCGGTCCTGGCGTCCCGGATACTGCACGGCCAGCACGTCCACCGCCGGCGCGAGCTCACGCGACACCGGGAAGAAGAAGCTGGCCGAGCCGCCCGCGTGCGGGAAGCACACCAGCCGGACGGGCGCGCCGTCGGCGGGATGGAAGCGGCGCACCCAGCGCTCGGCGTCAGAGGTCTGTGCCACAGCCATCGAGCGTACTCACGCCTTCCGGTACACGTCTTTGACGGCGATCCTGCCGTCGACCACGGTGAACACGTCGATCGAGCGGTCGAGCACCTTGCCGTCGAGGCTGACCACGATCTCCAGGTACACCTTGTCGCCCGCCTCGACGAGGTCGCCGTACGCGATCTTCACGCCCTTCGCCTCGTACTCCTTGCGCACGGCGATGAGCCTGGTCAGCAGCTCGGACATGGCGGGTTTGCGGTAGGTCGTGCCGGGCTCGGACCCCTCGGCGGCGATCCACACCCCGTCCTCGGCGAAATGCGCGATCGCGGCCGCCACGTCGTCGGCCTCGCCCGCCGCGAAGAATCCCGCGACCACGTCTGTGTTGGACATGCTGTGTCTCCCTGCTCGTTGCGGTGGATGGGTCACTTCAGGACGACCGGCAGCCGCTCCAGGCCGCGGAACTGCGCGGTGTAGCGCCAGGTCAGGTGCTCGACCGGGACGGCGAGCTGCCACGACGCGAACCGCTCCAGCAGCGCCCGGAAGACGATCTCGCCTTCGAGGCGGGCCAGCGGCGCGCCCACGCAGTGGTGGATGCCGTGCCCGAACGACAGGTGCGAACCGGCCCGCCGGTCCACGCGCAACCGGTCCGGGTCGTCGTACTGGGCCGGGTCGCGGTTGGCGGCCGGGAACGCCACGAAGACGATCTCCCCGGCGGGGATGACGACGTCGCCGACCGGGATGTCGGCGGTGCTGAACCGGATCGTGGACAGGTTCAGCGGACTCTCGAAGCGCAGGAACTCCTCGATCGCGCCGGGCAGCAGCGACGGGTCCGTACGCAGCAGTTCCTGCTGGTCGGGGTGGGTGAGCAGGGCCAGCATCCCGCTGCTGATCATGTTGGCGGTGGTCTCGTAGCCGGCGTTCATCACCAGGAAGACCGTGGACATCAGCTCGGCCGGCGCGAGGCGTACGCCGTCGTCGGTCGCCTGGATCAGCGCGGAGATCATGTCGTCGGCCGGTTCGGCGGCCTTGCCCGCGATCAATTCCCGCAGGTACTGGAACGCCGCACCCAGCGCCTGCTGCTTCTCCTCCGCGGTGATGTCGACGCTGGCCAGGGCGCTGCTCCAGACCTTGAAGTCGGCGAAGCGCTCCTCGGGCACGCCCAGCAGGTTGCCGATGACGTAGATCGGCAGCGCCAGCGCGATCCGGTCGACCAGGTCGAACTCCTCCCCCGGCCGGACGCCGTCGAGCAGCTCGTCGACCTGCCGTACGATCCACGGGCGCATCTGCTCGACGCGGCGCATGGTGAACGCCTTGCCCAGCAGCCGACGCAGCCGGGTGTGGTCCGGCGGGTCGCTGAACAGCATGCTCTTGGGCTGCTCGGTCGCCGATTGGCTGCCGTCCACCGAGTGGCGGTTGACCACGCCGGGCAGCGCCACCGAGTCCTTGGACAGCCGCGGGTCGGCCAGCAGGGCACGGCCGTGCTCGTGGCTGGTCACCACCCAGGCGTTCAGCTCGGTGGCCAGTGTCTTGACGACCTGCCGGGTGACCGGGCCGTCCTGGCGCAGCCGGGCGTACGTCGTGTAGGGGTCCTGCACGAAGCTCCAGCTGAGCAGGTCGACGTCGTCGGCCTGTGGTGCGTAGGTCACGGTATTGTCCTTTCTCGACTAGGGGGGTTCAGCCCCGGGACGTCAGCCAGTGCTCGACGGCCTGCGCCGCCGCCGCGGCGTGCTCCTCGACGAGGGAGCGGTGATCTCCCGCGGCCGTGACCGCGTCGTGCGGCACGGGCCATGCGGTGCGCTCCGCCGGCCCGGCCAGGATCCGTTCGGCGCGCACCAGCAGCGTGGGCACCGGCGACGGCTCCGGTCGCCAGTCCTGGAACAGCCGCAGGTAGTGGCCCATCGCGGCGAGCTTGGCGGCGTCGACCAGCGCCACCACCTCGGGCCGGGCGGCCAGGTCCTGGAACAGCACGTCCTGCAGCGCGGTCAGCTCGGGCGCGCCGGGCGGGAAGGTGTCCAGCAGCACGACGCCGGCACAGCCGCGGCCGCGGTCGGCGAGTTCGGCGGCGACGGCGTGCGCCAGCCAGCCGCCGGAGGAGTAGCCGACCAGCACCGCTTCGCCATCGGGCACCCGGTCGGCGATCGCGGCCACAAGCGACGGCACGTCCTCGGCCAGGTCCTCGCCCGGCAGGTAGCCGGGCAGCGGCAGCGCCGACACCGGGCGTGCTCCGCGCAGGCCTCGGGCGATGCGGGCGAACTGCACCGGGCTGGCCGGGGCCACGAACGACGGCAGGCACACGAGTGCGGGCGCGGCCGATCCCTCAGCCAGCCGCACCGGCTCGCCGACGACCGGCTTGTCCGACCACGGCCGTGCGGCGGCGGCATCGGCGAGCAGGTCCATGCCCTCGCCGACCCGTCCTGCCAGGCACGCCCGCCGGAACGTCTCCACCAGGGTCTTTCCCGCCTCGGCAGCGGGCCCGCCGGGCGTCGCGAGGTGCTCGGTCACTGCGGCGACAGCTCCGGCCGTGGTGGCGAGGTGTTCGGTCAGCGTGCCCACGGTGGCGTTGTCGAACAGGGCCGCTGCGGGCAGGGCCAGCCCGGTCGCGGCGTGCAGGCGGTCGCGCAGCTCCACGGCGGACAGCGAGGTGAGCCCCAGCGCGGTGAGCGTCGTGGTCTCGTCCAGCTCGCCATCCGGGTGTCCCAGCACCGCGGCGGCCGCGGCGGCGACGAGCTGCCGCAACTCGTCCCGGCTGCGACCGGCGGAGCGCGCGGCCGGCGACGCCGGACCGGATTCCGGCGACTGCGCCCGCCGTTGCGCCGACGTGCCGGTCGCCGCGTCCGCAGGCGCCGCGCCGCGTTCCGCGCTCGAAGACGCCGTGACAGGAGCCGCGCCCGGCGTGACGTCGTCGGGTTGCCGCCGCGCGCCGGGCAGGCCGCGGGCCGGCCAGTGGCGGCGGCGCTGGAAGGCGTAGGTCGGCAGCGTGGTGCGAGCCGGGTCCGGGAAGAACGCCGACCAGTCCACGTCGGCGCGGACCGCGGCCTCGGCGAACGCGGCGACTGCGGACAGCGGTTCGGGGCGGTCGCGGCGCAGCATCGGCACGGCCGGTGCGCCCGTGTCGCCGAGGCACCCGGGCAGCAGCGCCGACAGCACGCCGTCCGGCCCGGCCTCGACGAACAGGTCCACGCCCGTGGCGTACAGCGCGGCCGCGGCGTCGGCGAACCGGACCCGCTGCCGGACCTGGCCGACCCAGTACGCAGGGTCGGCCAGCTCGCCCGGACGAGTCAGGGCACCGGTCACAGTGGACACGATCGGTATCCGGGGCTCGGCGAAGGCGAGCGCCGTCACGACGGCGCGGAACCCGTCCAGCATCGGCTCCATCAGCGGTGAGTGGAACGCGTGGCTGACCTCCAGCCGCCGCGTCCGGCGACCGCGTTCGCGCAGCTCGGCAACGATCTGGTCGACCGCGTCCTGCTCGCCGCTGACCACCACCGAGGACGGGCCGTTGACCGCGGCGACGGCGACCGCCGCGGCGTGTGCCGCCAGCAGCGGCAGGACCTCGTCCTCGGGTGCGCCGACGGCGACCATCGCCCCGCCGGGCGGCAGCGCCTGCATCAGCGCGCCCCGCGCGGCGACCAGGCGCGCCGCGTCCGGCAGCGACAGCACTCCGGCCACGTGCGCGGCGGCGATCTCGCCGACGGAGTGCCCGGCCAGCACGGCCGGGCGCACGCCCCAGGACTCCAGCAGCCGGAACAGCGCCGTCTCGACGGCGAACAGGGCCGGCTGGGCGAACCCGGTCTCCCCGAGCCCCTCCCCGGACGCGACGACCTCGCGCAGCGGCCGGGGCAGCAGCGGATCGAGGTCGGCACACACCCCGTCGAACGCGTCGCGGTACGCCGGAAACGCGGCCGCCAGGTCCAGGCCCATCCGTACCCGCTGCGCGCCCTGCCCGGTGAACAGCACCGCGACCCGGCCCGCGCCACGCCGTCCGGCGGCCGCGCCGGGGCCGGTCTCACCCCGGGCGAGCCGGGCCAACCCGTCGAGCAGGTGCTCGCGCCCGGTGCCGGACACGACCGCGCGGTGGTCGAACCGGGCCCGGGTGTGGGCCAGCGACCAGCCGACCGCCACCGGATCCGCGCCCCCCGCGACCGCCTCGTGCAGGCGCGCCGCCTGCGCCCGCAGCGCCTCGGGCGTACGCGCCGACAGCAGCCACGGCACCACCGCGGGCGGCTGCGGCGAGGCCGCGGGCGGCGGGGCGGCGGCCTCCTCCAGGATGACGTGGGCGTTGGTGCCGCTGATCCCGAACGCGGACACGCCCGCCCGACGCGGCCGGTCGCCGCGCGGCCACGGCCGGGCCTCGGTGAGCAGCCGCACCGTGCCGGAGCTCCAGTCCACGTGCGGGGTGGGCGCGTCGACGTGCAGGGTCGGCGGCAGCTCGCCGTGCCGCATCGCCAGCACCGTCTTGATCACCCCGGCCACGCCCGCGGCGGCCTGCGTGTGCCCCAGATTGGACTTGACCGAACCCAGCCACAGCGGCTCGGCCCGGTCCGCGCCGTACGTCGCGAGCAGCGCGTCGGCCTCGATCGGGTCGCCGAGCACGGTGCCGGTGCCGTGCGCCTCCACCAGGTCCACCTCGGATGGCGACAGCCTGGCCGCGGCGAGCGCCTGCCGGATGACACGCTGCTGGGACGGCCCGTTCGGGGCGGTGAGCCCGTTGGACGCGCCGTCGGAATTGACCGCCGACCCGCGCAGCACCGCCAGCACCTCGTGCCCGAGGCGGCGGGCGTCGGACAGCCGCTCCACCAGCAGCATCCCGATGCCCTCGGCCCAGCCGGTGCCGTCGGCCCCGGCCGCGAACGCCTTGCACCGGCCGTCCGGGGCCAGCCCGCGCTGCCGGGCGAACTCCACGAACCCGAACGGCGTGGACATCACCGTGACCCCGCCCGCCAGCGCCAGCGAGCACTCCCCGGCGCGCAGCGCCTGCGCGGCCAGGTGCAGCGCCACCAGCGACGACGAGCAGGCGGTGTCCAGGCTGAGGGCCGGGCCGGTGAAGCCGAACGTGTACGAGATCCGTCCGGACGCGACGCTGGCCGCGTTGCCGGTGATGAGCATGCCCTCCACGGGCCGCGGGTCCTGCGCCAGCAGCAGCGGGTAGTCCTGGCCGTTGCCGCCGACGAACACGCCGGTGTCGGAGCCGCGCAGCGCGGCCGGGTCGAGCCCGGCCCGTTCCAGGGTCTCCCAGGTGACTTCGAGCAGCAGCCGCTGCTGCGGGTCCATGCCCAGCGCCTCGCGCGGCGAGATGCCGAAGAAGGCCGCGTCGAAGGTGTCCGCGCCGTCGAGGAAGCCGCCGGTGCGCGCGTACGTGTGGCCCGAGCGGCCCGGGTCCGGGTCGTACAGGTCCTCCGGCCAGCCCCGGTCCTGCGGGAACGGGCCGATGGCATCGCCCCCGGCGGAGACCAGCCGCCACAGGTCCTCCGGTGAGCTCACCCCGCCGGGGAACCGGCACGCCATGCCGACGATCGCGATCGGCTCGGCCATGGCGTCGACGAGGCTCTGGTTCTGCTGCCGCAGGCGCTCGTTCTCCTTCAGCGCCGCGCGCAGCCCTTCGACGAGCTGCTCCACCGAGGCCGCCATCAGCGGGCCGCGCTCTCGCCGGCCAGCCGCAGCAGGCTGTCGACGTCCATCTCGTCGATCGACCCGGCTTCGGCCGGCGCATCCCCGCCGTCGGGTTCGCCGAGGCGCAGCAGCAGGTCCAGCAGCCCGGACTGGCGCAACCGCGCCATCGGCACAGTGGCCAGCAGCTCGCGCACGGCGGCCTCCTGCGGGTCCACGACCGTCGCTGCTGCGGGAGCCAGTTCCCCGAGCAGGTACGCGGCGAGCAGGGTCGGGGTGGGCTGGTCGAACACCAGCGCGGCGGGCAGGGTCAGCCCGGTCGCGGCGGCGAGCCGGTTGCGCAGGTCCACCGAGGCCAGCGAGTCGAAGCCGATCTCGCGGAAGGCCCGGTCGGGGTCGACGGCCGCCGGGCCGGGGTGGCCCAGCACCACCGCGACCTCGGTGCGGACGAGGTCGGTGAGCAGGCGCGACGCCTCCGGGGCGGGCAGCGCGGCGACCCGCTCGGCCAGCGGCACGGCGGCGCCGTGGGCGGCCGTGCGCCGGGTGGCGGTGCGGACCAGGCCGCGCAGCAGCGGCGGCACCGCGGACCGGTCCTGGCCGTGCAGGGCGCGCAGATCCAGGCGTACCGGCGCCAGCAGCGTCTCGGCCCGCCCGAGTGCCGCGTCGAACAGCCCCAGGCCCTGGTCCGCGTCGAGCGGCGCGATGCCCGCACGGGCCAGCCGCCGCAGGTCCGCCTCGGACAGATCCGCGGTCATCGCCCCCGCCTGCGCCCACATGCCCCACGCCAGCGACTGGGCGGGCAGTCCCGCCGCGTGCCGGTGCGCGGCCAGCGCGTCCAGGAACGCGTTCGCGGCGGCGTAACCGGCCTGCCCGGCCCCGCCGAGCAGGCCCGCCACCGACGAGAACAGCACGAACGCCGACAGTCCCCGATCGCGGGTGAGTTCGTGCAGGTGCCAGGCGGCGTCGGCCTTGGCCCGCAGCACGGTGTCGAGTCGCTGCGCGGTCTGCGCGACGAGCAGTCCGTCGTCGAGCACCCCGGCCGCGTGCACGACGGCGGTCAGCGGGTGCTCGGCGGGCACGGTGTCGAGGGCGGCGGCCAGCGCCGCCCGGTCGGACACGTCGGCCGCGACGGTGCGCACCCGCGCGCCCAGTGCGGTCAGCTCCTGCTCCAGTTCGGCCGCGCCCGGTGCGTCGGGACCGCGGCGGCTCACCAGCAGCAGGTTGCGTACGCCATGCCTACGCACCAGGTGCCGGGCGATCAGCCCGCCCAGTGCCCCGGTGGCGCCCGTGACCAGGACCGTCCCTTCCGGCACGAACGCCACCGGGGCCGGTTCCCCGGCCGCCCGGCTGAGCCGCGGGGCGGACAGCCGCCCCTGGCGTACCGCGAGCTGCGGCTCGCCCGCCGCCAGCGCCGCGGGGGTCAGCGCGGCCGAGGTGCTCTCGGCATCCAGATCGACCAGCACGAACCGGTCGGGATGCTCGCTCTGCGCGGTGCGCAGCAGTCCCCAGGCGGCGGCCAGGTCCGGCGCGGCCGCCGCCCCGGTCGCCCCTCGGGTGATCACGGCCAGCCGGGACGCCGCGAACCTCGGCTCGGCCAGCCAGTTCTGGGCCAGCTCCAGTGCCGTGGCGGTGGTCGCCCGCACCCGCTGCGCCATCGTGAGGCCGGTGTCCGACGACAGTTCGACCAGCACCACCGGCGGCGCGGGGTCCAGGCCGGCCAGGTCCGGCACCGACCTGACGCCCAGCTGCCAGGCGAGATCCGAGGCGTCGCCGCCGGTGGTGAGCACGGCCCATCCGCTCAGGTCCACCGGCTCGGCCGGTGTCTCCACGGGGGTCCAGTCCAGGGTGTACAGCGAGTCGGCCGCGGCGGAAGCGCCCTGCCAGGCGGCCCTGGGCGCGTAGCCGACGGTGCCGAAAACGGCGACCTGCTGCCCGGCCGGGTCGAGGGCGACGACGCGGTGACCGCCGTCGACCGGCGCGGCGTGCACCAGCAGCCGCTGCGCGCCCGTGGCGTACACGGTCACGTCGGTCCAGCGCACCGGCACCACGTCCGGGTCGGCGGGCGCGCTCCGCAGCGCAAGCTCGGCCAGGCCGGGATGCAGCAGGAAGCCTGCCTGCGTCTCGTCGGGAAGGGCGACCTCGACGGGATCACCGGTGAGCGGCTCTGCCACGGCCTGGCCCGACGCGAGGACGCCGTGGGCGTACCTGGTCCAGCCGGTGTCGTCGTCCTCGGGCCGGGCGTGCACGGTGACGGTGCGGCGCGCGTCGCCGTCGGGACCGGACACCACGACCTGCAGCCGCAGCGCCTGCTCACCGACCGGGGTCGGCAGTGGCCGGTCCAGGGTCAGCTCGGCGACCCGGCCGCAGCCGACCTGGTCGGCAGCGCGCAGCGCCAGCTCCAACAGGACCGTGCCAGGCACGGCCGGCTCTGCGGCCAAGACGTCGCCCAGCGTTGCGCGAGTGAGCCGGCCCGTGAGCACCAGGCCGCTCCCGTCGGCAAGGGGCACCGCCGCGCCCAGCAGCGTGTGCCCGGCCGCGTCGATGCCCGCCCCGGCCACATCGCCGGATGCGGTGGCGGGCACGAGCCAGAAACGCTCGTGCTGGAAGGCGTAGCTCGGCAGGTCCACGCGCCGCGCACCGGTCCCGGCGAACAGGGCGGGCCAGTCGACGGCGTGGCCGCGGGCGTAAACGGTGCCGAGGGCCTCCAGGAAGGTGACCGCCTCGTCGCGGTCGCGGCGCTGGGCGCCGACCGCCGTCACGTGGTCCGGCAGGGACTCCGCCGCCATCGCGGTGAGCACGGCGTCCGGCCCGATCTCCAGCAGCGTCGACACACCGGCGGTGGCCAGCGCGCCGACCGCGTCGGCGAACAGGACCGGTCGGCGTACGTGCTCCGCCCAGTAACCCGGCCGGGTCAGCTGCTCGGCCGCCACCGGCTCGCCGGTCACGGTCGACACGAACGGCACCGTCGGCGGGTGGAACGTCAGCCCGGCGACGACCTGCTCGAACTCCGCCACCATCGGGTCCATGAGCGGCGAGTGGAACGCGTGGCTGACCTGCAGCCGCCTGCCGGACACGCCGAGCGCGGCCAAGGCGGCGTCGACGGCCTGCTCGGCGCCGGAGACGACGACCGAGGCGGGCCCGTTCACGGCCGCCACGCTCACCAGCCCGGCGTGCTCCTGCCCGAGTCCGGCGATCGCCTGCTCGACCGACTCGCGGGAGGCGCGCACCGCGACCATCGCGCCGCCTGCGGGCAGCGCCTGCATCAGCCGCCCCCGCGCCGCGACCAGGGTCGCCGCGTCGGCCAGCGACAGCACCCCGGCGACGTGCGCCGCGGCGATCTCGCCGATCGAGTGCCCGGCCACGAAGCCGGGCTTCACACTCATGGACTCGGCCAGCCGGAACAGCGCCACCTCGACCGCGAACAGCGCGGGCTGGGTCAGGCCCGTCTCCTGCAGCCGGTCTCCGGCGTCGATCGCCTCGCGCAGGCTGTGCCCGAGCAGCGGATCCAGCACGGCGCAGACTTCGTCGAACGCGGCCGCGTAGCTCGGGAAGGCTTCGTACAGGCCGGAGCCCATGCCCGCGCGTTGCGCCCCCTGGCCGGTGAACAGCATGCCCAGCGCGCCACGGCCGGGCGTGGTGACCGGTGACCCGCCGTGGGCGAGCGCCTCCAGGCCCGCGGCGAGTTCCGTCCGGTCGCGCCCGGCCACGACGGCACGATGCTCGAACGCCGCCCGGGACGCGAGCAGCGAGAAGCCGACATCCACCGGCTCGGGACCGTCCTGGCCGAACAGCGGCAGCAGGCGCGACGCCTGTCCGCGCAGCGCGGCGGGAGTACGCGCGGACAGCACCAGCGGCAGCGCGGCCCGCACCCGCGCCTGGTCGCGCGACGCGGCGGGCGACGGAGCGGACGCGGGCGGCGGGACGGCCGGCACCAGCGCCCTTTCGGACGCGGAGGTTCGTCCGTCCTGATTCGGCTCCGCCGGTGGCGCGGGCTCGGTGGCCGGGGCCTGTTCGATGATGATGTGCGCGTTCGTGCCGCTGACGCCGAACGAGGACACCGCCGCCCGGCGCGGCCGGTCGAGGTCGGGCCACGGGCGCGCCTCGGTCAGCAGCTCGACCGCGCCCGCCGACCAGTCCACGAACGGCGACGGGTTCGCCGCGTGCAGCGTGCGCGGCATGATGCCGTGGCGCAGCGCCTGCACCATCTTGATCACACCGCCGACACCCGCGGCCGCCTGCGCGTGCCCGATGTTCGACTTCAGCGATCCGAGCCACAGCGGGTTGTCCCCGGCCCGGCCCTGCCCGTACGTGGCCAGCAGCGCCTCGGCCTCGATCGGGTCGCCGAGCCGGGTCCCGGTGCCGTGCGCCTCGACCAGGTCCACATCGGCGGTGGACAGTCCCGCCGAGGACAGCGCCCGGCGGATCACCCGCTGCTGCGAGGGGCCGTTCGGCGCGGTGAGCCCGTTGGACGCCCCGTCCTGGTTGACCGCCGAACCGCGTACCAGCGCGAGCACCGGGTGTCCCAGCCGGCGCGCGTCCGACAGGCGCTCCAGCAGCAGCACACCCACGCCCTCGGACCAGCCGACGCCGTCGGCCTCGGCGGCGAACGACTTGCACCGGCCGTCGGCGGCCAGGCCGCGCTGGCGGCTGAACTCCACGAAGGTCGCCGGGGTGTGCATCACCGCGACCCCGCCCGCCAGCGCCGCCGTGCACTCGCCGTCGCGCAGCGCCTTGACCGCCAGATGCAGCGCCACCAGCGACGACGAGCACGCCGTGTCCACGGTCGCGGTCGGCCCGGTCAGGCCGAAGTTGTACGCGATCCGCCCCGAGACGACGCTGGCGGCGTTGCCGGTCATCAGCACGCCTTCCAGCTCTGCCGGGATCTGGCGCAGCGGCGGGGCGTAGTCGTAGTACATGACGCCCATGAACACGCCCGTCTCCGAGCCGCGCACCGACGCCGGGTCGATGCCCGCGTGCTCGTACGTCTCCCAGACGGTCTCCAGCAGCAGCCGCTGCTGCGGGTCCATGCCCAGCGCCTCGCGCGGCGAGATGCCGAAGAAGGCGGGGTCGAAAGCGTCGGCGTCGTGCAGGAAGCCGCCCCGGGTGCAGTACGTGCGGCCGGGACTGTCCGGGTCGGCGTCGTACAGGCCGGTCGGCCAGCCCCGGTTGACGGGGAAGTCCGAGACCGCGTCACCGCCCGCGGTGACCAGGTCCCACAGCCCGTCGGCGGAGGCGACCCCGCCCGGGTAGCGGCAGGCCATCCCGACCACGGCGATGGGCTCCACCTGCTCCAGCTCCTGGATCCGCTGGCGGGCCCGGCGCAGGTCCACCGTCACCTTGCGCAGGTAGTCGGCAATCTTCTCGGTCTCTTGCTGGCTCACGTCAGGCCCCTACAGCTCGAACTCGGTGTCGATGATGTCGAGCAGCCGGTCCAGCGGAACCGTCTGCAGATCGTGCTCGGATTCCGCCCCCGCGGTCGAGACGGCCGAACCGCGCAGGCCGACCAGCATCCGTTCCAGCCGTGCCGCGATCGGTCCGGCGACCTCCGCGTCGCGGGTCAGCGCCGCCAGTCCCGCCTCCAGGCGGGCCAGCTCCTGCTCGAACGAGACCGGCACGGCCGCCGAGGGCAGCTCGGCCGCCAGGTAGCCGGCCACCGCCCCGGCGGTCGGGTAGTCGAACACCAGCGTGGCGGGCAGGCGCAGCCCGGCGGCCGAGCCGAGCCGGTTGCGCAGCTCGACGGCGGCCAGGGAGTCGAACCCCAGGTCGGTGAACGGCCGGTCGGGGTCGATGGCGTCCCGGCCGCTGTGCCCGAGCACCGCGGCGATCTCGGCGCGGACCAGATCGGACAGCAGCCGGTCGCGCTGCTCGGCATCCAGCCCGGCGAGCCGCTGCGACAGCGGCACGGTCGGGGCGGCCGACGCCTGGGCGCGGGCGCGTACCAGGCCGCGCAGCACCCGGGGCAGGCCGCCGCCGAGGGCCCGCAGCGCGGCGGTGTCGAAGCGCACCGGCGCGAGCAGGCTCTCGTCGTGGACCATCGCGGCGTCGAACAGGGCCATGCCCTCGTCCTCGCTCATCGGCACCACCCCGCCGCGGGCGACCCGCCTGCGGTCGGCCTCGTCGAGCTGGGCGATCATGCCGCCCTCCTGCGCCCACAGGCCCCAGGCCAGGGAAATGCCGGGCAGCCCGGCGGCGCGGCGCTGGGCGGCGAGCGCGTTGAGGAACGCGTTGCCCGCCGCGTAGTTGGCCTGTCCCGGCGGCCCCAGCAGGCCGGACACCGACGAGTAGAGGACGAACGCGGCCAGTTCCCGGTCCCGGGTCAGCTCGTGTAGGTGCCAAGCGGCGTCGGTCTTGGGCCGCAGCACGCCGTCGACCTGCTCGGGCGTCATCGCGGTGAGCATGCTGTCGTCGAGCACGCCCGCGGTGTGCAGGACGGCGGTCAGCGGCCGGTCCGCCGGCACGGCCGCGACGAGCCGCGCGACCTGGTCGCGGTCGGACACGTCGCAGGCCGTGATCTCCACCTCGGCTCCCTGGCGGGTGAGCTCGTCGCGCAGCTCGTCGGCCCCGGGCGCGGCCGGGCCGCGCCTGCTGACCAGCAGCAGCCGCCGCACCCCGTGCCGGGCGACCAGGTGCCGGGCGAGCAGCGCGCCCAGGCCTCCGGTCGCGCCGGTGACCAGGACGGTGCCCGCCGGGTCCCAGTCGAGCGCGGACGGTTCGCGGCGCGGGGCCGCGGCCAGGCGCGGGGTGAGGACCTTTCCTTCGCGTACGGCGAGGTCGGTCTCGCCGGAGCCGAGCGCGACCGGCAGCGCGGCCAGGGAACGCGCGTCCCCGTCGACGTCGACGACGGCGAAGCGGCCGGGGTTCTCGGTCGCGGCCGACAGCAGCAGGCCACGCGCGGCGGCGTACGGCAGGTCGGTCGCGGCCTCGTCGCCCGCCGCGACGGCTCCGCGGGTGAGCAGGACCAGGCGGGAGTCCGCGAAACGGGGTTCGCGCAGCCAGCGCTGCGCCAGGTCGAGCACCTCTTGGGCAGCCGCGCGGGCCTGCTCGGCGACGTCGCCCGACGGGTCAGCCGCCACGGGCACGAGCACCTGCGGGGGTATCTGATTGCCGGATTCGGTCAGTTCGGACAGTCCGCCGTAGCGGGTGCCCGGCAGTGCCGCAGCGTACTCCTCGTCGCCGAGCACCGCCCAGTCCGCGGCGGTCTGCGCTGCGGGCACGTCGGTCCAGTCAACGCGGTAGAGCGCGTCGTGCGGGGCGGCGGCGAGCGCGTCGGCGGGGATCGGGCGGGACAGCATCGACTCGACCGAGACCACGGGGGTGCCGTACTCGTCGGTGAGGTCCAGGCGCACCGTGTCGAGGCCCGCGTCGGCGCTCTGCCGGGTCAGGCGGCCGCGCAGGGCGGTCACGCCGGGGCGGTGCAGGGTCACGCCGTTCCAGGAAAACGGCAGGCCGGGTGTGGTCGATTCGGCGGTCACCCCGGGCAGCAGGGCGTGCAGGGCCGCGTCGAGCAGGGCCGGGTGCACCATGCACCGGCCCGCCGCGGCCCGCTGCGCCTCGGGGAGTTCGACCTCGACGTACAGCTCGCGGTCGCGCTGCCAGACCCGGCGCATGCCCTGGAACGCCGGACCGTAGCGGTAGCCCTGCCCGGCCAGGTCGTCGTATACGCCGGTGACGTCCAGCTCGGTGACCTCCGGTGGCGGCCACGCCGTGCCGGCCGCCTCGGGCACCGCGGGGGTCTCCGTGAGTACCCCGGCGGCATGCTGCGACCACGCCGCGTCCGGGTCGCCGTCCGGCCGCGAGTGGATCTCGACGGTACGCCGTCCCTTGTCGTCGCGCTCGGACACGGTGACCTGCACCCGTACCCCGCCGCCCGCCGGCAGCGCCAGCGGCGCGACGAGGGTCAGCTCCTCGATACGCGGGCAGCCCGCCTCCCGGGCGGCGCGCAGCGCCAGCTCGACGAACGCCGTGCCCGGCAGCAGTACGGCGCCCATCACGGCGTGGTCGTTCAGCCACGGTTGGGTGGCGGGCGACAGCCTTCCCGTGAGCACCAGACCGCCGCCGGCCAGCTCGACCGTCGCGCCGAGCAGCGGGTGGTCGGCGTCGCCGACACCGATCGCCGCCGCGTCGCCCGCACCCGGCGGCACGGTGAGCCAGTAGCTCTCGTGCTGAAACGCGTACGTCGGCAGCGGCACCCGCCGCCCCTGGCCACGCAGCACGGCGACCCAGTCGACGGCCGCCGCGCCGCGCACGAAGACCTCACCCAGCGCGGCCAGCACGCTGTGCTCCTCCGCCCGATCCCGCCGCAGCATCGGCACGGCCACAGCGTCGGTGACGGAGTCGGCGGCCATCGCGGTCAGCACCGCGTCCGGCCCGACCTCCAGCAGCGTGGACACACCCTGCCGCTCCAGCTCGACCACCGCGTCCGCGAACAGCACCGGACGCCGCACGTGCTCCACCCAGTAACCCGGCCGGGACAGCTCATCGGCACCCACCAGCCCGCCGGTCACCGAGGACACGAACGGCACCGTCGGAGCCTCGAACCGCAACCCCGACACGACCTGCTCGAACTCGGCCAGCATCGGTTCCATCAATGGTGAGTGGAACGCATGGCTGACCGCCAGCCTGCGCCCGTTCACGCCCAGCGCGGCGACGACGGCGTCCACGGCCTGCTCGTCACCCGAGATCACCACCGACGACGGACCGTTGACCGCCGCGATGCCCACCGACGATGCCAGGTCATCGCCAGACGCGATGCCCACCTGGCCCGCGCGCAGGTCGGCCAACCCGGCCAGCGCAGCCGTGACCTGCTCACGCGAAGCCCGCACCGCCACCATCGACCCACCCGACGGCAGTGCCTGCATCAACCGGCCCCGCGCCGCGACCAACGTCGCCGCATCCGCCAGCGACAACACCCCGCCCACATGCGCAGCCGCGATCTCACCGATCGAATGCCCCGCCACGAACCCCGGCGTCACACCCAGCGACTCCACCAGGCGGAACAGCGCCACCTCCACCGCGAACAGCGCAGGCTGCGTCAACCCCGTCTGCTCCAGACCGTCCCCAGAAGCGACCGCATCCCACAACGACCGGCCCAGCAACGGGTCAAGGACCGCGCACACCTCGTCGAACGCCGCCGCATACACCGGAAACGCCTCATAAAGGCCGAGTCCCATGCCCGCCCGCTGCGCACCCTGACCCGTGAACAGCAGCGCAAGCGCGCCCCTGCCCACCACACCACCGGCGGTGCCGTCCGCGACCGCCCGCAGACCGGACAGCAACTCGTCACGATCCCCGCCGACGACCACCGCACGGTGCTCGAACACCGTCCGGGAGGTCAGCGTGCGTGCCACGGCAGCGGGTTCGTGGTCCCCCACCGCCGTGAGCAGGCGGGCCGCCTGATCGCGAAGCGCCGTGGCGGTCCGGCCGGAAACAACCCACGGCACCGTTTCGCGCGCCGGCAGGATCTCGGACGACGGGGACGCGGCAGGCGACTTCACCGTCCGGAAGTCGGGGGTGGACGGCTGCGGTGGCGCGGCGGGCTGTTCCAGGATCACGTGGGCGTTGGTGCCGCTCACGCCGAACGACGACACCGCCGCCCGGCGGGGCGCAGCCGAATCAGGCCACGGCCGGGCGGCGCGCAGCAGCTCCACGGTGCCGCCGGACCAGTCGATGTGCGGCGACGCCTCGTCGACGTGCAGCGTCTGCGGCAGCACCCCGTGCCGCATCGCCATGATCATCTTGATGACACCGGCCGCCCCCGCCGCGTGCTGGGTGTGGCCGAGGTTCGACTTCACCGAGCCGAGCAGCAGCGGCCGGCCGGCGGGCCGTTCCCGCCCGTACGTGGCCAGGATCGCCTCGGCCTCGATCGGGTCGCCGAGCCGGGTGCCGGTGCCGTGCGCCTCGACGGCGTCCACGTCGGCCGGGGACAGCCCCGCCGAGGCGAGCGCCTGCCGGATCACGCGCTGCTGCGACGGGCCGTTCGGGGCCATCAGCCCGTTGGACGCCCCGTCCTGGTTGACCGCGGAACCGCGCAGCACGGCGAGGATCTCGTGACCGCGGGCGCGGGCGTCGGACTCGCGTTCGAGCAGCAGCATCGCCACGCCCTCGGCCCAGCCGGTGCCGTCGGCGGCGGCCGAGAACGCCTTGCAGCGCCCGTCCGGGGCCAGCCCGCGCTGGCGGCTGAACTCGACGAACAGCGTCGGCGTCGACATCACCAGCGCGCCGCCGGCCAGCGCCATGTCACATTCGCCGTTGCGCAGCGCCTGCGCGGCCAGGTGCATCGCCACCAGCGACGACGAGCAGGCCGTGTCCAGGGTGATCGCGGGACCGGTCAGGCCCAGGTGGTACGCGATCCGCCCGGAGGCGATGCTGTTCGCGCTGCCGGACAGCAGCTGGCCCTCGAACCCGGGCACGCGGGCCAGGATCGTGGCGTGGTCCTGGCTGCTGACGCCGACGAACACGCCGGTCTGCCCGCCCCGGGCCGCCTGCGGGTCGACCCCGGCGCTCTCGAAGCTCTCCCACGCCGTCTCCAGCAGCAGCCGTTGCTGCGGATCCATGCTCAGCGCCTCGCGCGGCGAGATCCCGAACAGGCCCGCGTCGAACCGGTCGATGCCGCTGACGAAACCGCCCTGCCGGGTGTAGCTCTTGCCGGCCGCGTCCGGGTCGGGGTCGTAGACGCCCGCCACGTCCCAGCCGCGGTCGGCGGGGAAGTCGCCCACCGCGTCCCCGCCGCGCGCGACGAGATCCCACAGCTGCTCCGGGCTTTCGACCCCGCCGGGCAGGCGGCAGGCCATGCCCGTGATGACGATGGGGTCGTCGTCGGCCACGGCCGTCACCGCGACCGGTGCCGCCGTCGCGGCCGCGCCGCCCAGCTCGGTGTCCAGCAGGGTCGCGATGGCCTGCGGCGACGGGTAGTCGAAGATCAGCGCGGCGGGCAGCCGCAGCCCGGTGACCGTGTTGAGCTGGTTGCGCAGCTCGACGGCGGTCAGCGAGTCGAAGCCGACGTCCTTGAACGCCCTCGCGGCGTCGACGGTGTCGGCGCCGGCGTGCCCGAGCACCGCGGCGACCTGGCCGCGTACCAGATCGAGCAGGACCTTGGCCCGGTCGGCGGCGGACAGGCCCGCCAGCCGCTCACGCAGCCCGGCCGAACCGCCCTGCCCGCGACCGGCGGCCGCGCGGCGCGGAGCGCGGCGCACCAGGCCGGTCAGCAGCGCGGGCAGGTCGTTCATGGCGCGCAGCGCGGACAGTTCCAGGCGCATCGGCAGCACCGCCGCGTGGCCCTCGGCGAGCACCGTGTCGAACAGGCGCAACCCCTCCTCCTCGCGCAGCGGCGACATGCCGGCGCGGGCGATACGGGCGAGGTCGTTGCCGGACAGTTCCGCGGTGATGCCGCCGTCCTGGGCCCACAGGCCCCAGCCGATCGAGGCCGCGGGCAGCCCGGCGGCGCGGCGGCGCAGCGCCAGCGCGTCCAGGAAGGCGTTGGCTGCCGCGTAGTTGGCCTGGCCAGGCCCGCCGAACACGCCCGCAGACGAGGAGTAGACGACGAACTGGTCCAGCTCGGCGTCCCGGGTGAGGTCGTGCAGGTGCCACGCGCCGTCGACCTTCGGCCGCAGCACCCGGTCGAGCTGCTCTGCGGTCATCCCCGCGGCGACGGCGTCGTCGAGCACGCCCGCGGTGTGCACGACAGCCCCCAGCGGGACCGCCGGGTCGATACCGGCCAGCAGCTCCGCGAGGGCGTCGCGGTCCGCGCTGTCGCACGCCGCGACGGTGACCTGAGCACCGAGCCCGATCAGGTCGGCGCGTAGCTGCTCCGCGCCGGGCGCGTCGAGACCCCGGCGGCTGGTCAGCAGCAGGCGGCGTACCCCGTGCGCGGTGACCAGGTGCCGGGCCAGCAGCGCGCCGAGCCCGCCGGTCGCCCCGGTGATCAGGACCGTGCCGTCGGCAGGCCAGGTTGCGGACGGTGCCGCCGGTGCGGACTCGACCCGGGCGAGCCGGCCGGCGAGCGCCTGCCCGTCGCGGAGGACGAGCTGCGGTTCGCCGGTGGCCAGGGCCGCACCGAGGTCGCCGTCGCCGTCCACCAGCACGAACCGGCCCGGGTTCTCGGTCTGCGCGGTGCGCAGCAGGCCCCACGCGGCGGCCAGCGCCAGGTCCGGCGTCTGGCCGACCGCGCCCCGAGTGTGCACCACGAGCCGCGAATCCGCGTACCGGTCGTCGTCGAGCCAGCGCTGCACCAGGTCGAGCGCCTGCCGGGCGGCCTCGCGCACACGGTCCGGCTCCGGCCCGTCCGCAGGGGCCGCCAGCTCGGTCAGCACGATGGCGGGCACCGAACCCGTGGCGGGCAGGTCCGCGAGTCCGGTCCACTCGGCTCGGGTCGCTTCGGCTGCCCGCAGCGGCACCCAGTCCAGCCGGTAGAGGTGGTCGTGGAAGGTCCGGCCCGCGCCGCGCAGCGCGTCGGCCGACACCTGCCGGGACAGCAGCGAGTCCACCGTGGCCACCGGTGCGCCGGTCTCGTCGTAGGCGTCCAGGGCCACCGTGTCCGGGCCGGACAGGGCCAGCCGGACCCGCAGCGCCGCCGCGCCGCCCCGGTGCACGGTCACGCCGGACCAGGAGAACGGCAGCCCGCCGGGCAGGTCGTCGCCGGCCACCCCGCGCAGCAGCGGGTGCAGCGCCGCGTCCAGCAGCGCCGGGTGCAGCACGAACCGGGCCGCGTCGGGGCGTACCGCTTCGGGCAGTGCGACCTCGGCGTAGATCGTGGCGCCGTCGCGGTAGACGTGGCGCAGCCCCTGGAAGGCGGGGCCGTAGCCGTGGCCCTGCGTCACCAGGCGCTCGTAGAGGCCGTCGACCGGGACCTCCCGGGCCCCCACGGGCGGCCACACGCCTAGGCCGGCGGGGTTCGCCGGAGCCGACGGTCCGAGCAGGCCTTCGGCGTGGCGGGTCCAGGGCTGGTCCTCGTCGGCGCGGGAGTGGATCGTCAGCTCGCGCTGCCCGTCCGGATCGGCCGCACCCACCACCACCTGCAACTGCACCGGGTCGGTTCCGGCCAGCACGAGCGGCGTGGCCAGTGTCAGCTCCGCGACGTGATGGCAGCCGACCTGGTCGCCGGCGCGCGTGGCGAGTTCCAGCAGCGCCGTGCCGGGAACCAGCACGGTGTCCAGGATGGCGTGGTCCGCCAGCCACGGGTGGGTCTGCGTGGAGACGCGGCCGGTCAGCACGACCGTGTCGCCCTCGGCCAGTTCGACGGTCGCGCCGAGCAGCGGGTGGCGGGCCGCGCCGAGACCGGCTGCGGCGACGTCGCCGCTGCCCGCCGGGGGCAGCAGCCAGTACCGCTCGTGCTGGAAGGCGTAGGTCGGCAGGTCGACGGGTTGCGCGCCGGTGCTCTCGTAGGCGGCGGCGAGCGCGACCGGCACACCACGCGCGAGCAGACGGCCCAGCCCGGCCCACAGTGCCTGGGGCTCGGGCAGGTCGCGGCGCAGCAGCGGCACCGCGACGGCGTCGGTGACGGAGTCTGCTGCCATCGCGGTCAGCACCGCGTCCGGCCCGACCTCCAGCAACGTGGCCGCACCCTGCCGCTCCAGCTCGACCACCGCATCCGCGAACAGCACCGGACGCCGCACGTGGTCGACCCAGTAACCCGGCTGGGACAACTCGTCGGCACCCACCAGACCACCGGTCACCGTCGACACGAACGCGATCTTCGGCGGCTCGAACCGCAGCCCCGACACGATCTGCTCGAACTCTTCGAGCATCGGCTCCATCAACGGCGAGTGGAACGCGTGGCTGACCGACAGCCTGCGCCCGCTCACGCCCAAGGCTGCGACGACCGCGTCCACAGCCTGCTCGTCACCAGAGATCACCACCGATGCGGGGCCGTTCACCGCCGCGATGCCGACCGCCGACACCGGAACGTCGCCGGTAGAGCTGCCCACCTGGCCCGCGTGCTGCTCGGCCAGCTCCGCCAGCGCCGCGGTGACCCGCTCGCGCGAAGCGCGCACGGCCACCATCGACCCACCGGCAGGCAGTGCCTGCATCAACCGGCCCCGCGCGGCGACCAGCGTCGCCGCATCCGCCAGCGACAGCACCCCTGCCACATGCGCAGCGGCGATCTCACCGATCGAGTGCCCCGCCACGAAGCCAGGCGTCACGCCCAACGACTCCACGAGCCGGAACAGCGCCACCTCCACCGCGAACAGCGCAGGCTGCGTCAGACCGGTCTGCTCCAACCCGTCCCCGGACGCGATCGCGTCCCGCAACGACCGGCCCAGCAGCGGATCCAGGACCGCACACACCTCGTCGAACGCCGCCGCATACACCGCAAACGCCTCGTAGAGGCCCGAGCCCATGCCCATACGCTGCGCACCCTGACCCGTGAACAGCAGGCCCAATCGGCCCGGTGTCACCACGTCCTGTACGACGTCGGGTGAGGGCGTACCCGCTGCCAGCGCGGACAGGCCCGACAGCAGGGTGTCGCGATCGGGTCCGGTCACCACGGCCCGGTGGTCGAACCGTGCCCTGGCCGTGGCCAGCGTGAAGCCGACATCCTGCGCGTCGAGACCGGACACGGCCGCGTGCAGCCGTTCGGCCTGCTCTCGCAGCGCCTGCGGGTTACGGGCGCTCAGCAACCACGGCACGACCGGCATCGCCACCCGCACGGCCGGGACTGGAACGTCCACGGTGGACCCGTCGCCGGACGGCCCGGCAGGGTCGACCGGCGCGGCGACCTCGGCAACCGCTGCCTCGGCGGCCGGGGCCTCCTCGATGATCACGTGGGCGTTGGTCCCGCTGATGCCGAACGAGGACACCCCGGCCCGGCGCGGTGTCTCCGCGCGCGGCCAAGGCCGCTGGTCGGTCAGCAGCTCGACCGCGCCCGACGACCAGTCCACGTGCGGTGACGGCGCGTCCACGTGCAGCGTGCGCGGCAGAGCCTCGTGCGACAGCGCCTGCACCATCTTGATCACACCGGCGACACCCGCGGCCGCCTGGGTGTGCCCCAGGTTCGACTTGATCGAACCGAGCCGCAGCGGCCGGTCCGCGGGCCGGTCCTGCCCATACGTCGCCAGCAGCGCCTCGGCCTCGATCGGGTCGCCCAGGGTGGTGCCGGTGCCGTGCGCCTCGACCACGTCCACGTCGGCCGGGTCCAGCCGGGCGTTGACCAGCGCCTGCCGGATCACCCGCCGCTGCGACGGCCCGTTGGGCGCGGTGAGCCCGTTGGACGCCCCGTCCTGGTTGACCGCCGAGCCGCGCAGCAGCGCGAGCACGCGGTGGCCGTTGCGCCGGGCGTCGGACAGCCGCTCCAGCAGCAGCATGCCCGCGCCCTCCGACCAGCCCACCCCGTCGGCCGCGGCGGCGAACGACTTCGACCGCCCGTCCGGGGCCAGCCCGCGCTGGCGGCTGAACTCGACGAACGTGCCCGGCATCGACATCACCGTGACGCCGCCGGCCAGCGCCAGGGTGCAGTCACCCGAGCGCAGCGCCCGCGCCGCCAGGTGCATCGCCACCAGTGACGACGAGCACGCGGTGTCGACGGTGACGGCCGGGCCGACCAGGCCCAGGTTGTACGCGACCCGGCCGGACGCGACGCTGCCCGCGCTGCCGGTGAGCAGGTATCCCTCGAACCCTTCCGGAATGTCGTGCAGCAGCCGTACGCCGTAGTCGGCGTACATCACCCCGGCGAACACGCCGACCGGGGTCTCCTGCGCGGCGGCCGGGTCGATGCCGGCCCGCTCGAACGCCTCCCACGAGATCTCCAGCAGCAGCCGCTGCTGCGGGTCCACACCGAGCGCCTCCCGCGGCGACATGCCGAAGAACTCGGCGTCGAACGCATCGGCGTCGTGCAGGAAGCCGCCCTCCCGGGAGTAGCTCTTGCCGGTCGCCTCCGGGTCCGGGTCGTACAGGTCCGCGGGCCAACCCCGGTTCGCCGGGAACTCCGACACCGCGTCGACGCCGTCGGCGACGAGCCGCCACAGGTCCTCGGGCGTGCGCACCCCGCCCGGGTACCGGCAGGCCATGCCGATGATCGCGATGGGCTCGGTGTCCTGCGACTCCAGTTCCTGCAGCCGCCGACGGGTCTGGTACAGCTCCGCCGTGACCTTCTTGAAGTACCCGAGCAGTTTCTCGTCCGCCATTGTCAGCTATCTCCCCAGCTCAGATCGCGATGCCGAACTCGCGCCCGACGAAGTCGTAGAGCTCGTCGGCTGACGCGTCCCGCAGTTCCGAAGTCACGTCGGTGGTCGCCGCGGGGGTGTCCCACTGCGACAGCAGCTCCTGCAGGCGCACCTTCGCGCGTGCCCGGGCCAGGTCGTCGAGGTCGGCGGCGAGCGCCGTCTCCAGCCGGTCGAGTTCCTGGTGCACCAGCCGCTCCGGGTCGATGCCGGGGCCGGCCAGCGCCGCCCGCAGATGCTCGGCGAGCGAGCCCGGCGTCGGGTGGTCGAACACCAGCGTCGCGGGCAGCCGCAGCCCGGTCAGCGTGTTGAGCCGGTTGCGCAGGTCCACCGCAGTGAGTGAGTCGAAACCCAGCTCCTTGAACGCCCGGTCGGGATCGACGGCGGCCCCGGCGGCGTGGCCGAGCACCGTGGCGACCTGCTTGCGGACCAGGTCGCCGAGCAGTTCCCGCTGCTCGGCCTCGCCGAGCCGGGCGAGGTCGTCGGCGAGGCCGGACATCCGCTGGCCGCTCGCCGCGGTGCGCTGTCCCGGAATCGGCACCAGGCCGCGGAGCAGGGCCGGCACGGCGTTGCCCGGGGCGCGCAGCACCCGCAGGTCCAGCCGCATCGGCAGCAGCCACGGGTCCGGCCGGCCGAGCGCGGTGTCCAGCAGCGCCAGGCCCTCCTGCTCGTCGAGCGCGGTGAGACCGGCCCGCGCCATGCGCTGGAAGTCGGCGTCGCCGAGGTGGCCGGTGATGCCGCTGCTCCGGGCCGCCCACAGGCCCCACGACAGCGCGGTCGCGGGCAGGCCCTGCTCGCGGCGGTGCAGGGCGAGGCCGTCGAGGAACGCGTTGGCGGCCGCGTAGTTGCCCTGGCCGGGTGCCCCGAACACGGCGGCGGCGGAGGAGAACAGCACGAACGCGTCGAGGTCGGTGTCCTGGGTCAGCTCGTGCAGGTGCCAGGACGCGTCCACCTTGGGCCGTAGGACACCGGCGAGCCGGTGCGGGTCCAGCGAGCCGATGACGCCGTCGTCGGCGACACCGGCGGCGTGCACGACGGCGGTCAGCGGCCGGTCGGCGGGGATGCCTGCCAGCAGGCGGGCCAGCGCGTCCCGGTCGGCGGTGTCGCAGGCGGCCACGGTGACCTGCGCGCCGAGCGCGGTCAGCTGGTCGGACAGTTCCTGGGCTCCGGAGCCGGCCAGACCGCGCCGTCCGGCGAGCAGCAGGTGCCGCACGCCGTGTTCGACCACCAGGTGGCGGGCCAGGATCGCGCCGAGGCCGCCGGTGCCGCCGGTGATCAGCACGGTCCCATCGGTGCGCAGCGCCGCGCCTTCGCCGGTGGCCGGGCGCACCCGGCTGAGGCGGGGTGCGCGTACCCGGCCCTGCTGGATCGCCACCTGCGGTTCGCCGGTGGCCAGCGCCGCGGGCAGCAGGTCGGCCGCGTCGTCGGCGCCGTCGAGGTCGGCCAGCAGGATCCGGTCCGGGTTCTCGGCCTGCGCGGACCGCAGCAGCGCGGTGGCGGCGGCCAGTGCCAGGTCACCGCCGCCGGCGTCCTCGGCGAGCAGGCCGCGGGTCACCACGACCAGCCGGGACTGCGCGAACCGCGGGTCGCCCAGCCAGGCCTGGGCCAGCTCCAGCGCGGCCCGGGTGGCGGCGTGGACCTCCCCGATGACCCCGCCGTCGGTACGGTCGTCCGCGTCGGCGGGTTCGACCAGGCAGGTCAGCACCGTGTCCGGCACCACCTCGCCCGCGTCGGCGAGCAGGTCGTCGAGGTTCGCGCCGTGCCGGGTGACGCCAAGGCGCGCGCCCAGCCGCAGATCGTCGGAGCCGAGCACGGCCCAGCCGGTGCGGTCACCCGCCGGACCCGCGGGAACGGCGTCCCAGTCGACGGTGAACAGGGCGTCGCGGTGGGGTGAGCGGGCGGCCGGGAGCGCGTCCGCGGTGACGGTGCGCCACTGCAGCGAGCGGGCTTCGGCCACGGGCGCACCGGTGGCGTCGGCGATCAGCACCGCGACCGTGTCCGGGCCGGTGGAGGTGAACCGGACCCGCAGGTCGGTCGCGCCGACGGCGTGCACCGACACGCCGTTCCAGGCGAACGGCAGGGCCGGTTCGGCGTCGTCGAGGGCGCGGAGCATGAACGCGTGCAGGGTCGCGTCGAGCAGCGCGGGGTGCAGCCGGTAGCCGGCCGGGTTCAGCGAATCCGGCAGGGCGACCTCGGCGTACACGTCGTCGCCGCTGCGCCAGGCCCGGCGCAGGCCCTGGAACCCAGGACCGTAGCCGTATCCCTGCACGGCCAGCCGGTCGTACGCGTCGTCGACTGGCAGCTCGTCCGCGCCCGGCGGCGGCCACGCCGTCAGGCCCTCCCCGGGGGCGACGGGCACGGCGGGCGCGACGAAGCCGGTCGCGTGGCGGGTCCACTCGTCGCCGTCACCGGCGCGGGCGTACACACTGACGGGTCGGCGTCCGTCGTCGGCGGCGGCGCCCACGGCCACCTGCAACGTCACCGGCTCGCCGGCCGCCAGCACCAGTGGCGCGGCGAGGGTCAGCTCGTCGAGCACGCCGCAGCCGACCTGGTCACCGGCGCGCACGGCCAGCTCGACGAAGGCGGTGCCCGGCAGCAGCACCGTGTCCATCACCCGGTGGTCGGCCAACCAGGGCTGGCCGTACAGCGAGATCCGGCCGGTGAGCAGCGCGCCGTCACCGCCGGCCAGTTCCACCGCCGCGCCGAGCAGCGGGTGCCCGGCGTCGTCGAGGCCGGTGGCGGCCAGGTCGGCCGCCGCGGCCGCGGTCAGCCAGTACCGCTGCCGCTGGAACGGATACGTCGGCAGGTCCACCGAGGACGCGGCGTCGGCCCGGCGCGGCCACCCGGTGATCGCTCCCCTGGTGTGCAGGCGCGCCAGCGCCGTGAGCAGCTCGCGTGCCTCGTCGCGGTCGCGCCGCTGCGGGCCGACCGCCGCGACCCCGTCCGGCAGGAACGCGGACGCCATCGCGGTGAGCACGGCGTCCGGCCCGATCTCCAGCAGCGTGGACGCACCCTCCCGGACCAGTGTGCCGACCGCGTCGGCGAACAGCACCGGTCGGCGTACGTGATCAACCCAGTAACCCGGCCGGGACAGTTCCTCGGCACTGACCAGCGCACCGGTCACCGAGGACACGAACGCGACCTTCGGCGGTTCGAACCGCAACCCCGACACGACCTGCTCGAACTCGCCCAGCATCGGCTCCATCAGCGGCGAGTGGAACGCATGGCTGACCGCCAGCCTGCGACCGTCCAGGCCCAGCGCCGCCATGACCGCATCCACGGCCCGCTCATCACCGGACACGACCACCGACGCCGGGCCGTTGACCGCCGCGATACCGACCCGGCCCGCGAACGGCTCCCCCAGCCCGTCGAGCGCAGCCGTGACCTGCTCACGCGAAGCGCGCACCGCCACCATCGACCCACCCGACGGCAGTGCCTGCATCAACCGGCCCCGCGCAGCGACCAACGTCGCCGCATCCGCCAGCGACAACACCCCGGCCACATGCGCAGCCGCGATCTCACCGATCGAATGCCCCGCCACAAGATCGGGCGTCACACCCAGCGACGCCGCCAGGCGGAACAGCGCCACCTCGACCGCGAACAACGCAGGCTGCGTCAACCCCGTCTGCTCCAGACCGTCCCCAGAAGCGATCGCGTCCCGCAGCGACCGGCCCAGCAACGGGTCCAGGACGGAGCACACCTCGTCGAACGCCGCCGCATACACCGGGAACGCCTCATAAAGGCCGAGTCCCATGCCCGCCCGTTGCGCGCCCTGGCCCGTGAACAGCAGACCGAGCCGACCAGATGCCACCGCGTCGGTGACCAGGCCCGGGGCGTCGCTGCCGGAGGCGAGGGCGGACAAGCCCGCGGTCAGTTCGGCAAGGTCATCGCCGAGTACGACAGCCCGGTGATCGAAAGCGGTGCGACTGGCCAGTGCCGCTGCGATCGCGGTGACGTCGGCATCGTCCGCAGCGGGATCCGTGTCAAGGTGGCGTGGATCCACGACCGCGAGCAGCGCCTGTGCCTGGTCGCGCAGGGCGGTGTCGGACTTCGCGGACAACGCCCATGCCACGGGACCGGTGCCCGTGCCGCTCGTCGGCGGCATGACCGGGTCGGGCTCGGGGGCCTGCTCGATGATGACGTGGGTGTTGGTGCCGCTGGCCCCGAACGAGGACACCGCCGCCCGGCGGGGCCGGTCCAGTTCAGGCCACTGCTTCGCCTCGGTCAGCAGCTCGACCGCGCCCGCCGACCAGTCCACGAACGGCGACCGGTTCTCCACGTGCAGCGTCTGCGGCATGACCCCGTGGCGCAGCGCTTGCACCACCTTGATCACACCGCCCACCCCGGCGGCCGCCTGCGCATGCCCGATGTTCGACTTCAACGACCCCAGCCACAGCGGCTGATCAGCAGACCGGCCCTGCCCGTACGTCGCCAGCAGCGCCTCGGCCTCGATCGGATCGCCCAGCCGCGTACCGGTGCCATGCGCCTCGACCAGGTCCACCTCCGAGGTGGACAGACCCGCCGAAGCGAGCGCCTGCCGGATCACCCGCTGCTGCGAAGGACCGTTCGGCGCGGTCAGACCGTTCGACGCACCGTCCTGGTTCACCGCCGAGCCGCGTACCACCGCCAGGACGCGATGCCCCAGCCGCCGCGCGTCCGACAGCCGCTCCACCAGCAGCATCCCCGCACCCTCGGCCCAACCCGTGCCGTCGGCCTCCGCCGCGAACGCCTTGCACCGCCCGTCCGGCGACAACCCGCGCTGGCGGCTGAACTCGATGAACGTGCCCGGGGTCGACATCACCGTCACGCCGCCGGCCAGCGCCATCCGGCACTCGCCGTTGCGCAGCGCCTGCGCGGCGAGGTGCAGTGCCACCAGCGACGACGAGCAGGCGGTGTCGATGGTCATGGCGGGCCCGGTGAACCCGAACGTGTACGAGATGCGCCCGGCGACCACGCTCGACGCCGTACCGGTCATCAGATAACCGTCGACGCCCTCCGGCGCCCGGGTCATCATCGAGGCGTAGTCGGTGCCGTTGCCGCCCGCGAACACCCCGATCTCGGTGCCGCGTACCGTCTCCGGGTCGATCCCGGCGCGCTCGAACGCCTCCCACGCCGTCTCCAGCAGCAGCCGCTGCTGCGGATCCATGGCCAGTGCCTCCCGCGGCGAGATGCCGAAGAACGCCGCGTCGAACTCGGCCGCGCCGTAGAGGAAGCCGCCGTCGCGCGCGTACGTCCGGCCGGCCGCGTCCGGGTCGGGGTCGTAGAGCCCCTCGACGTCCCAGCCCCGGTCGGTGGGGAAGCCGCCGATGGCGTCGCGGCCGGAGGCGACCAGGTCCCACAGGTCCTCGGGCGAGGCGACGTCGCCGGGGAAGCGGCATGCCATACCCACGATCGCGATCGGCTCGTCCGCGTCGGCGGCCTGCCGGGCGGTCACCGTCGCGGCGGGCGCGGCGCTGAACAGCTCGGTGCCCAGGTAGTGCGCGACCGCCTGGGGGTTCGGGTGGTCGAAGACGAGTGTCGCGGGCAAGGTGAGCCCGGTCGCCGCGGCGAGCCGGTTGCGCAGCTCGACCGCGGTGAGCGAGTTCAGCCCCAGTTCGGTGAACGCCTGGCGGCCGCCGAGCTGGTCGGTGCCCGGGTAGCCGAGCACCAGCGCGACCTGGTCGAGGACCAGGCCGAGCAGTGCCCGGTCGCGGTCCTGCGGGCCGAGGCCCGCCAGTCGCCGGCGCAGTTCGCCACCCGCCGTGATGCCGTCCTCCGGCTCCAGTTCGCGGACCTGCGGCAGGTCGGCGATGAACGACCAGACGGAGACCGGCACCGCCCCGGCTACGCGCGGCCAGTCGATGTCGGCGATCACCGCGCAGGCGGGTGCCTGCGTCGCGGCGTCGGCCAGGGCGAGCAGGGCCGGTTCGGCGGCCATCGGGCGGAACCCTGCCGCGGGCGCCACCTCGGCGCCGTCCCACAGTCCCCACGCGACGGAGACGGCGGGCAGGCCGTCGGCGCGGCGGCGCTGGGCGAGAGCGTCGGCGTGCAGCCGCAGGCCGGCGTGCGCGGCCTGGCCGGGCCCGCCGAACAGCGTCGTCGCCGAGGAGAGCAGCACGTACGCGTCGAGGTCGCGGCCCCGGGTCAGTTCGTCGAGCAGCCACATCATGGCGGGGCCGGTGGCCGGGTCGTGGTTGACGTGCACGACGGCGGTCACCCGGCGGGTGGCGAGCACGGTCGCGGCGGCGTCGAGGTCCCCGGCGGCGACCGCCGCGACCTCGGCTCCGGCCGCGGCGAGCCAACCGGTCAGCAGCGCGGCAGCGGGGGTCTCGGCCCCGGACAGCAGCACGGTGCCGCGCGGGGTCCAGGCGGGCCGGTTCCCGGTGGGTGCGGTGTGCAGGCGAGGTGCGTACACCCCGTCGGCACGCAGCGCGTACTGCGACTCGGTGGCGGTGGCGAGCAGGTCGACGAGCCGGAGCCAGCCGGGCTCGTCGAGGTCCGGGGCCAGGTCGACGATGCCCCGCCAGTGCGGCAGGTCCTGCCAGGCGAGTTCCTGCGCCTGCGCCCACCATTGAAGCCCGGCGGGTTCCGGCCGCTCCGCACCGGTGACCGCGACCGCGCCCCGGCTCAGCGTCCAGATCGAGGCCTGGGTGTCGGTGAGCGACGGCAGCGGTGACAGGCCGAGCATGAGCACCCCGTCGGCCGTCGCGGTGACCGCGTCGGCGATCCGGGCGTCCGCGCCTCGGGCCGACAGCGCGCGCACGGCGTGCTGTGCCTCGGCGGCGAAGTCGTCGGCCGCGACGACGAGCCACTCTCCGGTGATCGTGGCCGGGGCCGGGGCGGGCTGCGGCTGCCACACGGTCTGGTAGCGCCACTGTGCCGCGGCGGCCTGGCCGAGGCGGCGGCGACGCCAGCCCGCGAGCGCGGGCAGGGCCGCACCCAGCTCGGTCCCGTCGAGACCTACCAGGTGGGCGAGGGCGGACAGGTCTTCGCGTTCCACGATCTGCCAGAACTCGCGGTCGGCCGGATCGGCGGTGACGTGCCCGGCGGACTGCCCCGCCCAGAACCGCCGCCGCTGGAACGCATAGGTGGGCAGGTCGATCCGCTGCGCCGCGGTGCCGGCGAAGTACGCGGACCAGTCGACGCCCGCGCCACGGGTGTGGATCGCGGCCAGTGCGGTGAGGGCCGCCTGCGGCTCCGGGCGGTCGGCGCGCAGCAGCGGCACGGCGACCGCGTCGGGTGCGAGTTCGGGAACGAGTCCGGACAGGACCCCGTCGGGTCCGATCTCCAGCAGGGTGGTCACGCCCTCGCGGGCCAGCGCGCCGACCGCGTCGGCGAACAGGACCGGGCGGCGCACGTGCTCCACCCAGTACTCGGAACGGCACAGCTGCTCGGCGTCGACCAGGGCACCGGTCACCGTCGACACGAACGGCAGCGTCGGCACGCTGAACCGCAGCCCCGACACGACCTGCTCGAACTCGGCGAGCATCGGCTCCATCAGCGGCGAGTGGAACGCGTGGCTGACCGCCAGCCTGCGCCCGGTCACACCCAGCACGGCGACGACCGCGTCCACTGCCTGCTCGTCACCGGAGATCACCACCGAAGCCGGGCCGTTCACCGCCGCGATACCGACCCGGCCCGTGAGCGGCTCCCCCAGCCCGGCCAGCGCCGCGGTGACCTGGTCCCGTGACGCCCGCACCGCCACCATCGCCCCACCGGCGGGCAGCGCCTGCATCAACCGGCCCCGCGCCGCGACCAGCGTCGCCGCGTCGGACAGCGACAGCACCCCGGCCACGTGCGCAGCCGCGATCTCACCGATCGAATGCCCCGCCACGAACGCGGGGACGACGCCCAGCGACTCGACCAGGCGGAACAGCGCGACCTCCACCGCGAACAACGCAGGCTGCGTCAACCCGGTCTGCTCCAGACCGTCCCCGGACGCGATCGCGGCCCGCAACGACCGGCCCAGCAGCGGGTCCAGGACCGCGCAAACCTCGTCAAAAGCCGCCGCATACACCGGGAACGCCTCGCACAAGCCGAGCCCCATGCCCGCCCGCTGCGCACCCTGACCCGTGAACAGCAGACCCAACCGGCCCGGCACGGCCTCGCCGGTGACCACGGCGGCGCTCGACCGGCCGTCGGCGAGGGCGGCCAGCCCGGCCAGTGCCTCAACGTGGTCGGCGGCCAGGACGACTGCGCGGTGTTCGAAGGCCGAGCGTGTCGCGGCCAGCGACAGACCCGCATCCAGCCGGTCCACCGAGGCGAGCGCGGTGGCGAGCCGCGCGGCCTGCGCGCGCAGCGCACCGGGCGACCGTCCGGACAGGATCCACGGCACCAGGGCGCAGTCCACCGGTGGCGGCGATGCGACCGGCGCGACCGCGGGCGGGGGTTCGTCGGTGGACGCGTCGTCCGGGCCGGTGTCGGCGGGGGCCTCCTCCAGGATCAGGTGCGCGTTGGTGCCGCTGACCCCGAACGACGACACGCCCGCCCGGCGCGGCACGGCGCCGGCCGGCCACGGGCGGGACTCGGTGAGCAGCCGCACCCCGCCCGCGGTCCAGTCCACGTACGGGCTCGGCTCGTCGACGTGCAGCGTCCGCGGCAGCATCCCTGCGCGCAGGGCCTGCACCATCTTGATGACCCCGGCGATCCCGGCGGCGTGCTGGGTGTGGCCCAGGTTCGACTTGACCGAGCCGAGCCACAGCGGCCGGTCGGCGTCACGGCCCTGCCCGTACGTCGCCAGCAGCGCCTCGGCCTCGATCGGATCGCCGAGCTTCGTGCCGGTGCCGTGCGCCTCCACGGCATCGACGTCGGCCGTGGTCAGTTCGGCGTCGGCGAGCGCCTGGCGGATCACCCGCTGCTGCGAGCGCCCGTTGGGGGCGGTGAGGCCGTTGGAGGCCCCGTCCTGGTTGACCGCGCTGCCCCGGATCACGGCCAGCACCCGGTGGCCGAGCCGCCGGGCGTCGGACAGCCGCTCCACGAGCAGCAGTCCCGCGCCCTCCGACCAGCCGGTGCCGTCGGCGGCGGCGGCGAAGGAGCGGCAGCGGCCGCTGGGCGACAGGCCGCGCTGGCGGCTGAACTCGACGAAGGTGCCCGGCGTCGACATCACCATGACCCCGCCGGCCAGGGCCATGGTGCACTCGTCGTTGCGCAGGGCCTGGGCGGCCAGGTGCAGCGCTACCAGCGACGACGAGCAGGCGGTGTCCAATGTGACGGCCGGGCCGGTGAGCCCGAGCTGGTACGCGATGCGCCCGGACGCGACGCTGGAGGTGTTGCCGGTGAGCAGGTGCCCGGCGACGGCTTCGCCCGCCTCGTGCATGCGCGGCCCGTACGCCTGGTCGGTCGCGCCGACGAACACGCCGACCCGCTCGCCGCGTACCCGGCCGGGGTCGATCCCGGCGCGCTCGAACACCTCCCACGCGGTCTCCAGCAGCAGCCGCTGCTGCGGGTCCATGCCCAGCGCCTCGCGCGGCGAGATGCCGAAGAAGGTCGCGTCGAACTCGGCGGCGTCGTGCAGGAAGCCGCCCTCGCGGGCGTACGTCTTGCCGATCGCGTCGGGGTCGGCGTCGAACAGCCCGGCGAGGTCCCAGTCGCGGTCGGCCGGGAACGGCCCGATCGCGTCGCCACCGGCCGCGACGAGGTCCCACAGCTGCTCCGGCGAGTCGACCTCGCCCGGGAAACGGCAGGCCATGCCGACGATCGCGATCGGTTCGCGGCGTCGCTGCTCGATCTCGCGCAGCCGTCGCCGCGCGTCGCGGGCGTCGGCGACCGCGCGCTTGAGGTATTCGCGAAGCTTGTCCTCGTCTGCCATCTCTCAGCTCCGATGTGCTCAGCTCAGCTGGTCGACGAGCGCGAACAGCTCGTCGTCGGTCGCGGCGTCCAGGTCGTCGTCGGTCTGCGGGGCGTCGGCGGTGGCGCAGAGCGCGAGCAGTTCCTGCAGGCGTCCGGCGATCCGGTCCGGGGCGGCGCCCTCGCCGAGCGAGGAGCGCAGCAGCGCGCCGATGCGGTCCAGGTCGGCGAGCACGGCCGCGTCGGCGGCGATCTCGCCGAGGGTGAACTGCTCGCGCAGGAAGGCCGCGATCTCCCCGGCGGTCGGGTGGTCGAAGACCAGGGTGGTGGGCAGCCGCAGGCCGGTCGCGGCGTTGAGCCGGTTGCGCAGCTCGACGGCGGTCAGCGAGTCGAACCCGAGTTCCTTGAGCGCCCGGTCGGCGGCGACGGTGTCGCGTCCGGCGTGGCCGAGCACCGTGGCGACCTGGGTGCGTACGAGGTCGACGAGGGTGCGGCGGCGGTCGGGTTCGGTGAGGGCGGCCAGCCGGTCGGCCAGCGATCCGCCCGGCGCGGCGGCTTGGCCCGCGGCCGTGCGCCGGGTGGCGACGGCGACCAGCCCGCGCAGCAGTGCCGGGAGACTCTCCCCCTGGGTGCGCAGGGCCGCCGCGTCGAGGCGGGTCGGCACGGCGGCGGGCCGGCCGAGGGCGAGCGCGGCGTCGAACGCGGCCATGCCCTCGGTGCTCGACAGCGGCAGCAGGCCGCTGCGGGCCATCCGGCGCAGGTCGACCTCGTCGAGGTGCCCGGTCATGCCGCTGGCCTGCGCCCACAGGCCCCAGGCCAGGGACACCGCGGGCAGCCCGAGGTCGCGGCGGTGCGCGGCGAGCGCGTCCAGGAACGCGTTCGCGGCGGCGTAGTCGGCCTGCCCGGCCTGGCCGAGCAGCCCGGCGAAGGAGGAGTACAGCACGAACAGGGACAGGTCGGCGGCGCGGGTGAGGTCGTGCAGGTGCCAGGCGGCGTCGGCCTTGGGGCGCAGCACGTTCTCGAACTGCTCCCGGGTCATGGTCGCCACGACACCGTCGTCGAGCACGCCCGCCGTGTGCACGACCCCGGTCAGCGGGTGCGCCGCGGGGATCGCGGCCAGCAGCTCGGCCAGGGCCGCGCGGTCGGCGACGTCGCAGGCGGCGACGGTGACGTGCGCGCCGAGGCCGGTCAGCTCGTCACGCAACTCGGCCGCGCCGGGGGCGTCGGGGCCGCGCCTGCTGACCAGCAGCAGCCGGCGGGCGCCGTACTCGGTGACGAGGTGGCGGGCGGCCAGCGCGCCGAGGGTGCCGGTCGCGCCGGTGATCAGGACGGTGCCGTCGGGGTCGAGCGGCCGGGGCACGGTCAGCACGACCTTGCCGGTGCCGCGCGCCTGGGACAGGAAGCGGAACGCCTCGACGGCGTGCCGGACGTCCCAGGTGGTCACCGGCAGCGGCTGGAGGACACCCTGCTCGAACAGGGCCAGCACCTCGACGAGGATCTGCCGCATCCGCTCGGGCATCGCCCCGGGGGTGCCGGGTTCGGTGCTGGCGAGCGCGGTGAGGTCGTACACCCGGTAGGTCACGCCGGGGTGTGCGGCCTCGACCTGCGCGGTGTCGCGGATGTCGGTCTTGCCCATCTCCAGGAAGCGGCCGCCGTCGCCGAGCAACCGCAGCGACGTGTCGATGAACTCGTCGGCCAGCGAGTTGAGCACGACGTCGACGCCCCGGCCGCCGGTGACGGCGCGGATCCGGTCGCCGAAGTCGAGGGTGCGCGAGTGGGCGATGTGGTCGTCGTCGAGGCCGAGGGCGCGCAGCGTGTTCCACTTGCCGGGGCTGGCGGTGCCGAACACCTCCGCGCCCAGGTGCCGGGCGAGCTGCACCGCGGCGATGCCGACGCCACCGGCCGCGGCGTGGATCAGCACCTTCTCCCCTGGCCGCACCCGGCCCAGGTCGACCAGGCCGTAGTACGCGGTGAGGAACACCACCGGCACCGACGCGGCCTGTGCGAAGCCCCAGCCGTCGGGCATCCGGGCCAGCAGTCGCCGGTCGGCGACCGCGAGCGGCGCGAACGCGCCAGGGAAGTAGCCGGTCACCCGGTCGCCGACGGCCAGGTCGGTGACGCCGGGGCCGACCTCGACGACCACACCCGCGCCCTCCGCGCCCATCACCGCGTGGCGCTGGTCGACCATGCCCAGTCCGATGAGCACGTCGCGGAAGTTGAGGCCACCGGCCCGCACGGAGACCCGCACCGTGCCTTCGGCCAGCGGTTCCAGCACCTCCGGCGCGGGTACGAACCGCAGGTTCTCCAGGGTGCCGCCTTCGACGATCAGCTTGTAGGCGGGGCTGTCCTCGGGCACCGGCAGCACGTCGCCGGGGTTCGGCCGGGTGAGCCGGGGCGCGAGGGCGGTGCCGTCACGCAGCAGCAGCTGCGGCTCGCCCGTGGCGAGCGCACCGGTGAGCAGGCGCGGCGTTCCGGGCAGGTCGTCGAGATCGACGAGCACGAACCGGTCCGGGTTCTCGGTCTGCGCGGTGCGGACCAGGCCCCACACGGCCGCGTGCGGCAGGTCGCCGACGCGCTCGCCCGCCCGCGCCATCGCGCGCCGGGTGACCACGGCCAGCCGGGACCGGGCGAAACGCTCATCGGCCAGCCACGCCTGCACCAGGTCGAGCACACCGTAGGCGGCGTCGCGCACGGCCACGGGCATGTCGCCAGGGGTCGGTGCGGCGGCGCAGCACAGCACCACGTCCGGAGCCGGCCGGCCCGTGTCCAGGGCCGCGCCGAGGGCCGCCAGGTCCGCGTGCACGGCTGCGGGCCGCAGACCGAGAAGATCAGGACCAATCATCGGGTACGCCGCGGCGGCGTGCTCGTCCACCGGAACTGTGATCCAGTCGAGTTCGTACAGTGCGCCGCCGTTCGCGGCACCTGTCAGCACCTGACGGGTCAGCGGGCGCAGGGTCAGCTCGTCGACGGTGGCGACGACCGCGCCGGTGGTGTCGGCGAGCAGCAGCCGCGCGGTCGCGCCCTGCTCGTCCTCGCTGATGCTCAGGCGCACCCGCAGCTCGGTGGCCCCGGCCGCGTACACGGTCAGGCCGGTCCAGGCGAACGGCAGCAGCGGCCGCCCGCCGCCCGCCACGCCCGGCAGCAGCGGGTGCAGCGCGGCGTCGAGCAGGGCCGGGTGCAGCGTGAACCGGTCCGCGTCGGCGCGGTGGTCCTCGGGCAGCACGACCTCGGCGAGCACGTCGTCGCCGTCGGTCCACACCCGGCGCAGGCCGGTGAACGCGCCCTGGTACTGGTATCCGTGCTCGGCGAGCCGCTCGTACACACCGTCCAGGTCCACCTCGACCGCACCCGGCGGCGGCCACGCGCCCGGCCCGGCCGGTGCCGCCGGGGCCGCCTGGGTGAGCACCCCGCTGGCGTGGCGGGTCCACTCCTGCTCGCCGTCACGGCGCGCGTGCACGGCCAGCTCCCGGCGGTCGCCGGACCCGGTGACGGTGATCTGCACCTGCACGCCGCCGGACGCGGGCAGCAGCAGCGGCGACCAGAGCGTCAGATCTTCGACGTGCGGGCAGCCGACCTGATCACCGGCCCGCACGGCCAGTTCGGCGAACGCGGCCCCGGGCAGCAGCGCGGTGTCGTACACGGCGTGCCCGGCCAGCCACGGCTGCGCCCGCAGCCCGATCCGGCCGGTCAGCACGGCATCGCCGCCGGCCAGCTCGACGGCCGCGCCGAGCAGCGGGTGCGCGGCGTCGGCCAGCCCGACCGAGGCCATGTCCCCGGTGCCGATGGCCGCGCGCAGCCAGAATCGCTGCCGCTGGAACGCGTACACGGGCAGGTCGATCCGCCGCGCGCCGGTCCCGAACGCAGGTGTCCAGTCGACCGGCACACCGGCTGTGTCCAGCCGCGCCACGCTGCTGAGGAACTGGTCCAGGCCGCCCTGCTGGCGGCGCAGCGAACCGACGGCGACGATGCGCTCCCCGGCCGCCTCGGCGGTCTCCTCGATGCCCACGATGAGCACCGGGTGCGGGCTCATCTCGGCGAAGACCCGGTGCCGGGTGGCGAGCAGCCCGCGCACGGACTCCTCCAGCCGCACCGTCCGGCGCAGGTTGCGATACCAGTAGCCCGCGTCCAGCTCGGTGGTGTCCAGCAGGCTCGCGGTGACCGTCGAGAAGAACGGCACCTGCGCGGTGCGCGGGCGCACCGGGGCCAGCAGCTCCAGCAGACGCTGCTCGATGCGTTCGACGTGCGCGGAGTGCGAGGCGTAGTCGACGGGGACCAACCGGGCGCGTACGCCGTCGGCGACGAGCTGGGCGTGCAGCTCCCGCAGCGGCCCGACCTCGCCCGAGACGACCGTCGACGCGGGGCCGTTGACGGCCGCCACGGAGATCGACTGCTGCCACGGGGCGAGCAGGTCCTGCACGGCGGGCAGGCTCAGCGGCACCGACATCATGCCGCCCTGCCCGGCGATCGCGCCGATGGCCTGGCTGCGCAGCGCGACGACCCGGGCGGCGTCGTCGAGGGTGAGCGCCCCGGCGACGTGCGCGGCGGCGATCTCGCCCTGCGAGTGCCCGATGACGGCGGCGGGCTGCACCCCGTACGAGCGCCACAGCGCGGCCAGCGACACCATCATCGCGAACAGCACCGGCTGCACCACGTCGACGCGTTCCAGCGACGGCGCGCCCTCGACCCCGCGCAGCACGTCCAGCAGCGACCAGTCGACGTACGCGGACAGGGCCCGGTCGCAGTCGGCGATGCTGCGGGCGAAGACCGGTGACTCGTCGAGCAGCCGCTGCGCCATCTCGTCCCACTGCGCGCCCTGGCCAGGGAAGACGAACACGACCCGGTCCGTGCCGGGCAGGACGCCGCCGGTGACGACGCGCGGATCGTCCTGCTGCTCGGCGAGCGCGGTCAGCCCGGCGGCGAGCTGCTCGGCGTCGGCGGCGAGCACGACGGCCCGCTGGTCGAACCGGGCCCGGCCGGTGAGCGCGGACCAGCCGAGGTCGGGCAGCGCGACCGGCTCGGCGAGCACCGCGTCGTGCAGCCGCGCCGCCTGCGCCCGCAGCGCGGGGTCCGTCCGCCCGGACAGGACGATCGGCACCGGCGCCGGCACGGCTCCGGCCGTCGGCTCGGCACCCGGCCGCTCGGCGGGCAGGTCCGCGCCGGGGACCTGTTCGATGATGACGTGGGCGTTGGTGCCGCTGATGCCGAACGACGACACCGCCGCGCGGCGCGGCCGGTCGAGGTCGGGCCAGGTCTGCGCCTCGGTGAGCAGTTCGACCGCGCCCGCCGACCAGTCCACGAACGGCGACGGCTCGGCGGCGTGCAGGGTGGCGGGCATGACGCCGTGCCGCAGCGCCTGCACCACCTTGATCACACCGCCCACCCCGGCGGCGGCCTGGGCGTGGCCGATGTTCGACTTCAGCGACCCCAGCCGCAGCGGCCGGTCCCCGGGCCGGTCCTGCCCGTACGTGGCCAGCAGCGCCTCGGCCTCGATCGGGTCGCCGAGCCTGGTCCCGGTGCCGTGCGCCTCGACCAGGTCGACGTCCGAGGTGGACAGTCCCGCCGAGGCCAGCGCCTGCCGGATGACCCGCTGCTGCGAGGGGCCGTTGGGCGCGGTGAGCCCGTTGGAGGCCCCGTCCTGGTTGACCGCCGTGCCGCGTACCACCGCGAGGACCTGGTGTCCCCGCCGCCGCGCGTCCGACAGCCGCTCCACCAGCAGCATGCCGACGCCCTCGGCCCATCCGGTGCCGTCGGCCCGCGCCGAGAACGCCTTGCAGCGCCCATCCGGCGACAGGCCGCGCTGGCGGCTGAACTCCACGAACGTGCCCGGCGACGACATGACCGTCACGCCGCCGGCCAGCGCCAGGTCGCACTCGCCGCTGCGCAGCGCCTGGACCGCGAGGTGCAGCGCCACCAGCGACGACGAGCAGGCCGTGTCCACGGTGACGGCGGGGCCGACCAGGCCGAACTGGTACGCCAGCCGGCCCGACAGCACGCTGCCGGTGTTGCCGGTGAGCAGGATGCCCTCCAGCTCCTCCGGCATCTGGTGCACCGGCGGAGCGTAGTCGTGGTACATCAGCCCGGCGAAGACGCCGGTCTGGCTGCCGCGCACCGCCGCCGGGTCGATGCCCGCGCTCTCGAAGGTCTCCCACACGGTCTCCAGCAGCAGCCGCTGCTGCGGGTCCATGGCCAGCGCCTCGCGCGGGGAGATCCCGAAGAACTCGGCGTCGAACTCGTCGGCCTCGTGCAGGAAGCCGCCCTCGCGCACGTAGGTACGGCCGGGGCGCTCCGGGTCGGGGTCGAAGATGTCGTCCGGCCAGCCCCGGTTCACCGGAAAGCCGGAGATCGCGTCGCGGCCGTCGGCGACCAGCCGCCACAGGTCGGCGGGCGAGGCCACCCCGCCCGGGTACCGGCAGGCCATGCCGACGATCACGATCGGGTCGCCGGAGACGGCGGCGGTCGGCGCGGCCTGCCGCGCGGCGGTGCCGCCGGACAGCTCGCCGGCGACGTAGCCGATCAGCTCGTGCGCGGACGGGTAGTCGAAGACCAGGGTCGTCGGTAGGTGCAGCCCGGTCGCGGCGGCGAGCCGGTTGCGCAGCTCGATCGAGGTCAGCGAGTCGAAGCCCAGCTCGCGGAACGCCCGCGTCGGGTCGATCGAGCCCGGGTCGGTGCGGCCGAGCACCGCGGCGACCTCGCCGAGCACCAGGTCGGCGAGCGCACGGGCGCGTTCGGCCTCGGGCAGCGCGGCCAGCCGCCGGGCCACGGCCTGCCCGTCGCCGTCGCGGCCCCGGCGGGCCCGCACCGGCACCAGGGCGCGCAGCAGTCCCGGCACGCTCACGCCCGGCCGGCGCAGCGCGGCGGCGTCGAAGCGCAGCGGCGCCAGGTGCGGCCGGTCGTCCTGCCAGGCCTGGTCGAACAGCGCCAGACCCGGCGCGTGGGCCAGCGGCAGCACCCCGGTCGCGGCCATCCGCGCCAGGTCGGCCGCGCCGAGCGCGTCGGCCATGCCGCCGGACTGCTCCCACAGGCCCCAGCTCAGCGAGGTCGCGGGCAGTCCCGCGTGGTGGCGCTGTGCGGCCAGTTCGTCGAGGAACGTGTTCGCGGCGGCGTAGGAGGCCTGCCCGGCCGCGCCGATGAGCCCGGAGATCGAGGAGTACAGCACGAACCGGGTGACGCCGAGGTCGCGGGTGAGTTCGTGCAGGTGCCAGGCGGCGTCCACCTTGGCCCGCAGCACCGCGTCGAGCCGCTGCGGGGTGAGCGCGGAGAGCACGCCGTCGTCGAGCACCCCGGCCGCGTGGATCACCGCGGTCAGCGGGGCGTCGGCCGCGATCCCCGCCAGCACCCGCGCGAGCGCGTCCCGGTCGGCGGTGTCGCAGGCGGCGATGCTGGCGCGCGCACCGAGCGCGGCCAGGTCGTCGGCCAGCTCGGCCGCGCCGGGGGCGTCGGGGCCGCGGCGGCTGAGCAGCAGCAGGTTGCGGACGCCGTGCTCGCGGGCCAGGTGGCGGGCCAGCAGGCCGCCGAGCGCGCCGCTCGCGCCGGTGATCAGGACGGTGCCGGCCGGGTCGGGCGCGGCCGCCGGGGCGGTGCCCGGCGCGGCCCGGACCAGGCGCGGCGCGCTCACCCCGCCCCCGGTCAGCAGCAGCTCCGTCTCCCCCGTGGCCAGCGCCTGGGGCAGCCGCGCCAGGTCGTCGCCGTCGCTGACGACCAGCGCGAACCGGCCCGGGTGCTCGGTGGCGGCGGTGCGGATCAGGCCGCGTACGCCCGACAGCCGCAGCGCGTCGGCGGAGTCGAGCAGCACCGCCAACCGCAATCCGCGGGGATCGACTGTCCACTGCTGCACGACGGCGAGCGTGTCCGCGACGGCGGCCTTCGCTGCGCTGGCGGGATCGGCCGTCTGATCGGCGGTGACCCGGTAGAGCACCGTGTCCGCGGCCCCGGCCGGATCGGCCAGGTACTCGTCCCAGCCGGTGACTACCGCTGCGGTCGCCGGGTCGGTGGCGACCGGGACCGGCGCGACCGTGTACATCGCGCCCAGCGACGGGTCCGCCGCGTCGCCGGTGACGGGACGCCAGCGCAGCTCGTCGACGGTGGCGACGGGCAGGCCGTGGGCGTCGGCGGCGTGCAGGCGCACCGTGTCAGGGCCGGTCCAGGTGTACGCGACCCGCAGCGCGCCCGCCCCGGGGGCGTGCACGCGGACCCCGGAGAACGTGAACGGCAGCGCGGCCGGACGGTCGTCGCCGGTCACCCCGGGCAGCAGCGGGTGCAGGGCGGCGTCGAGCAGCGCGGGGTGCAGCAGGTAGGAGGCCGCGTTCGGCTGCTGCGACGCGGGCAGGGCCACCTCGGCGAAGACGTCGCCGTCGCGCCGCCATACCCGCCGCAGGCCCTGGAAGGCGTCGCCGTAGCCGTAGCCGTGCTCGGTCAGGCGGTCGTACACGTCGTCGAGGTCGATCTCCTGTGCCTCTGCAGGTGGCCAGGCGTCCCCGCGCACCGTCGGCACGTCGTCGGAGGAGGCAATCAGCACACCCTCGGCGTGGCGGACCCAGGGCAGGTCCGGCCCGTCCGGTCGGGAGTAGACGGCGAACTCGCGCCGCTCGTCCTCCGGCCGCCCCGCGACGGCGAGCTGCAGCAGCACCGCACCCCGCTCGGGCAGGACCAGCGGCGCGACGATCGTCAGTTCCTGCACGACAGGGCAGCCGGCCTGCTCCCCCGCCCACAGCGCCAGCTCCGCGTACGCCGTGCCCGGCAGCAGCGCGGCGCCCCGGATCTCATGGTCGGCCAGCCAGCCGTGGCTCTGCCGGGACAGCCGCCCCGTGACGACGAGCCCGTCACCGGCGGCCAGCTCGACACTCGCGCCTAGCAGCGGGTGCCGCGCGGCCCCGAGCCCCGCCGCGGTGAGCCCCGACCCCGCCCGGCTGTCGGTGTACCAGAAGCCCTGCCGCTGGAAGGCGTACGTCGGCAGGTCCACCCGGCCGCCGCCGGTCGTGGCCAGCAGCGCCCGCCAGTCGACCTCGACGCCCCGGGTGAAGATGGTGCCGAGCGCGGTGAGCAGCTCGCGTGCCTCGTCGCGGTCGCGCCGTTGGACGGCGACCGCCATCGTGTCCGCCTGCAGGGACTCCGCCGCCATCGCGGTGAGCACGGCGTCCGGCCCGATCTCCAGCAGCGTGGACGCACCCTCCCGGACCAGCGTGTCGACCGCGTCGGCGAACAGCACCGGACGCCGCACGTGATCCACCCAGTAACCCGGCCGGGACAGCTCATCGGCACCCACCAGCCCGCCGGTCACCGAGGACACGAACGGCACCGTCGGAGCCTCGAACCGCAACCCCGACACGACCTGCTCGAACTCGGCCAGCATCGGCTCCATCAGCGGCGAGTGGAACGCATGGCTGACCGCCAGCCTGCGCCCGTTCACGCCCAACGCGGCCACGACGGCGTCCACGGCCTGCTCGTCACCGGAGATCACCACCGACGCCGGGCCGTTGACCGCAGCAATGCCTACCCGGTCCGCCTGCTGCTCGTTCAGCCCATCCAGCGCAGCCGTGACCTGCTCACGCGAAGCCCGCACCGCCACCATCGACCCACCCGACGGCAGTGCCTGCATCAACCGGCCCCGCGCCGCGACCAACGTCGCCGCATCCGCCAGCGACAACACCCCGCCCACATGCGCAGCCGCGATCTCACCGATCGAATGCCCCGCCACGAACCCCGGCGTCACACCCAGCGACTCCACCAGGCGGAACAGCGCCACCTCCACCGCGAACAACGCAGGCTGCGTCAACCCCGTCTGCTCCAGACCGTCCCCAGAAGCGACCGCGTCCCACAACGACCGGCCCAGCAACGGGTCAAGGACCGCGCACACCTCGTCGAACGCCGCCGCATACACCGGAAACGCCTCATAAAGGCCGAGTCCCATGCCCGCCCGCTGCGCACCCTGACCCGTGAACAGCAGCGCAAGCGCGCCCCTGCCCACCGCACCACCGGCGGTGCCGTCCGCGACCGCCCGCAGACCGGACAGCAACTCGTCACGATCCCCGCCGACGACCACCGCACGGTGCTCGAACACCGTCCGGGTGAAGGCGAGCGACCACGCCAGGTCCGTGAGATCGGGCGACCCGGCCGCGACGTGATCGTGGAGGGCGAGTGCCTGGGCCCGCAGTGCCTCGGTGCTGTGTCCGCTGACGACGATCGGGGCGCTGGGGAGTCCGGCGGGACGTACGTCGGCGGGCTGCTCGTCCTGCGCGGCCTGCTCGATGATGACGTGCGCGTTCGTGCCGCTGATCCCGAAGGACGACACCGCCGCCCGGCGGGGCCGATCCAGTTCAGGCCACTGCCTCGCCTCGGTCAGCAGCTCGACCGCACCCGCCGACCAGTCCACGAACGGCGACGGGTTGGACGCGTGCAGCGTGCGCGGCATGACCCCGTGCCGCAGCGCCTGCACCACCTTGATCACACCACTGACACCGGCGGCGGCTTGCGCGTGGCCGATGTTCGACTTCAACGACCCCAGCCGCACCGGGCGGTCTTCAGCCCGGCCCTGCCCGTAGGTGGCCAGCAGCGCTTCGGCTTCGATCGGGTCGCCAAGCCTCGTGCCGGTGCCGTGCGCCTCGACGAGATCCACGTCCGCCGACGACAACCCGGCCGAGGCCAGCGCCTGCCGGATCACCCGCTGCTGCGAAGGACCGTTCGGCGCGGTCAGACCGTTCGACGCACCGTCCTGGTTCACCGCCGAACCCCGCACCACCGCCAGGACGCGATGCCCCAGCCGCCGCGCGTCCGACAGCCGCTCCACCAGCAGCATCCCCGCGCCCTCGGCCCAACCCGTGCCGTCGGCCTCCGCCGCGAACGCCTTGCACCGCCCGTCCGGCGACAGCCCACGCTGGCGGCTGAACTCCAGGAACATGCCGGGGGTGGACATGACGGCCGCACCGCCGGCCAGCGCCATCGAGCACTCGCCGCGGCGGACCGCCTGTACGGCGAGGTGCAGCGCCACCAGCGACGACGAGCACGCGGTGTCCACCGTCAGCGCCGGGCCGACCAGTCCCAGCTGGTACGCGATGCGGCCGGACAGGATGCTGGGGGTCGCGCCGGTGAGCACGTAACCCTCCACGGACTCGGCCGCGTCGTGCATGCGCGGCCCGTAGTCCAGTGGCGACGCGCCGACGAACACTCCGACCGCGTTGCCGTGCAGTGTGGTGGGGTCGATGCCGGCCTGCTCGACGGTCTCCCAGGCGGTCTCCAGCAGCAGCCGCTGCTGCGGGTCCATCGCCAGGGCCTCGCGCGGCGAGATGCCGAAGAACTCGGCGTCGAACCGGTCGGCGTCGTGCAGGAAGCCGCCCTGCCGGGTGTGCACCGTGCCGGTCGCCGCCGGGTCGGGGTCGAACAGCGCGTCGAGGTCCCATCCCCGGCCCTGCGGGAACTCCGAGACCGCGTCGGTCCCGGTGTACACGAGCTGCCACAGTTCGTCGGCGGAGGTGACGCCGCCGGGCAGCCGGCAGGCCATGCCGACGATCGCGACGGGCTCGTCCGAGGCGTCGGCGAACCCGGGTTCGGCATCTGCCGCACCGTCGGCGAGGAAGTCGATCAGCGTCTGGACGGTCGGGTAGTCGAACAGCAGGCTGCCGGGCAGCGGCCGCCCGACGGCGGCGGCCAGGGCGTCGCGCAGCTCGACCGCGCCGAGCGAGTCGAACCCGAGTTCCTTGAACGGAGCCCGCAGCGGGACGGCGGCCGGGTCGGTGTGCCCGAGGACAGCGGCCACGTGCGCGAGGACCAGCCCGGTGACCGCCGCGCGGTCAGGAGCAACCGCTCTCGGCACCGCATCCGCCGGAACCGGTGCCCCGACCGTGAACACCCGCGCGGGATGTGTCGCGCCGCTCGGCCCTTCCAGCGATTTCGGCGCGGCAGTCGCCACCGACCGGGAACCCGGCCTGACGGTCGGCGTCGGCCCCTGGACCGGTGCGGTGGCGGTGTCGAGCCAGTGGCGCTCGCGTTGGAAGGCGTAGGTGGGCAGCGGGACCCGGCGGGCCCCGGGATAGATCCGGTCCCAGTCGAGTTCGACGCCGCGTACGTGCAGCCGGGCGAGCGCGGTGGCCACGCTCACGGGCTCGTCTCGCCCGGCGCGCAGGGCCGGCACGGCGACGGCGTCGGAGCCGTCGGGCAGGCAGTCGGCGGCCATCGCGGCGAGCACCCCGTCGGGGCCGCATTCGAGCAGCGTGTCCGCTCCTTCGCCGACCAGGGTGCGGACGGCGTCGGCGAACCTGACGGCCTGGCGCACCTGGCCGGTCCAGTAGTCCGGGTCGGACAGCGTCGCGGCGTCGGCGAGCTCGCCGGTGACGGTGGAGACCAGCGGGATCTGCGGCGCGGCGAACGCGAGCGCGGCCACGACTTCCCGGAACCCGTCGAGCATCGGGTCCATCAGCGGCGAGTGGAAGGCGTGGCTGACGGTGAGGCGGCGGGTCTTGCGGCCGTGCTCGTGCAGGACGTGGCAGGCGGCTTCGACCTGCTCCTCGGCTCCGGACAGCACGACGGCGCGGGGGCCGTTGACGGCGGCGACGGCGACCGGCCCGGCGGAGGAGGCCAGCAGCTCGCGGACCTCGTCCTCGCTCGCCTGCACGGCGGCCATCGCGCCACCGGCGGGCAGGGCCTGCATGAGCCGGCCGCGGGCGGCGACGAGCGTCGCGGCGTCGGCCAGGGACAGCACCCCGGCCACGTGCGCGGCGGTGATCTCGCCGATCGAGTGCCCGCTCACCAGCGCGGGCACCACGCCCCAGGACTCGACGAGGCGGTACAGCGCGACCTCGACGGCGAACAGGGCGGGCTGGGTGAAGCCGGTGTCGTCGAGCCCGTCGCCGGACTCGATCACCGAGCGCAGCGGCCGGGGCAGGTGCGGGTCGAGGGCGGCGCAGGCGGCGTCGAACGCGGCGGCGTACGCCGGGTACGCCGCGTACAGCTGCAGGCCCATGCCGAGCCGCTGCGCGCCCTGGCCGGTGAACAGGACGGCGAGTCTGCCGCCGACGGATTGGCCGGTGTGGACCTGCCCGGAGGGGGTGCCCGCGGCCAGCGCCGCCAACCCGGCGCGCAGCTCGTCGGGGGTGGAGCCGACGACGACGGCGCGGTGCTCGAACGCGGTGCGTGTGGCGGCCAGCGACCAGCCGACGTCGGCGACGCCCTCGGGCGCGAGTTCGGCCAGCGCGCGGGCCTGATCACGCAGGCCGGGCGCGGTGCGCGCGGACAGCGGCCACACGCCGACCGGCGCGTGCACGGTGGTCGGAGTGGCCGGGATCGCGGGCGGCTCGCTGAGCACGAGGTGGCAGTTGGTGCCGCCCATGCCGAAGCCGCTGACCCCGGCCAGGAGCGCCTCGTCCGGGCGGGGCCAGGCCGACAGCTCGCGCGCGACGGACAGGCGCAGCTCGTCGAGCGGGATCGCCGGGTTCGGGGTCTCGTAGTTGAGGCTGGCCGGGATCTTCCGGTGGTGCAGCGCGAGCGCGGCCTTGATCAGGCCCGTCACGCCGGCCGCGCCCTCCAGGTGTCCCACGTTGGTCTTGACCGAGCCGACGAGCAGCGGCCGGCTCGGGTCGCGGTCCGCGCCGAGGACCGCGCCGAGCGCGGCGGCCTCGATCGGGTCGCCGACCCGGGTGCCGGTGCCGTGCAGTTCGACGTACTGGACCTGGGCGGGGTCGACACCGGCCGCGGCGTACGCGTCGCGGAGCACCGCGCGCTGCCCGTCGACGCTGGGGGTGGTCAGGGTCTCGCCGACGCCGTTGTTGACCGCGCCGCCGCGGATGACGCAGTAGATCGTGTCGCCGTCGGCCAGCGCCGCGGCCAGGGGTTTGAGCAGCACCGCGCCACCGCCCTCGCCGCGTACGTAGCCGTTGGCGCGGGCGTCGAAGGTGTGGCAGCGGCCGTCGGGCGACAGCCCGCCCCACTTGCTGGAGATGATCGAGGTTTCGGGCAGCAGGCTCAGGTTCACCCCGCCCGCGATGGCCGTGTCGGACTCGCCCCGGCGCAGGCTCTCGCAGGCCAGGTGCACGGCGACCAGCGACGAGGACTGTCCGCTGTCCACGGTGAGGCTGGGGCCGTGCACGCCGAGGAAGTGCGACAGCCGGCTGGACAGAACACTTCGCTGCACGCCGGGCGCGGTGTGCTGGGAGGCGGTGGGCACGCCGTCGCGGTAGACGAGCCGGGCGTAGTCGTCCCAGATCGAGCCGACGAACACGGCCAGGCGGGTGCCGCGCACCGAGGCGGGCAGCACGCCCGCGTCCTCCAGCGCCTCCCACCCGAGTTCGAGCACGAGGCGCTGCTGCGGGTCCATCGCCGCGGCCTCGCGGGGCGAGATGTGGAAGAACGCCGCGTCGAACCGGTCGACGCCGTCCAGGAAGGATCCCCATTTCGAGGTCATCCGGCCGGGTGACGACGGGTCGGGATCGTACGCCGCCGCCGCATCCCAGCGCTCGGCCGGGACCTCGGTGACGGTCTGTCCGCCGCTACGCAGCAGCCGCCAGAAATCGCGTCCGGACGCGACGCCCGGCAGCCGGACCGACATGCCCACCACTGCGATCGAGTGCGCGTGCCCCGCGTCGGGATCAACAGTATGAGTCATTCTCCCCGCCCCACCATGAACAGCGATGCCGAACCCGTGACACCGAGATGTCTATTGAGACACAGCAATGGCAATAGGCTGTCCGCGAAACGGCCGCGAGGACAACCCCTACAAATCCCCTAATGCGCATAGGGGTATCCGTTGTTACGCTCCCGGATATCTCATTCCCGTCCCCGGTGATGTGCCGTGGGCGCGGTATTCCGCCGCGGGCGCCCAGCTTTGGCCGTCCACATCCTCCGGAGCGTCACGTCATGGACCTTGGCCTGAAGAACAAGGTGGCCGTCGTCACCGGTGCCAGCTCGGGCGTCGGCCGCGCCACCGCCCTGGCCCTGGCGGCCGCCGGCGCGCGCGTGCTCGGCACCTACCACAGCAACCCGAACGGCACCAAGGAGCTGCTGGAGCAGGCCGAACGCGCGGGCACCGAGGCCCTCGCGACCCGGCTGGACCTGGCCGACGCCGGCTCGATCCAGGCGGCGGTCGACACCGCGGCCGGGCGCTGGGGCGCGGTGCACATCCTGGTCAACAACGCGGTGGCGCTGCCGCCGTTCCCGGCGCACGGCGAGCTGTTCGAGCAGGCCCCGCCGCAGCGGTTCGTGGACTCGCTGACCAGCAACCTCACCGGGCCCTACCTGCTGAGCCGGGCGGTGGTCGGGCACATGCGGGCCGCGGGCTGGGGGCGCATCGTGCACGTGTCGTCCACGTTCGCCGAGGACGGCTTCCCGGGGCGGGCGCCGTACGCGGCCGCGAAGTCGGGCCTGCACGGCCTGACCAAGGTCATGTCCCGGGAGCTGGCCCGTGCCGGCATCTACACCAACGTGGTGGTGCCCGGCTTCATCCCGGCCGACGGCCAGCCGCAGTCGCTGATCCAGTACGCGTCGGCCGCCGCCGCGACCAAGCGCACCACCTCCGCGCAGGACGTGGCCAACACGATCGCGTTCCTGTGCTCGGCCGCGAACTCCAACATCACCGGCCAGGTGGTCCGGGTCGACGGCCACTTCCTCACCCCCGCGCCCTGATCCCACTGCCTGCCCTGGAGGGCCGATTCGCCATGAACGAAGAGAACGAGTCCGGGGGGCTGCCCGAGCTGCCGATGAACCGCGAGTGCCCGTACCACCCCCCTGCGGCGTACGAGGACCTGCGGGCGATCGGGCCGGTGACGCGGGTGCGCCAGTTCGACGGCCGTCCGGTGTGGGCGGTGACGGGCCACCTGGAGACCCGTGAGCTGCTGTCCAGCCCGCACATGTCGGTGGACCGGTTCCACCCGAACTTCCCGATGCCGATCCCGGCGCTGACGCAGCTGCAGAGTTCGCGTACGCCCGCGATCGGGGCCCTGATCCGCACGGACCCGCCGGAGCACACCCGGCAGCGCAAGGACATCCTGCCGAGCTTCACCCTGAAGAAGATCGGCGTGCTGCGGCCGCGCATCGAGCAGATCTGCGCGGACCGCCTCGACGCGATCACGGCCAAGGGACCGGTCGTCGACCTGGTCGAGGAGTACACCAAACCCGCCGTGGCGATGGTGCTGTCGCAGCTGCTCGGCGTCCCGTTCGCCGACCGGGAGTACTTCGAGGACCTCACCTACCGCCGGTTCGATCCGGCGCAGGTGGTGGACGCGCTGGCCGACCTGACCGACTACCTGTCGCGGCTGCTGCGGGCCAAGGAGACCGACCCGGGCGACGGACTGCTCGACGACCTGGTGGCCAAGGTCCTCGCCGGTGAGCTGGACCGCGACGAGCTGGTCAAGTACGCGCTGGTGCTGGTGATCGCCGGGCAGGAGACCACGGCGAACACCATCGCGCTGAGCGTGCTGACCCTGCTGGAGCACCCGGACCAGCTGGCGCTGCTGCTCGACGACCCGTCGCTGTGGCCGAACGCGGTCGAGGAGCTGCTGCGCTTCCTGGCCATCACCGGCGGCCTGTCCCGGGTCGCGACCGCCGACATCCAGCTGGGCGACCTGACCATCGCCGACGGCGACGGACTGATCTTCCTCAACCCGGGGGCCAACCGGGACGAGGCCCAGTTCGAGCGGCCCAACGAACTCGACGTGCGGCGCACCGTGCGCAACCACCTGACCTTCGGTTTCGGCATCCACCAGTGCATCGGGCAGAACCTGGCCCGGGTCGAGGTGGAGATCGCGCTGCGGGCGCTGTTCACCCGCATCCCCGCCCTGCGGCTGGCGGTGCCGATGGAGCAGATCCCGATGCGCCAGGGCCTGGTCTTCGGCATCGCCGAGCTGCCGGTGACCTGGTGAGCGGCGCGCGAACGCTGCTGCCCAGCGGCGACGCCACCCGGTGCATCGGGGCCGGGCAGTGCGTGCGAACCGCGCCCGACGTGTTCGACCAGGACGACGGCGGCACCGTCGTGGTGCTGCTCGCGGAGGTCGACGAGAGCCATCGCGCGCTGCTCGACGAGGCGGCGTACCTGTGCCCCGCGTCGGCCATCGGCTTCACCGAGCGCGGCTGAGCTCAGCCCGCTCCCGTCCCGGACCTGAGGAAGTAGAACATGACGACAACCGACGCGGTGACCAGCCCGGAGCAGACCGGGCGCGGCCCGTCGAGCCGCTGGACCGGCCTGGCGGTGATCTCGCTGGCCCAGCTGATGGTCACCCTGGACTCGACCATCGTCGCGGTGGCGCTGCCCTCCGCGCAGCAGGACGTCGGCCTGACCGACGTGACCCGGCAGTGGGCGGTCACCGCGTACGCGCTGACCTTCGGCGGTCTGCTGCTGCTCGGCGGCCGGATCGGCGACCACATCGGACGCCGTCGCTCGCTGATCATCGGCGTGGCCGGGTTCGCGCTGGCCTCGGCGCTGGGCGGCGCGGCCGGCAGCGCCGAGACGCTGCTGGCGGCGCGGGCGCTGCAGGGAGTGTTCGCGGCGCTGATCGCCCCGGCGACGCTGTCGCTGATCAGCCTGACGTTCCTGGATCCGAAGGAGCGGGCCAGGGCGTTCGGCATCTTCACCGCGACCTCGATGTCGGGCGGCGCGACCGGCCTGGTGCTCGGCGGCGCGCTGACCACGCTGCTGGACTGGCGCTGGTGCCTGTACGTCAACCTGCCCATCGCGGCGCTCATCCTGGTCGGCGCCTGGCTGACCGTGCCGAGGACGGACGGGCGGCACGAGGCCAAGCTCGACGTGCCGGGTGCGGTGCTGGGCACCCTGGGGCTGCTGTCGCTGATCTACGGCTTGGGCGAGGCGGCCAACCTGGGCTGGTCCTCGCCGGTGATCATCGGTGCGCTGCTGGTGGGCGTGCTGCTGCTGGCGACGTTCGCCGTGGTGGAGTCGAAGGTGAGCGCGCCGCTGCTGCCGCTGCGGGTGCTGACCAACCGCAACAGCGGCGGGGCGTTCCTGGCCATGGCGATCTCCGCGTTCTGCATGCTCGGCATGTTCCTGGGCATGACCTACCAGTTGCAGTCGGTCATGGGGTACAAGCCGATCCAGGCCGGACTCGCGTTCCTCGCGTACATCGTCACCGCCGCGATCTACTCCACGCAGGTGGCCCCGAAGCTGCTGCTGCGGGTGCGCCCCGGAATGATGATCTCGTCGGGGCTGGTCGTGTCCGCGGTCGGCCTGCTGCTGCTGACACGGCTCACGCCGGAGTCGACGTACCCGGTGGACATCCTCCCGGCGCTGCTGCTGTTCGGCATCGGTGTCGGCAACATCGCGGTGCCGATCTTCAGCACCGCGATGTCGGCCGCCGACGCCCGTGACGCGGGCATCGTGTCGGCCGTGGTCAGCACCTCGCAGCAGATCGGCGGCTCGATCGGCACCGCGCTGCTGAACACCGTGTCCGCTGTGGCCGCCGCGGGTTACCTGCTCAGCAATCCGACCGGCGCCGACCCGGAGGCTGCCGCGATGGTGCACGGCCTGGCCGTGGCCTGCGCGGTCGCGGGCGGGGTCGCCCTGGTCGGCGCGCTGGCCGCCCGGCTGCTCATCGTCATCGACCCCCGGCGCAAGAAGGAAGCCGCGGCGGGCTGACCGCCATGGACAACCGGCCCCCGGAATTGTTCGATTACCGACAGGAACCATTCCGGGGGCCTTTTAGCACACGGCCGCGACAGCATTCCGCAAGCCATTGGTCACCGAGCGGTGATAAGCACGGGAAATGGGTCTCCATAGGGGTTTGTTAGGGGTCGACTCGACCGTGACAATGCGTGATCCTCGCCTTGGCGCAAACGCCTCTCCATCGCATTGGGAGAAACGTCCGAGAAATAGCGCCACGACCATTCCCTCGACCCCTCGAAGGACTCACGCATGTCCAGGCTCAGCCGAAGAATGCTCATCGCCGGAGCGGGTTCCGCCGCGGCCGGCCTCGCCACCGGCGTCGTCGCCGCGCCGGCGGCCGCGCACGACCCGGGCGAGATCCCGCCGGGGCTGACCACGGTCACGCCGTCCGACCCGCGCTATGCGGACACCCAGCTGCGCGGCTACAACAAACGCTTCGTCGGCACTCCCGAGGCCGTCCGCATCGTCGGCAGCACCGAGCACGTGGTGCAGGCGGTCCGCGAAGCGGTGCGCGGCGGCAAGCGCATCGGCGTCCGCTCTGGCGGGCACGGCCTCGACGGCCTGGTCGACGACCCGGCTGTCAAGATTGTCATCGACTTCACCGAGATGCGCGACATCGCGTTCGACCCGGTGCGCAACGCGTTCACCATCGAGCCCGGCGCGACCCTGGGCCAGATCTACCGCACCCTGTACTACGGCTGGGGCGTCACCATCCCCGGCGGCGTGTGCCCGGCCGTCGGCGCGGGCGGCCACTTCGTCGGCGGCGGCGTGGGCCCGCTGTCGCGGCAGTACGGCCTGGTCGCCGACCTGGTCGTCGCCGTCGAGGTGGTGACCGTCGACGCGGCGGGCCTCGTGCGGGCGGTGGTGGCCACCGACAACCCCGCCGACCCCAACTACGACCTGTGGTGGGCGCACACCGGCGGCGGTGGCGGCAACTTCGGCGTGGTCACCAAGTTCTGGCTGCGCCAGCCGGGGGTGCGGTCCACCAACCCCACCCAGCTGCTGCCCAAGGCCCCCGGCGGTTACCTGGTCGGCCGGGCCATCTGGAACTGGTCCGACATGACCGCCGACGCGTTCCGCCGACTCTGCGCGAACTTCGGCACCTGGCACGAGCAGAACAGCGCCTCGGGTTCGGCGGGCGCGGCCCTGTACGCGTCGATGATCGCCCCGCGGATCGAGAACGGGAAGATCCTGATCTCGGGCCAGGTCGACCCGAGCGTGCCCAGCCAGGTCACGCTGCTGGACAGCTTCCTCGCCGCGCTCGGCGTGGGCGTCGGCCCGACGCCGCTGATCGTGAAGGCCCCGGTGCAGCCGTGGCTGCAGCCGACTATCTCCGCCCCGGACACCGCCGTGTCCATGGGCATCCTCGGCCCGCCGCGCTCGAAGACCAAGGGCGGCCTGCTCAAGAAGCGCTACACCGACGAGCAGATCGACATCGCGTACCACCACCTGACCCGCGCCGACTACGCGCACAAGGCGTCCGTGTTCACCATCGCCTCGTACGGCGGCCGGATCAACGCCCTGGCCCCGAACGCCACGGCGACGGCGCACCGCCGCTCGATCATGCTCGGCTCGGTCTTCAGCTGCTGGGACGTGCCCGCCGACGACCAGCGCCACCTGGACTGGAACCGGGCGTTCTTCCGCGACCTGTACGCCTCCACCGGCGGCGTGCCCGCGCCGAGCGACGCCAACGAGGGCTGCTACATCAACTGGCCGGACGTGGACCTGGTCGACCCGGCCTACAACGGCAGCGGGGTGAGCGCGCTGGAGCTGTACTACGGCGCGAACCTGCCCCGGCTGCGGCGGGTCAAGGCGAAGTACGACCCGTGCGGGGTGTTCCAGCACACCCTGAGCATCCGCTGATCGACGGTGGCGCGGCGGTCCCGCGCCGCGCCACCCCTACCCGGAACGGAGTGCCGATGACCGAACACGGCCCCCACCACGGCAAGGTCGCCGTCGTGACCGGCGGCGCGGGCGGCATCGGCGCCGCCTGCGCCGAACGCCTCGCCCGCGGCGGCGCGCACGTCGTCGTCGCCGACATCGACACCGAGCGCGGCAGCAGCGTCGCCGCCCGGATCGGCGGGGAGTTCGTCGCCGCCGACGTCACCCGGCTCGCCGACAACACCGCGCTGTTCGACACCGCCGTGACCCGGTTCGGCCGGCTCGACGTCGTGCACCTCAACGCCGGGATCATCGGCGGCACCACGCCCGGCGACGGCTTCGACCTCGACCGCTACCGCCACATCGTCGCCACCAATCTGGACTCGGTGGTCTTCGGCGTCCAGGCGGCCCTGCCGCACCTGCGCGCCACCGCCGGCGCGGTCGTCGTGACGGCCAGCGCCGCCGCGCTGCGGCCCTCCATCGAGGTGCTCTACTCCGCGACCAAGAGCGCCGTGATCGGCCTGGTCCGCTCGCTTGCCCCGGTGCTCGCCACGGACGGGGTCACCGTCAACGCGCTGTGCCCCGGCCTGGTCGACACCCCGATGATCGCCGCCCGCCAGGAGGCGATCCGCGCCGCAGGCGTGCCCGTCGCCGATCCCGCGCTGGTCGCCGACGCGCTGGAGGCGGTCCTGGCCGCCCGCGGCACCGGCGAGGCGTGGCTGGTCATGGCCGACCGCGACGTCGCCCCGTTCCCGTTCCCCGACCTGCCCGTGCCGGGCGCGCAACGGTTGCGCTACCGCGACGGCGTCCTGGTCACCGACCACAGTTAGGAGAGACCATGCCGACCAGCCGTGCCGCCGTGCTGCGCGCCAAGGGCGGACCTTTCGCGATCGAGGACGTCCGGATCGAAGAGCCGCGGCCCACCGAGGTGCTGGTCCGGGTCGTCGCCACCGGGCTGTGCCACACCGACCTGCTGGCCCGCGACCAGATCATGCCGCCCGGTCCGCCCGCAGTGCTCGGCCACGAGGGCAGCGGCGTGGTCGAGGCCGTCGGCGCGGGCGTGCGCTCAGTGGCGGTCGGCGACCCGGTCGTGCTCGCCCCGGCGAGCTGCGGGCGCTGCGTGAACTGCCTCGGCGCGCACCCCATGCAGTGCCGGACCTTCCTCGGCCTGAACCTGCGCGGCCGCCGCCCCGACGGCAGCACCGCCTACCGCGGCGCGGACGGCGCGGAGCTGGGCGGCCACTTCTTCGGGCAGTCCTCGTTCAGCGGGCTGGTCGTCGCCGACGAGCGTAGCGTCGTGCGGGTGCGCCCGGACGCGCCGCTGGACCTGCTCGGGCCGCTGGGCTGCGGCCTGCAGACCGGCGCGGGCGCGGTGTTCAACGTGCTCAAGCCGCGGCCGGCGGGCAGCATCGCCGTCTTCGGCGCGGGCGCGGTCGGCCTGGCCGCGGTGATGGCGGCGGCCGTCGCGGGATGCCGGGACATCGTCGTCGTCGACCTGCACGCCGGCCGGCTCGCGCTGGCCGCCGAACTCGGCGCGACCGCCGGTTTCGACGCCGCGGACGACGACGTCGTCAAGCAGATCACCGAGGCGACCGGCGGCGGGGTGGACCACGCCGTGGACGCGGTGGGGCTGCCGCAGACGGTGCGTAACGCCGTCGACGTGCTCAACGTCGGGGGCAGCGCCGCTGTCGTCGGCTCGGCGGGCACCGGGCGGGAGGTGTCGCTGGACATCTCGCGGCTGTTCGGCCGCACGGTCACCGGTGTCGTGGAGGGCGACAGCGTGCCCGGCATCCTCATCCCGCAGCTGGTCGACCTGTTCCTGGCGGGCCGGTTCCCCCTCGACAAGCTGATCACCCGGTACGGCCTCGCGCAGGTCAACGAGGCCGCTGCCGACGCCGCGGCGGGACGGGTGGTCAAGCCGGTGCTCACGCACTGAGCGCGAAATTCGCCGTCCACAGCGTGTCCGGCACCGGGTGCCCTGCCCCGGTGCCGTAAAAATGCTGTCAAGAGCGCTGAAGAGGTGCGACACCACCCCGCAAACTCCGAAATTAACTTGAATCGGTCCAGATTATGGCAATATTGAGCAGATGACGGGCTTCGAGGCGCAGCTGCGGGCGGTCCGCCTGCGGGTGACCAAGCCCCGGCTGGCCGTGCTCGCCGTGCTCGGCGAGCATCCGCACGTCGACACCGAGACGGTGATCGCCCTGGTGCGCGCCGAGCATCCCGCGGTCTCCCACCAGACCGTGTACGACGTCCTGCGCGCGCTCACCGAAGCCGGCCTGGTGCGGCGCATCCAGCCGGCCGGCGCGGTCGCCCGCTACGAGTCCCGCGTGGGCGACAACCACCACCACGTCGTGTGCCGCTGCTGCGGCGTCATCGCCGACGTCGACTGCGCGGTCGGCGAAGCCCCCTGTCTCACCGCGTCGGACGACCACGGCTTCGTGGTCGACGAGGCGGAGGTCGTCTACTGGGGCGTCTGCCCCGGCTGCGCGACCGAACGTTTTTCCCAGTGATCGGCCAGTTCGGAGGAAGCAGATGAGCGACACCCAGGACAACATGCCCGCCAGCGCGCAGGGCGTGGAGGAGAAGACGGCGGCCGGCTGCCCGGTCGCGCACGACTCGGTGACCGCGCACGGCAGTGAGAGCGAGAACCCGGCGATCCCGTCGCCGACCCCGAAGACCGGGGGCCGCCCGCGCACCAACCGCGACTGGTGGCCCAACCAGCTCGACCTGTCGGTGCTGCACGCCCACTCGGCCAAGGGCAACCCGCTGGACGAGGACTTCAGCTACGCCGCGGCGTTCGGCAAGCTCGACGTCGAGGCGCTCAAGCGCGACATCACCGAGGTCCTCACCACCTCGCAGGACTGGTGGCCGGCCGACTTCGGCCACTACGGCGGCCTGATGATCCGGTTGAGCTGGCACGCCGCCGGCACCTACCGCATCCACGACGGGCGCGGCGGCGCGGGCGACGGCGGGCAGCGCTTCGCCCCGCTCAACAGCTGGCCGGACAACGCCAACCTGGACAAGGCCCGGCGGCTGCTGTGGCCGGTCAAGCAGAAGTACGGCCAGCAGGTCTCCTGGGCCGACCTGCTCGTGCTCGCCGGCAACGTGGCCCTGGAGTCGATGGGCTTCAAGACCTTCGGCTTCGGCTTCGGCCGCGAGGACGTATGGGAGCCCGAGGAGATCTTCTGGGGGCCGGAGGACGCCTGGCTCGGCGACGAGCGCTACGTCTCCGAAAAGGAGATGGCCGCGGGCGTCGGCGCGACCGAGATGGGCCTCATCTACGTCAACCCCGAGGGACCCAACGGCAACGCGAACCCGGCCGCGGCGGCGCACTTCATCCGCGAGACCTTCGCCCGCATGGCGATGAACGACGAGGAGACCGTCGCGCTCATCGCCGGCGGCCACACCTTCGGCAAGACCCACGGCGCGGCCCCCGCCGGCGACCACATCGGCCCGGAGCCGGAGGGCGCGCCGCTGGAGGCGCAGGGCCTGGGCTGGCTGAGCAGCAACGGCAGCGGCAAGGGCCCCGACACGATCACCAGCGGTCTCGAAGTGACCTGGACCGACCAGCCGACGCAGTGGAGCAACCGCTTCTTCGAGATCCTGTTCGGCAACGAGTGGGAACTGACCACCAGCCCCGGCGGCGCGAAGCAGTGGGTCGCCAAGGACGCCGAGGAGATCATTCCCGACGCGTACGACGCGGCCAAGAAGCACAGGCCGACGATGCTCACCACCGACCTGTCGCTGCGCGTCGACCCGGCGTACGAGAAGATCTCGCGGCGGTTCCTGGCCAACCCCGACGAGTTCGCGCTCGCCTTCGCCAAGGCCTGGTACAAGCTGCTGCACCGCGACATGGGCCCGGTCAGCCGCTACCTCGGCCCCTGGGTCCCCGAGGCCCAGCTCTGGCAGGACCCGGTCCCGGCCGTCGACCACCAGCTCGTCGGTGACGCCGACATCGCCGCGCTCAAGGCAAAGGTCCTGGAGTCCGGGCTCACCGTCGAGCAGCTGGTCTCCACCGCCTGGGCCGCGGCCGCGAGCTTCCGGTACACCGACCGGCGCGGCGGCGCGAACGGCGCCCGGCTGCGCCTGGAGCCGCAGCGCAGCTGGGACGTGAACCAGCCCGCGCAGCTCGCCACGGTCCTGCAGACCCTGGAGGGCATCCAGCGCGACTTCAACGCCGCCGGTGGCGCGAAGATCTCGCTCGCCGACCTGATCGTGCTGGCCGGCTCGGCGGCGGTGGAGAAGGCGGCGCGCGACGGCGGGTTCACGGTGACGGTGCCGTTCCGCCCGGGTCGCACCGACGCCACCCAGGAGCAGACCGACGTCGAGTCGTTCAGCGTCCTGGAGCCGCAGGCCGACGGGTTCCGCAACTACCTGCGGCCTGGCGAGAAGCAAATGCCGGAGGTGCTGCTCGTCGACCGCGCGTACATGCTCAACCTGACCGCGCCCGAGATGACCGTCCTGGTCGGCGGCCTGCGCTCACTCGGGGCCAACGCCGGTGGCGCCAAGCACGGCGTGTTCACCGACCGGCCCGGCGTGCTCAGCAACGACTTCTTCGTCAACCTCCTCTCCCCCGGCACCCGGTGGAAGGCGGCGGAGACCGGCGAGCACGTGTACGAGGTCCGCGACGTGTCCACCGACCAGGTCAAGTGGACCGCCACCGCGGTCGACCTCATCTTCGGCTCGAACTCGCAACTGCGGGCGGTCGCCGAGGTGTACGCCAGCCAGGACGCCCGGGAGAAGTTCGCGCGCGACTTCGTCGCGGCCTGGACCAAGGTCATGGAGCTGGACCGGTTCGACCTCAACTGATGGTCCGCAACGGCGGGGCCGGCCGATCCGTGGTGATCGGCCGGCCCCGCCGTCGGTTCAGCCGACCGCCGGCTCCGCCTTGGCCGTCATGTAGTCGAGCCGGGCGAGCAGGTGCCGGGCGACCTGCTCGCCGGTGGTCCACTCGAACGCCGGGTCGGGCCGGCAGCCGGCGCGTTTCGCCTGGTTCATCAGCCGCCACTGCTCGGCGGTCGACACCGTGGCCTCGCCGTGGGTGGTCATCCCGGCCTCGCTCATCGCCTTGACGCGCAGCCCGAACGAGTCCGGGTAGGACACCGCGGGGTGGGTCATGGCCAGCACCGGGATCCGGTTCCACACCAGGTCGCAGGTGACGGTCCCGTTGGCGTTGGTCACCACCAGATCGGCTGCGGCGTAGTACTTCTCCGGTTCGGCCGTGAACCCGGCCCAGACGACGTCGGCGGCCCGGTCGGCGGGCACCTCGCAGAACGGCTCGGCCAGCACGAACAGCCGATGACCGGGCGGCGCGTGCTCCAGCCAGGCACGTACGGTCAGCTCGGCTATCGCCGCGTTGTCGACCATCCGGGTCATGCCCCCGATGGTGAGCACCACGACCGTCTCGGACTCGGCCGCGCCGAGGTCGGCACGCGCCTGCTCGCGGCTGACGCCGAAGTCCGCCACCACCGGGCCGAACGTCTGGATCGGCCTGGTGACGCCGAACGGGCCCGGGTGCGCGACGGAGAAGTCCAGCAGCAGGATCTCCCCGGCCTGGTCCAGGATCGGATCGGACTCGGGCGCGCCCAGTTCGGAGTAGAACCAGTCGGTCAGCAGGATCGCGCGCCGCCGCCACTTCTTGACGCAGAACACCAGCGACCACACCACCTCGTCGGCGACGACCAGGTCGAACGGGGCGTGCTCGCCCATCAGCTCCCACACCCGGGCGCCGGCCGCCGGGGTCATGTCCTCGTGGTCGCCGATCCCCATGTCGATGCAGCTCTCGCCGTAGAGGTCCAGGTAGACCGCGGCGCTGCCGGAGGCCATCACCTGGATCGCGACGTCCGGCCGCTGGGCGCGCATGGCCCTGATGATCCGCAGGTCCCGGGCGGCGTGGCCGAAGCCGTGGCCGCGGGCCAGGAACAGCACTCGTGGGGCGGAACTCACGCGGATTCCTCCTGGAGCCGGTGGCGCAGCAGTTCGACGGTGCCGAGCGCGGCGGTGAACGGCGGCGGCCCGTGCGCGTCGTCGCGGCCGGTGGTGAAGCTGCGCACCGGCACGGGCGGCAGCACGGTGACCGTGGGCCGCTGCCGCAGCGCGGCCACGTGCGCGGTGGTGACGGGGCTGTCCCAGCCGCCGGGCGGCAGCGCCGGGGCCACCACGACGGGAGCGGTGCTGCACTGGATCGCGAGCAGGCTGGGCGAGTCGGCCAGGCCCACCGCCAGCCGCGCGAGGTAGTTCAGGCTCGCCGGATACACCAGGACGGCCTGCACCCACTGCTGCCAGGTCACGTGCACGGCCTCGGCGGCCGGACCGGCCCACTCGTCGACCGCGGCGGCCCGGCCGGTGATCGCGCCGGCCGCGGTAGGGGTCAGGAACTGCAGCGCCGACCGGGTCAGTACGACCTGCGTCTCCAGTTGCGGGTAGGCCAGCCGCAGCCAGGCGAGGTCGCGGGGCAGGAAGGCGGCGTGCAGCGAGCCGGTGGCGACCACCAGCAGCCGCCGGAAACCCAGCGGTGGCAGCCGTGGCTCGGCGGAGGGGGTCGAGTCGTCCATTCACACATCCTCTCCGGGAAGGGATCCGATGACGATCTCGGCCACCGCGGACACCTCGGTGGGATCGAGGCCGGTCGCCTCGGCGAAGTCGGCGGCGTCGCCGCTGCCGACGGCGCACGCGCCGAGGCCCATCGCCGTGGCGGCCAGGTACACCGACTGCAGTGCCACGCCCGCGTTGCGCAGCGTCAGTGAGTACGCCAGGTCGCCGTATTTGCGGGTGGTCCGGTCGCCGCGGGCCGCGAGGCTGATCAGCACCTGCGGCACCGACACCCGGTTGAGGGCCAGGTAGGCGGCGTTGATCAGCCGGACCAGCGGCACGGTGTCGCGGTTGACGACGGCGAGCGCATGCCGGTCCGGCCGGTAGCGGTAGACGCCGGGGGCCAGGCCCTGGCAGGCGCGGACCGTGAGGTAGTAGTCGAGTTCGTGCATCGCCCCCGCCGAGGGGGTCGGCCGCAGCGTGAAGGAGTAGGACCGGTCGTCGGCGGGGTCGGCGGGCAGCCGCTGCTGAATCCGGGCCACCCGGTGCAGCAGCTCGCTCAGCTGCGGCAGGGTGAGCGGCGTGCCGCCGAACCGGCGTACCGAGCGGCGGGTCTCCATGACCTCGGCCAGCGTCGGATCGCTGTGGCGCAGCGCCGCCAGGTCGGGCACGGGAAGCGCGATGTCGGTCTCGGCGGCGGGCTCGGCGGGCGGTTCGTCCAGCGCGTCCGGCGTGGCGGTGCGCAGTTCGACCAGGCCGTTCCTGCTGCGGGTATGGGTCCACACCGCGTGCGGTGCACGTCCGGTCTCCGGGCCGGGCGCGGTCACCAGGCCGACCGCGGCCAGCAGCCGCAGCAACCGCTCGCCGCCCGGGGCGAGCCCGGCGGCCGCCGCCGCGACGGTCGGCGCGCACAGGCCCGCCACCACCGCCGCGAGCTCGGGGCGATGCAGCTCGACGGCGGTCCCGTCGTGGGCCGACTCGACGACGGCCCGGCCGTCGAGCCGCCGCAGCAGCGCGTACGGCGACAGCTGAATCGCCTGCTCCAGCGCCGTATCGGCGTCGGGCCGCACCACGGCGAGCCGGGAGCGGAACCGGGCGGTCGCCACGTCACCGTGTTCGTCGGCGCAGCCCAGGGTGACGACTCCGGTGACGAGCAGCCGGCGGACCAGCGTGTCGAGCCGTCCCGCGCCGAGCGGCACCTGTTCGCGCAGGTGCTGCCAGGTCGTCGGGCGGTTCAGCGCCGCGAGGACGGCGGCCACCGACCCGTCCGCGTCGTGCAGGGCTACCGGATCGCGGTCCGGGCCGGTGATCAGCAGGTCGGCGGACGGGGTGGTGGCGACGGTCAGCTCACCGCCGCGGCGCAGCGTGATCATCGCCGGGCGTGGCGGTATCCGGCCCGGACGGCGTCGAGCATGAGTTCACCCAGGAACTGTTCGAGGCCGTCGAGCACGTCACGGGTGGCGACCGGGTGCAGGTGCGCCTGCGGCAGGGTGGTGAACGCGCGCCGCACCACCGGATCGGCCAGCAGGTTCGCCAGGGCCGCCTCGTCGGCGACCGGGAACCGGCTGTGCAGGGGTGTGCCGTCGGGCTGGTAGAGCCGGACGGACGGCAGGGTCAGGCTGACGCCGATCGCGAACGGCGTCAGCCACAGCCGGTCGAGCAGTTCGTCGGTGAGCTGCGGATGCTGCCGCCGCCATCGGTCGGTGTGCGCACGGGCCAGTGCCGTGACCGTCGCCGGATCGAGGCCGGTGTCGGCGAGCCACTGCTCGGCGGATCGGATCGACCAGGGCATTCCCCCGTCCTCCAGCGGCTTGCGCAGCGCGAGGTAAGGCCGGGAGCCGAAGTCGGGCATCTGGTAGTGCGCGAACGTCGGCAGCAGGTCGGCCACGCCCAGCAGCGCGTCCGGGCGGGGCGGCACGTCGTCGGCGAAGCAGGCCGAACGGCGCGGGCCCTGGTGGAGGTTGCCGGTGAGGCTGTCCGGGGAGTCGTGGTCGACGAGGTTCGGGATGCGGCAGATGGCGGCGACGTGCCGGTCGCGGAGGAAGTTCATCAGCGCGACGTCGTCGGTCGGGGTCCACTCGCGCTGGTTGCGGGTGGCGGCCTCGCCGAACTCGCGGGCGATCCGGGCGGGCAGGACCAGGGCGACGCTCGGCACGTACTCGTCCACCACCCCGGCCCAGGTCCCGCCCGCCAGAGCGGCCATGCGCAGGTGGTGGGCGGTCATCGAGGTCCACTCGGTGAACAGCGCCAGGGCGGCGTCCGGGTGCTGCGCGATCGCGGCGTGCACGGCGTCGGCGAAGCCCCGGCACGGCACGGCGTCGTCCTGCAGCACCAGGTGGTGGGTGGCGTGTTCGGGTACGAACGACCAGGCCACGGCGGCGGTGCGCAGCGACGACGGCGGCCCGTGCGGGTCCGGGTCGACGACGATGTCGGGTTTGAGTTCGGGCAGGCTGTCGGCGAGCGCCTCGGCGAGGGCGAGCCGGCTCGGATGCGCCATGATCACAGTGGACAGTTGGTATTCGGTCATGGCGCTTCCTTGCCGGTGACGGTGGTCAGATGGGTCATCGGGGCGTTCACGGCGGCCAGCGGCCAGGCGATGGTCTCGTCGTCGCAGGTCACGTGGCGCAGGCTGCCGCCGAGCAGGGCGGCCAGGTGCGCCGACACGACTCCGGCGGCGACCGCGAGTGCCCGGAAGTCGGCGGGCGAGGCGGTGGCGGGGCCGCCGAGCAGCACGGCCACGTCGGCGTCGAGGTGCCCCAGCGGCGGCGGTTGCGCGTGGACCTGGTGCAGGAGTCCGTCGGCGTCCACGCGGTAGGTGCCGGTCGCCGCGCCCGCCGGGCCGAGGATGGCGATGCAGGCCGTCAGCGGCTCGGGTGACTGTGCCAGCGATCGGATCACCGCGGCCCCGATACCGTCGTCCGTTGCCGGTGCCGATGGCAGGGGTCGATCAGCTGCGGGCCCGATGCCGGGACGGCGTGGTCCGGCGAAGTCCAGGCGCAGCGCGGCGCTCAGTGTCGTGTCCTTGGGCTGGACGGGCATCAGGGCCGCTCCGGGTAGAGTCCGACGGCGGCCGCGAGGTGTTCGCCGCCGCCGTGCAGTTCCAGCAGGTCGGCCAAGGCCGGGTCGACGGTGCCGGCGAGCACGGCGTGGTGGCCGGCGGCGACGGCCGCGATCGCCCGGCCGGCGGCCAGGAACGCCCGGCGCAGGCCCTGCTCGGCGTATGCCGAGGTCAGCCGCGTGGTGGCGGAGACGAACACGAGCACGGCGGCAGGGTCGTCGGGCAGTCCCGCGATCGGCGGGGTGGCGCTGAGGTCGCCACGGGTGGCGATGAGCGACCGGGTGGACGGCGACCAGCGGTAGACCGGGTGCGGCAGGCCGTGCACGCCGAGCAGGTAGGTGTCGGCGTACGGCCGGGCCGTCGCCGCCGGGAGCAGGGTCCGCAGCCAGGACGGCGCCTCGTTCAGCGGCACCCGGGGCGAGGAGGCCAGGTCGGTGTCCGCGGTGACGGGAACCGCCCGGTCGCCGGTGACCTGCCAGGACACCCGCCGGTTGAGCCACTCCAGCCGACCGAGCACGCCGTCGCCCGCCATGGCGCAGGTCCGGCAAGCGGCCGACGGGGTGACTTCGTGGACGCTGCGGCGCAGGTCGACAGTGTCGATGCGGTGCAGGCGGCGGCCGGTGGCCGGGTCGGCGAGCCGGGCCAGCAGGCCGACGGCCTCGGCCACGGCCAGCCCGCACAGCAACTGCGCCGCCGCCCGCCCGAGGTCGGGAGCACCGGCAGTCCTGCCGTCGGCCAGGAAGCAGTCCGGGCAGGCGGTGTCCGGAACCGTGAACAGCGGTCCGAGTTCGACGGTGCGATCGTCGCCGCCGATACGCAACACGGGCACACCGGTCGCCGCGAGGGAGGCGAGCTGGTCGTCGGTGACGATGGCCAGCGCCGTGGCGCAGGACGCGTCGGCGGCACGGGGTTCGCGCACGGTCGCGGTGCCTGAGCAGGCGGCGGGGTGGCCGACACGGTCCGGGCGGGTACGCAGACCGAGCGGGTCGGTGGTGACAGTGCCGATGCCGGACAGGGCCAGGTCGGTGGTGAGCAGCTCGCCCAGCCGGCCCGCCACGGCGACGACGACGGTGGCCTCGGCCAGCCGTTCACGCAGCGTCGCCGGCCGGTCGTGGCTCCCGGACGCGGCCAGGGCGCGGGACCGGAAGGCCTCGGTGGCGTCGCCGGGTTCGGCGGGTCCGTCGTGGAGCAGCCCGCTGCGGTGCAGCAGCGCCACTGCCTGCGCAACCTGCGCGACGGGTGCCTCGGCAGCCTCGGCCACCGCCGCCAGGTCGGTGCGGCCGTCCAGCAGCGGCAGCAGTCGTGGCAGCAGGTCGCGGGCGGCGGCGCCGGTGAACAGGCGGCGACTCGGGCCGCCCTCGATCAGCAGCCCCTCGGTGGTGTCCACGACGGCCAGTCCGGCCGCCAGCGCGGGACGCCCGAGGCGGCTCACGCGAGCGCTCCTTCGGGCAGCCGGTTCACGGTCTCGGCGAGGGTCGCGGCAAGCCGCGGGTCGCCCCAGGTGTCGGCGGAGCCGCAGCGTGGGCAGCCGTGCCTGGCGATGACGTCCACCCGGCTCACCAGCATGGTGGACAGGTCGACCATGGTGGTCATGCCCGGCTGCGGATTCTGCAGCACGAGCTGCACGAGCGCCTCGGCGATGCGCAGGTGGTGCGGCAGGTGGCCGTACACGCCGAGTCCGCCGTCGGCGCGGTACGCGGCCAGCAGCGCGGCGCGGTGCCGCGCCTTCGGGTCGTGCTGCTCGCGGCGGAAGCCGTAGCAGTCGTAGCAGGGACCGCCGGGGGCCACCCAGGGGCCGACGATCAGCCACGGGTGCTCCACCACGACCGGCAGCCAGCCGATCCCGGCGCGAGACGCGAGCTCGTCGAACCGCCGGGCCAGGTCCGGTTCGGGCCGCCACGACACCAGCGCCATCGCCCGCGCGCCGCCCGGTTCCGGCTGGTCGGCGTCCAAGGCCGTCGCGCCGGCCGCCAGCAGCCGGGCCTGCACCGCATGCCCGAACTCCCCCACGGCGGCGACCGCTGTCTCGGTCAGGCGAACGGTTGCGGCCACGGGTTCTGCTCCTGTTCGGGGGAGGCGGGCACGCCCATCGCCGCGGGCGCTTCGGTCAGTCGCGGGTGGGCGCGGAACTGCGCCAGCGGGGCCAGGGACATCGGCTGCAACTGCGGCACCACCACGGTCAGCGCGACCAGGCCGACGCGGCGCAGCTCGGCCGAGGTCCGGTCGACGCACACCGCCTGCGCGCCGATCCGGCGCAACTGCCCCAGCACCACCGCGAGCGCCTCGGCCGGATCGGCCGGCAGTTCCCGGCAGTCGTCCGAGGTGGGGCGTCGGGCGAGGTCCTCGGTGAGGAAGGCGAAGGCTTCGGCCCGCTGCGCCACGGCCATGTACCGTGCGCCGTCCATGATGTCGGTGAACCGGGTGTCGCCGTGCACGGGCGCGGTGCCGTGCGGGAACAGCTGGCGGATGTTGGCGATCTCGATGAGGGCCTTCTCCGCCGCGTCGGCCAGGGTGCGGCCGGTCGCCGCGCCGACCAGGTTCGCGGCCTGCGCGTCGTGGGGTGCCCGCTGCAGCGCGTACACCGTCGGGATGCCCAGGTCGGTGGTGGCGTTGAACAGCACGTTGTCCAGGAAGCGGCGGCGGCCGTGGTCGAGCAGGTAGCGCACGTCCGGGCTGAACCCGGCGGGGCCGAGCAGCGGCAGCCGCAGCCGCCGCAGCCAGGTCAGCGCGATGGCGTCGCGTTCGATGACCTCCATCAGCCCGCCGAGCAGCGCGCGCCGCGGTTCGACGTGCACGGCGTGCCCGGTGGATATCTGGAACACGAAACGTTCGGCGGGTTCGGGGTGCAGTCCGTAGCAGGCCATGACGGCGGGCACCCAGGTCGGCTCGCCGGACAACAGGTCGGTGCCGCGCATCCAGCGGATCTCCGCCGCGGGATCGGCCGGGACGACGGGGCAGCCGGGGTGCGCATACTCGGCGTCGAAGCAGCGGGGCAGCGAGGCCAGGTCGAGGACCGCGCCGGGCAGGTCCGCGGCGGTCGCTCGCACGGTGTCGGCTTCGGGGTAGCTGCCCACGTAGCGCTCGGCGGCTTCGGCGATCGCGACGGTGGTGGCGAGCTCGGCGTCGAAGCCGCGGCCGGTGCCCAGCTGGGGGTTGCCGTCGTGGTGGCCGGTGTGCGAGTCGCCGCTGGCGGCGACCACGTGGCTGAGCCGGTCGAGGCCGCGGTCCGGCAGCAGTGGCCGCAGCCCGCTGACCACACCCAGCGGGCTGACCAGACTGGCGAGATCTGCGCTCATTGACATTCCCGAAACAGAGTCCGCAGGAGGCGCGACGGTGGCGCGGCTGGGCCGGCCACCGTCGCGGTTCGTTTCAGAGGTTCAGCAACCGCAGCCGCAGGCGCACCCGCAACCGCAGCCGGTGACGGGGGCGAGCTCCGGGTCCTGCGGGGTCAGCTCGCCGGCGTTGCGCATGATCTCGGTGACGAGCATGTCCCAGTCGCCGGTGGAGACGTCCTGGACGTCCAGGTCGAGGTGGTTCATTCTTCCTCCAAACCAGATCTGTTAACAAACCTTGCTGAGAAGGTAGCAGCCACTCCCCGCCAGCGGAAGACTCAAATAGATCATTACCGTCCGTGATCACGGACTCCGATGAGGACGCATCCGCCCAGGCAGCGGCCTGTGGCGGGAATGACTGAGGGGACGGCCACCCCTCAGGACCGTCCCCTCAGCAGAGCGCGAACCGGCCCGAAACGGGCTCGTTCAGCACCACGAAGAAACCATAACGGGAAATCAGCGCAAAGCGCGTCATCCGCGCGTGTCGACTAGGGAGTTTTCGCCGTCGCGGCCAGCAGCGCGCCGAGTCCGGAGGCCTGGGTGCGCCAGTCGCGTGCGTTCGGCGTCCCGCCGGCCCAGCGCTGCCCGATCCGGACGAGGCCGTCCCGGTCGTACTGCCAGATCGCGTCGGCCTGCCGCTGCGCGTAGGTGCGGTACGCGGCCACGCCCGAGGCGTCGGCCAGGTCCATCAGATACCGCATGAAGATGCCCTTGAACTGCTTCTGGTTGTCGTCGCAGCTGTTGGCCGGGTCGCACGACTCGGTGAGGATGCCCGAGCGCGTCAGCACCGCCGAGTTCATCGCCGCGTCGGCCAGCTGCCGCGCCGAGGCCAGCAGCGACGCGTTGCCGGTGGCCCGCCACAGCTCGACCGCCGCGCCGATCGCCAACCCCTGGTTGTACGTCCACACGGTCTGCCCGTTGTTCGCGCAGCCGCCGGTGATCCCGTCGTTGACCAGCCCCGAGCCGTTGATCATGCCGCTCGCGGCGAACCAGTTCCAGCCCGCGGTGGCCCGGCCCAGCCACAGCGTGTCGCCGGGAATCCGGTTGTGCAGCGCCGCGGTGAGCCGGACGTACAGCCCGATGGTCACCGCGTTCTTGTACGTGCGCTCGCGGTTCCACCAGACCCCGCCGCCGCAGACGCCGTCCCAGTACGAGTGCATGTAGTTCGCGATCGTCACGGCCATGTTCAGGAACTTGGCGTCGCGGGTGACGTCGTACGCCTGCACCCAGGCCAGCCCCCACCAGCCGGTGTCGTCGATCGCGCGGCTGATGAAGTTGCCCTCGATCGCGTCGGTGCTCTTCTGCCCGGCCGGCATCACGCCCTTGTTCAGCTCGAACGTCCGGTCGATCAGCCAGCGGTAGTCGGTGCGGCCGGTGCGCCCCGACCAGTCCCCCAGCGCGGTGACCGCGACCGCCGAGTTCCACCAGCTCGACGGCCACCACGCGGTGTCGGTGCGATAGGCGTACGCCAGCGCGTCCGCGGCGGCGGCCGGACGGTCGGCGGCGGGCCGGGCCCAGGCGGTGCAACTGCCGTTCGCGCCGCTGACGGCCCGGCCGCACGCCCGCACCGCCCCGCCGTACAGCAGCGACCGCGGATCGCGGGTGTTGACCATGGTGGTGCGGACCGAGTTCGCCCCGGCCGGGACGCCGACCCGTCCCAGCGACGAGCCGCCCGGCCAGGACGCGCCCTCGTCCCACGAGCGGTCCAGCCACACCTCGTCACCGGCTGTGCCCGCGCCGAGCGTGGCCCAGGCCAGGCCGCGGTTGTCGATGTGCAGGTCGATGCGGCGGTTGCTGATGGTGGTCCCCGGCACCGGCTGGTTGTCGCCGACGGCTGTGGCCGGGTCCGCTCCGTCGCAGACGGCGTCGCAGACCTTGACGTACACCCAGGCGGTGCAGGTGACCCCGCCCGCGTTGCCGCAGGCGCGGACCATGCCGCGCCGGTGGGCGGTGGGGTCGGCGACGTTGTACATCAGGGTCCGGGTGCCGGTCCAGGTCGACGGGATGCCGGCCTTGCCGAGCAGTCCGTCCCAGGTGGAGCCGTCGGTCCAGCTGCGGTCGAGCCAGACGGAGTCGCCGACGACGCCGTTGTCGATGCTGCCCCAGGCCATCCGGTCGGGGTCGGAAACGTGCAGGACCAGCCGCCGCCCGTTGAGGTTGACCTCAGGCACGGGGAAGGTCTCCTGGCGGGCCAGCGACGGATCGCGGGTGTCGCAGTACAGCGCGCACACCGCCGGGGCCGCGCTCGCCGGGGTCGCGACCACCGCACCGACCGCGCCGACGAGCAGCACCGTCATGAGGACTGTCAGCTTGCGCATCGGTTCCACCTCGCTCCGGCCGACCGGAAAGCACAACGGACGGCAACCCGCCGCATCCATCGATATCTCTGGATCGAAGTTAACAAACTTAACCGTTGACTGTCCACGAAGTGCGCATACCACCCGTGGCCCGCGCAACCTGCCCGGGGGCCGAAACGTCTCACACATCGACGACCGAACCCGGAGGCGACCATGCACGCAGGACATCCCGACCCCGCCACCGCCACCCGGCGCGCGCTGCTGCTGGGGCTGGCCGCGGCCGCCGCGCTGCCGCTCGTCGGCTGCGCCGGCGAGGACGGCGGGCCGGAGCTGGTCACCGCCGCGGACGTGGACCGGGTCGTGCCGCCGACCGACGCTCCGGTCGCCGCGTCCGTGGACGGTGTGGCCGACTTCGGCCACCGCATCCTGCAGGCCGCCGCCCAGCCCGGGGCCAACTTCGTCGCCTCGCCGCTGAGCATCGCGCTCGCGTTCGCGATGGCGCGGGTCGGCGCGGGCAGCACGACCGCCAAGGAACTCGACACCGCGTTCGGCTTCCCGGCGCAGGGCCGCGACGAGGCGTACAACGCCATCAGCGGGCAGCTCGCCACCGCCGACGTGCCTCCGAAGCCGAAGAACGGCCCGCGCGACCCGAACGCCAAGCGCACGCCACCGGTGGTGAGCATCGGCAACGCCCTCTTCCCCCAGCAGGGCTTCACGGTCGGCGAGGCCTTCCTGCGCACGCTGGCGGAGCAGTACGCGGCCGGCGTGCGCCCGGTCGACTTCGGCGGCGACGCGGTCAAGCAGATCAACGCGTGGGTGAACCGCCAGACCGCGGGCCGGATCGCGAAGGTGTTCGACAGCCTGCCCGCGGACACGAAACTGGTGCTGGCCAACACCGTCTACTTCAAGGCGGACTGGCACAGCTACTTCCTCGACGTCGCCGACGCCGCCTTCACCAAGGCTGACGGCACGGTCGTGCGCACCCCGACGATGCGCAACGGGCTGCGCATCCGCTACGCCGAGACGGCCGGCATCGCCGCGATCGAACTGCCCTACGCCGAGGGCCCGTACGCGATGTGGCTGATGCTCGCGCCGCCCGGCGGCAAGCCGGAGGACGCGCTGGCGCACCAGGTGCTGGCCCGGCTGCGCGACTCGTTCACCGAGCTGCAGGTCGACGTCGCCGTCCCCAAATGGGACTTCGACTCCTCGATCGACCTCAGGACGACCCTGGCCAAGCTCGGCGTGACCGCCGCGTTCGGCGCCGGCGCCGACTTTGACGGCATCGCACCCGGGCTGTTCATCTCCGACGCGGTGCACAAGGCGAACATCACTGTCGACGAGTGGGGCTCCGAGGCCGCCGCTGTCACGGGCATCGCCATGGCGATGAGCGGCCCGCCGCCCACCCAGGCGACGTTCATCGCCGACCGGCCGTTCGCGTTCGCCATCGTGGGCGGCAAGGACCACATCCCGCTGTTCATCGGCCGGGTCAGCGATCCGACGGCCAAGCGATCGAGCTGACCGTCGACCGCTGCCCTTCTACAGCGTCCAGACCTCGTCCAGGGCGACGCGGCCGCCGACCTCGATCCAGCCGTCCGGCCGCGGGCGCGCCAGGATCTGCGACTCGACACCCTGCCGGATGTCGATGGCCCTGCCGAGGGTGTGGGCGAGCAGGAGCGCGGCGGCACCGGTGGCCTCGTCTTCGATGACGGCGTCACCGCGCCGGGGAAAGGCTCGGGCCCGGATCGCGCCTTCCGACTCGTCCTGCCAGGCCCAGGCGTAGAGGAATCCGGTGCCCGGCGGCGGCGCGGGCAGGCGGTCGACCTCGGCCGCGGATGCCTGCTGCCGCAGCTCGCGGCCGGCGGCCCAGTCGGCGCGACCGGCGATCCAGGTGAAGTCGCCCTCCTGCCAGGTGGAGACGTCACCGGCGGGCGGACGCAGCACGTCGACTCCGGTGCCCAGATGTCGTACCAGCGGGTGCCCGGCGAAGGGCAGGCGAACGCTGGGCGTGTAGATGTCGACCACACCGCGGTCCGGATCGTCGACAAAGACCGTCTCACTGAACCCGAGCTTCGCGGCGACGGCCGACCGCTGCCGCTCGCCGACCACCGTCGCGCCGCGGCTGACGACGCCGAGCCGGTTGCCGCCGCGCCCACCCGTCCCACAGAACACCCGCAGCACATGAAGATCAGCCACAACTGCCATCGAACCACAGGTGTCCTGTCCAGTACCTGCGCCTGTGCCGGGCAAGCGAATCAGGGCCGGGCACGGCCGAGGCGGCATAGTGTCGATGAACGTGACATATGGAGGGCGATCAGGCGAATGAGCTTCAGCGACGAGGTGCGGGCGGCCTTCCGGCGCGGTGAGACCGACGCCGTGGTGCGCATGAGCGAGGCCGAGATCGTCCGGGCGCAGGCGGCCGGGGACCTGACCGGTGAGGTGGAGGCCAGGTATGCCCTGGCCCGAGTCGCCATCCGCGGCGGCGATCTGCCGGGCGGCGAGGTCCGGGCCCGGGAGGCGCTCGCGGTGGCGCAACGCTCCGGGGACCGCGCCCTGGAGGAGCGGCCCCGGCATGTGCTGGCGGCGGTGGCCCGGATGTCGGGCGACCTGGCCCGCGCCCGGGACCTGTACCGGGAGAACATCGCGCTCAACGAGGCTTTGGGCCGCCCCGAGGTCGTCAACTCGGAGTACCACAACCTCGCGTTCTGCGAGCTCGGACTCGGCAACCTCGATACGGCGAGGGCGCTGTTCGCGGCGGGTCGGGAGCGGGTGTTCCAGCAAGGCTGGGCCGACTTCGTGCCGTACGTGTGCGTGGCCGGTGTCGCGCTCGCCTCCGCCGAGGACGATCACACGCGGGCGGCGCTCCTGGTGGGCGTCACGGACGCGGCGTTCGCCGCGCTCGGGCAGGTCCCCGACCCTGACGACGCGGCCGACCTGGCCAAGGCGCGGGAGGCCGCGATCGAGAGGCTGGGCCCGGCGGTTTTCGCCGAGCGGTACGCGCAGGGTCAGGCGCTCGACCCGCGTGAGGCGTTCGATGACGGCGGGACCTCCCACACGTGACCCACCGACGTCATACGATTACACCTCGTAGGGAGGTGGGGTGGATGAAGGTCCTGATGGTGATTACCTCACATGATCAGCTCGGTGACACCGGCCGCAAGACGGGCTTCTGGCTTGAGGAACTCGCCGCGCCCTATTACCGCTTCCGGGATGCCGGATGGGACGTCACGCTGGCGTCGCCGCTGGGCGGGCGGCCGCCGCTGGACCCCAAGAGCAACGAACCGGAGTTCCGGACCGACCTGACCCGCCGGTTCGAGGCCGACGCGGCCGCCGAAGCCCAGCTCGACACCACGCTGCGCCTGGACTCGGTATCCGCCGACGACTTCGACACCGTGTTCTACCCGGGCGGGCACGGCCCGATGTGGGACCTGGCCGAGGATCCCGTCTCGATCGCGCTGATCGAGCAGGTGGTCCGGTCGGGCAAGGCGATCGCGCTGGTGTGCCATGCCCCGGGCGCGCTGCGCCACGTCACGACGCCCGAGGGCACTCCCCTGGTCGCCGGCCGGAAGGTCACCGGCTTCACCGACACCGAGGAGGAGGCGGTGGGCCTGACGAAGGTCGTGCCGTTCCTGGTCGAGGACGAACTCGTCGCCAAGGGAGCCCACTTCAGCAAGGCCGACGACTGGCAGCCGTACGTGGTGACCGACGGCCGGCTCATCACCGGCCAGAACCCGGCGTCCTCGGGCCCGGCCGCCGACCAGCTGATCTCCATGGTCGAGAAGCTCACGAAATAGCCTCACCGGCCCGCCTGCGCCGGACCCGGCGTCGCACCAGCCAGACCACCGCGGCCAGGACGGCGACCGTCGCGAGCGCCGCGATCTGGAACCCGACGGGCCACGGTCCGCGGTCGGCCGACTCGGCCGTACGCGTGCCCAGTCCGGCCAGCAGGCCCGCGGCGACCGAGATCTCGTACGGCACGCAGCGCTGCATGCCGAACTCGCACCGGTATGAGTCGTCGAACCGGCTCAGCACCCGGGCCGGGCTCCCGTCGAGGGGCACCGCCGACAGCGCGCCGGTGTCCGAGCCGTAGTCCCAGGCATGGCCCAGCACCTCGGTGTCGGACAGCCAGCCCAGAAACGTCTCCGTATCGGCGGTGCCACGCAGGGCGGACGGCTCGGCGATACTGACGGTGCGCACCGCACCCGACGTCCCGGAGTCGAACATGTAGACGCGCCCGCTGTCGATGCCCTCGGACCGCCACGGCACGACGGCCAGCAGCAGCCCCGACGGCGACCAGGCGTTGTGCACGGTGATCCCGTAACCCTGCGGCACCATCACCTCCCGCTGCCGCTGCCCGTCCAGCCCGATCAGCCAGGTCCGCAGCTCGGACTGCACCACCAGCCGCTGCCCGTCGGGCGCGAACGCGGCGGCCGACACCGGCACGACGCCGGTCCCGGTGGCCTGCCCGGTACGCAGGTCCAGCAGCATCAGCTCGCCGTGCCCGGTGGCGTACCACTCGACGTAGTCGCCGGCGTCACGGGCCGCCTCCTCCGCGACGGGCCCCAGGTCGACGACCGAGTACGCCAGGATGTTGCCGTCCGGGGACAGTGCCAGCGGGACGACCCCGCCGGGGCGCGGCACCGGCACCTGCCGGGTCTGCCCCGTCTCCAGGTCGACGACCCGCACCTCGGCCACCTCGCGGTCGGGTTCGGACAGCACGATCGTGCGCCCGTCCGGGGACAGCAGCCACGGCTTGGTGCGCTCGGGCACGGCGTCGAGCTGTCGGTACACGTCGGCGTCGGCACCCAGCACGAGCGTCTGGTAGGTGCGCAGCATCTCGCTGTTGCCGTACCCGTACAGCAGCAGAGCCCGTCCCGGCGGGGCGGCGCTCACCGAACCGGTCAGCGGCGAGTACCCGGCGATCAGGTCCGGCAGGCCGGCCGCCTTGCCAGGCGACGGCCGCGCGGGGACCGCGTCGCGGTTGCCCGCGGGGATGAGCAGCGCTCCGGCGCCCAGCAGCAGGGCCACCACCGCGCACAGCGCCGCGGTGGCGCGTCGCCGCCGGACGTCGCGCCGGGCGGCCGGCACCAGGCCCTCCAGCAGGCCGGGCGGCAGCGGCGGCTCGGGTTCCTGCGGGGCCGCGGCCAGCAGGGCCGCGATCTGCTGGTCGTTCACGCTCGGTCTCCTACGTAGTTGGGCAGCAGCCGCCGCAGGGCGGTGATGGCGTACGACGTCTGGCTCTTGACCGTGCCCGGCGAGCAGCCCAGCGTCCGGGCGGTCTCCGCGACGTCCATGCCCTCCCAGTAGCGCAGCACGATCACGGCGCGCTGGCCGGGGGCGAGCCTGGCCAGCGCCGCCATCAGGTCGAGGCGGTCGGCGACGTCCGCGGCCGGTGCGGGCACGTCCGGTGGTTGGGGAAACGGCCTGACCCGTCGCGCCCACCAGGTCTGCCGCTGGTCGAGGAAGATGTTGACGAGCATGCGGCGCACGTAGGCGTCCGGCGAGTCGGCCTGCGCGACCCGTGTCCAGTGCCGGTAGAGCCGGATCAGGGCGGACTGGGTCAGGTCGTGCGCCTCGTCCCAGTTCCCGCACAGCCGGTATGCCGTCCGGCGCAGCTCCAGCACCCGTGCTTGCGCGAACTCGGTGAAGGCGTGTTCGTCGTCGGCCCGCATCTGACCCCTCTCGTCCGTACCCCCTGACCGGAGCAGCTCGCCGAACGGTTGTGCCGTCCGGCCGTCGAATTCTCGGTCAGGCCGGTTTGACGGGCTGCCGGAGGATCGTCTTGAGCTTGGCCGGCTCCGTGCGCCGGGCGTCGCTGAGGTAGATCTCGTGATGGTCGCCGTTGAAGGTCAGCCCGTTGTCGGGCAGGTAGCGGCGGTGCAGGCGGTCCAGGGTCGGCGCTTCGTCGTCGTAGGAGCCGATGTGCAGGATCTGCACGCTCTTCCCCTCGGTGAGGCTGATCAGCCGTACACCCGCCAGCGCCGGGTTGTCCTTCTTCTTCGCGGCCTCGGCGAGCGCGGCGCGGACCATGTCCTCGGTGATCCAGTCTGGCTGGCTGATCAACATCGTCCACGACCAGGCCTGCTTGTCACGGGTCACGAAGGACTGCGGGTCGTCGGCACGCCACAACCCTTCCAGCGGCCCCACCACGAAGTCGCGGTCGAGGGCCTTCTTGCTCGCGAACTTCAGCGTGTACGCCGTCGTGAACAGGGCCTCCACGGCCTGGGCGTACGCCGTCGAGGTGTTCGGGTCGCCATGGCCGTCGACCGCGAGGTACCGCAGCTCGGGCACGTCCACGACGACGAAGTCCTTCGCCGGTGGGGCGTACAGCTCGCGGTGTGCCTTCTTGACGTCGTACTTGTCCATCGCGGTCTCCTTGGTCAGTGTCGCGAGCGTGGCCTCGGTCCAGCCGACGTCGGCCCGGAGCATCGCCTCGCAGTAGTCGAAGATCGCCGAAGCGGCGCCGGGCAGCGGCTCCTGGTGCGCCCGAGCGGCACGGACCTCTGCCAGCTGGTCCCGCAGCGCCGTCAGCCGCCGGGTCAGCCCCGCGGCCACGTCCCCTTCCGGCAGACCGGGGCTGTTCGCCATGCCGATCAGGACCCGGGAGCGCACCGGCGTCAGCGCCGCCAGCGCGTCCCTGGTGGTGGCCGCGCACAGGTCACGGCCCGCTGCCGTCACCTGGTAGGTCGCGCGTGACTTCGCCGAGCGTTTCTCGGTCGCCGACGCCTCGATCAGGCCACGCCCGGCGAGCTTGTCGAGCAGGTAGTAGATCGAAGAGAAGCCCAGCGCGGTCCAGGTCCGCACACCCCGTTCCTCGATCACCCGTTCCAGCTCGTACCCATGGCGTGGCTGTTCCAGGAGCAGCCCGAGGACGGTCAGCTCGGCGTCGGTCAGTGTCGGGTCCACGCGCCTATTCTAGCGCTAGAATAGGCGGGCTTTCACCAACCCGGTGATCCCCGGGTTCCACCCGGATCCGAGCGTGTGCCGGGTCGGCGAGGACTACTACCTGGCCTGCTCCAGCTTCGAGTATTTCCCCGGGGTGCCGGTCTTCCACAGCCGGGACCTGGTGCACTGGGAGCAGATCGGCAACGCGCTGGACCGGCCGAGCCAGCTCGTCCTGCCGCTCGGCATGCCGTCGTCGGCCGGCGTGTACGCGCCCACCCTGCGCCACCACGATGGCCGCTTCTGGCAACCTTCCTCGCGCCGGTGAGCTGGGTCGACGGCTGGCCGGTGGTCGGCGAGCTCGCCCCCACCATGGCCGCACCGCCGTGGCCGGCGCACCCGCTGCCCGCCCCTGCGGTCCGCGACGACTTCGACGGCGACGCGCTGCACCCGCGGTGGATCTGGGTACGGTCCCGACCGGAGGTGTTCCGGTCGGCCGACCGCCCCGGCTGGCTCACCATGCGGGCGCGCGGCGCGGGCCTCGACTCACCCGACGTGACGTTCGTGGGCCGCCGCCAGCAGCACCAGTCCTGCCGGGCGCGGACCCTGGTCGACGCCACCGCCGGGCGCGGCGGGCTCGCGGTGCGGATCGACGAGGCACACCACTACGAGATCGAGGCGGGCGACGGCCAGGTGCGGGTGCTGGCGCGTGCGTAGTCGCTGCTCTCGACGGTCGCGACCCGGGCCGTGCCGGACGGGCCGGTCCGGCTGCGGATCGACGTCGCCGCCGCCTCACCCGAAAACTGGCATCCCCGGATGGAGCCCGACCTGCTCCGCCTCGGGGTCGAAGCCGCCGACGGCACGTTCGACGTGCTCGCCGAACTCGACGGGCGCTACCTGTCGACCGAGGTGGCGGGCGGCTTCACCGGCCGGGTCATCGGCCTGTACGCCGCAGCCGGCGAGGTCGCGTTCGACTGGTTCGACTACGAACCGCTCTGACGCGGGGCGCGCCGGTCGCGGCGGCGTTCCAGCTCGTCGTCGTCGACATAGGTCAGCATCGGCTGGCCCGGCACGCAGTGCATGATGACGACGAAGCGGCTGGTCGCGTCGGGCAGGTTGTTGCCGTCCTGGTAGTGGATGACGTCGCCGCCCGGCTCGAAGAACGCCTCGCCCGCCCGGATGACCCGTTCGGGCTCGCCTTCGAGTTCGAAGAGCATCTCGCCTTCGATCATGTATCCGAAGATCGGGCCGGAGTGCTTGTGCGGCGGCAGTCCCTTGCCGCCGGGCGGGATCTCGACCAGCAGGGTCATCACATCGACCGGCTGCGGGGTGGTGTCGAGCAGCCGCTGGTTGAGCATGGTGAGCACGGAGGTGCTCCGGTTGTCCGCGGGGTCCATGTCGGTTCACCTCTTCGCACCGTGCCAGCGATGGCCGCTGAGCTGGTCCGGCACCGGTCCCTGCCGGTACGCCGGTCGAACCCATCCTCGCAAAGGGCGGCAGGTCCCGTGCCCGGAACCGTTCACTCGGGTGGGGCGGCCGGTCTGGCACGGTTCGGCGTGACACGGGATCCTGACGTGATGACCACGCAGACGCGCCCCCGCCCGAACCTGCTCGTTCTGCGCGCACGGCGCCTGTTCGACGGCGGTGCCCTGCTCGACGACCCGTCCGTGGTCGTCGACGGCGGCCGGATCGTGTCGGTCGCGCAAGGACCGGCGGGTCTGCCCGAGGGCGCGGACGTGGTCGACCTGCCCGAGGCCACGCTGCTGCCCGGCCTCGTCGACACCCACCTGCACCTGGCGTTCGACGCCAGCGCCGACCCGATCGCCCGGCTGGGCGAGCGCGACGACACGGCGGCCTACGAGGCGATGTGCGCGGCGGCCCGCGCGGCCACGGCCGGCGGCGTCACCACCGTGCGCGACCTCGGCGACCGTGGTTACCTGGCGCTACGGGTACGCGCGGCGGCTCGCGCCGGCGACCATACGCTGCCCGAGGTCGTGGCCGCGGGCGTGCCGATCACGACACCCGGCGGGCACTGCCACTTCCTCGGTGACTGCGCCGCCGGTGTCGCGGACCTGCGCGCCGCGATCCGGGCTCGCGCCGAACGCGGGGTCGACGTCATCAAGATCATGGCGAGCGGCGGCAACATCACCCCGGGCAGCCGCCCGGAGCTGGCGCAGTACTCCGTGCACGAGTTGCGGGCGGTGGTCGAGCAGGCGCACGGGCTCGGGCTGCGGGTCGCGGCGCACGCCCACGGCACGTCGTCGATCGTCGCGGCGGCCGAGGCCGGCGTCGACAGCCTCGAACACGCCACCTTCATCAACGCCGGCTTCGTCGACGACATCCCCGACGGGCTGCTGGACACGATCGTGTCCCGCGGCATCGCGCTGAGCCTCACGTTCGGCACCCGGCCCGTGGACGGCCACGCGGTGCCGCCGAGCATCGCCACCCGGATGCCGCGGTTCACCGCCAACGCGGCCCGGATGCGGGCCGCAGGCGCGCGGATCGTGATCGGCACCGACGCGGGCATCGCACCCGTGAAGCCGCACTTCGTGCTGCGTCATGCGGTGCCCCAGCTCGCGCCGCTGGGCATGGACGGCGCGGAGGCACTGCACGCGGTCACGGCCCGGGCGGCCGAGGTGGTCGGGTTGGGCCATCGCAAAGGGCGGATCGCCGCCGGTTACGACGCGGACATCCTGGCCGTCTCGGGCGACCCGGTCGCCGAGCCGGCGGCGATCCACCGGCTGCTTGCGGTGTACGTCCGCGGGGTCAGGCTGACCGCGCGCCTCGCTTGAAACACGACCCCGATCGGCACTACCGGGGCGATGTCAGCAGCCGGTAGCCGACGTCAGCCGTGCCGCCCGCGCCCGGTCGCCCGTGGCGCTCCTGCCACTGCCCGCCTTCCAGGTCGGCCCGCAGCCGGCGCGTCGCCTCGGTGACCCGGGCCGGGTCGAGCCTGGCCAGCGAGGAGATCGATGCCCGCACCGCCGGGTCGAGGTAGGCGTGCGGCCTGTCCCAGTACGCCGCCAGGAACCCGTCGCTGCAGTCGTGCGGCACCGGCACCTCCGCCACCTGGGCGGGAGCCAGGTGCCTGGCGATGAAGTCGTGCTCCGGCAGCTCCCGCTCGGCCTCGGCGATCTCCGGCAGGTAGTCGGCGATCAGCCAGAACCGGGACATGACCGTGTGATCCCAGGTGAGCACCACCTGCCGGTGCGAGACGCGGCGCAGCTCGGCCAGCCCGCGTGCCGGGTCCGTCCAGTGGTGCACGGTGAGGACGGCAAGGCCGACGTCGAAGTGTTTGTCGGCGAACGGCAGCCGCTCGGCGACGGCGCGCACCACGGGCGCGCTGCCCGGCGGCCGTTGCGCGATCATCACCGGCGACGGCTCCACGGCGAGCACCATGCGGTCGGCGGGTTCGTAGGAACCCGCACCCGCCCCGACGTTGACGACCGTACGGGCATCGCCCAGCGCCGCTTCGATGATCGCGGCCACGCGCGGGTCCGGTCGGCGGCGCTCGGCATAACCTGCGCCGAGAGTCCGGTAAGGATCGTTCATCGGATACCCCCGTGGATACTCCGGCCTTCAGGGCGGAGAGGAAACGGAACTCTGCGGAGCAGGGCAGGAAAAGCCGGTTCGCCGCCAGGGCGAATGGCATCCGCCGGTGTCGCGGGAGGGAACAGGTGTGCTAATTTGTTGTGGCCTGGCCAGCGATAACCAAGCCGGTCGGGCCTACCGCCGGGCTGGCGGGAAGTCAGGTCTGTGGAGCCTGTGTAAGACCGGTGGGCGGTACACCGCTCCTTGCTGGTAACCCAGGTCGGCAACGGGCTGTGAAGCAGAAAGTTCAACCCGCGAGGGTCGAATCCCCCTGCTTCGGCTGGGGGAGATGTCAAGCGTGCCTTCCTACCATCATCACCGGCAGGATACGGGGTGCCAGGCATCGGTGTTCAGCCCTGGCCGGGTGGCGGTTCGCTCACCCTGCGGACCGCCGCGAGCAGCGCTGCGCGGTGCTCGGCGAGCCGGCCGGGCGACATCGGGTCGTCGCCGGCGGTCGCGAGCAGACCCGGCGAGGCACTGAGCCAGCCCTCCGTCATGCGCAGCACGATGGCGAACAGGTCCACGGCGGTGATGTCGTCGCGGAGCCGCCCGGCGCGCTGTGCTGAGGCGACGGCGTCGACCCGCGCCTGGAACGCTTCGCGTTCCAGTGCGGTCGGTTCGGAGCGTTCCAGGACGCGCCAGGTGGCGAGCCTGCGTGCCCGGGGGTTGGCGAGCATGTAGTCGAAACGCGCGGCGGCGAAGGCGCACAGGTCCCCGTCGTCCAGGGACGCGGCCGCGACCACGGCCCGCGTCTGCTCGGCCAGGACGGCGTCGAACAGGTCGTTCTTGTCTCCGAAGTAGACGTACAGCAGGCGTTTGTTGGCTCCGGCGCGCTCGGCGACGCGATCGATGCGCGCACCGGCCAGCCCGCGCTCGGCGAACTCGTCCGTGGCGGCTTCGAGCAGCAGCGCCTTGGTGGCCTGGGCGTCGCGGGCCCGCGGCATGGGTGTGGTCATTCGGGCTTCCTCGTCGAAGGGCGGGCCAGGCCCGGCGGCCGTACGGTCGCCGGGCCCTGCCGGATCACCAGGGAATCACGCCGTCCTTGTCGAAGAACCCGCCGGTGGGTCCGTCGGGGCCGAGCTGGGCCATGCGGACGATGGCCTCGGCTCCCTCCTCGACGGTCTGGGTGCCGGCGTGGTGGTTCAGGTCGGTGGCGGTGAAACCCGGGTCCACGGCGTTGATCCTGACGCCCGGGTACGCCTTGGCGTACTGCACCGTGAGCATGTTCACCGCGGCCTTCGAGGCCGGGTAGGCGATGTCGGGATAGAAGTGCGACGGGGAGTCCGGGTTGGCCAGCTCGCGCATCAGCGACGTGCCGCTGCCGACGTTGACGACGACCGGGGCGGCGGAGCGCTGCAGCACCGGCAGGAACGCGTGCAGCATCCGCACCTGGCCGAACACGTTCGTCTCGAAGACGGCGCGTACGGAGTCGGCGGTCACCTCGGCCGGCGGCACGAAGCCGCCGCCGGCGGTCCGCGGCTCGATGCCCGCGTTGTTGATCAGGACGTCGAGGCCGCCGTCGGCCTCGACGGTCTTGACGGCGGCGGCCACCGAGGCGTCGTCGGTGACGTCGAGCTGGATGAAGCGAGCGCCGAGCCGCTCGGCGGCCTGACGGCCCCGTTCCGGGTCTCGGGCGCCGACGTACACGATGTGTCCGGCGTCCACGAGCCGGCGGGCGGTCTCGAAACCGAGTCCCTTGTTGGCCCCGGTGATCAGCGTGATGGTCATGATGTGCTTCCTAATCCCTTTTCACCCGCGCTGTCCCGTCGACGGGTCCTTGCCCGTCGACCGAGCGAGTATCTAACTAGTTGGTTACTACCATAGCGCGCTCCCTCGGTGGGCGACATCCAGTCGGCGGAACCGGGCGGGGAACTGTGCGGAACCGCGTGGACCTCGACGCCTTGGCGACCGCCAGAAAGATCCGGCAGTACCGCGAACTCCGCTTACGGGTGATCGAGCGGCAGCGGTCGGCGCTGCTCTCGGCGCAGGCGACCGGCCGCCACGACTCGCGGGTGCTGGAGAAGGTGCTCGACACCCTCGACGCCGAACAGCTCATGGTGGAGTTGCGGACGGCGTCGGCCGTCGACGACGGCTAGGGCCGCGACCTGATACGTCACCGGCTTTGGGATCGGTGACTCAAGGCCTGAGTGGGCTGAAATAGCCTCAGTGGGAAGCCGCCGCGTCCCACGTTGCGGTCACCGCGTCGCGTATGGGGTGCGGGTGGATGCGAGCAGGTTAATCGATCGCCGCCCGAACAGGCATCTGATTGACTCGCCGGATGATCGATTCCGACAGGTTGTCCGGCTTGCTCGCTGGACATTGGGGCCTCGTCGACGTCCGCGTCGAGGTGCACAACGGTGGTATGAACTCCGCGACCTGGTGGGTCGACCACGACGGCCGTCGCGACGTCGCCAAGCACATCCCCGGCTGGAACCGCAACCAGTTCGTCGGCGGGCTCACTGTGGCCTCGCACGTCCAACGTGCTGGTATCCCGGCGGGTGCGCCGATCCCCACGACCTCCGGGCAGCTGGCGGTCGAGACCGCCGATGGGCCGGTGGCGCTCCTGCAGTACGTGCCGGGTGCCGAGCCGCCCGATGACGAGAGCGGTCGGCGCGTCATCGGGGAGACTCTCGGGCGCGTGCACGTGGCAGTCCGGGACATATGCGTGGCCGGCGCAGAGCAGTTTCACTGGGTCGATCCGAACGCCGCGCACCTCGATCATGCCCCGGGTTGGGTGAAGCCCGGTATCGTGAAGGCCCTGGCGATGTTCGACGCGCTCGACCCGCCGTCGCTCACCTGGGGCATGTTGCACACCGACCCGGCGCCTGAGGCGTTCCTCGTCGATCCCGCGACCGGCGATGTCGGATTGATCGACTGGGCGGCCGCCATGTCGGGTCCGCTGCTTTACGACCTCGCCTCGGCAGTCATGTACGTAGGCGGGAAGGCGCAGGCGCAGTCTCTGCTCGCGGCATACGTTCGGACCGGCGCCCTCGGCGAGGACGAGATCGAGCGAGGCCTGGATGTATTCCACCGGTTCAGGTGGGCAGTTCAGGCCGACTACTTCGCGGGGCGCATCGCGACCCGCGACATGACTGGCATCGAGGATGCACGAGAGAATGAGATGGGCCTGCTCGCAGCGCGGGAGTTCCTTGTCGACTGACCAAGGCATGTATTGGAAGTAGCGGCTCCGCCTGGACATCGATGGCCAGGACATGGTGCTGCTCGACGCGGACGCCGACGGCTACACTTCCAGCGCCCTCAAACACCGGGTCGAGCTGTGCTTCACGCTTACCTCCGCTGTGGTGGACGCCCACTCACCGCGGCGGCCCGACCAACCCGGCGAACGTATGCGGTCGGAGCGCCGGCCTCGCCCGGAGCGGCTCAGGAGGTCGCCTCCCAGACGTGCACGTCGAGCTTGACGTCCCCGGAGTCCGCGGACACACCCGTGATCTTCACCCACGCCCACCGCCCCTCGCTGGTGCGTACGCAGAACGCGGTGCCGGCGCGGGTCTTCTCCTGCTCGATGCCGCGTTGCAGGGCGGTGGCGGCCACACAGGTCTGGTGCGACGGCTCCCCGCTGACGTACGTCAGGTCACGGTTCGAGGCGACGCCGTACGGGCCGACCCCGAGCGCCCCGCGCAGGTCCCAGCCGGACACCGAGCCGCGGACCACGTTCCAGTTGGGCGCGCCGGAGTCGAGGTCGATGGAGTAGTAGATGGGCAGCGTCACGGAGGCCGCCCGTTTGACGGCCGGCTCGCCGCCCGGGGCGGACGGCGCGGTCGGCGACGGTGACGGTGTGCTCGCCGACGGCGAGGCGCTCCGGCTCGGATCCCCGGTCGGCGCGCCCGGCGTCGCCGAGGTCGCGCCGCCGGGCCCGGTCTGCCCGGCGGCCGTGACAGCGGCCGGCTCGGGACGCAGCAGGCGGTCGCCCGCGGCGCCGACGGCGGCGGATACCGCGATGACGGCGAGCAGCAGGAAGACGGCGGGCAGCGCCTGCCGATTGGTCCAGGTGCGGGCCAGTCCCCAGCCGGCGAAGACGAGCGCGGTCGCGCCGAGCAGCACGATGGCCAGCGCGCCCAGGTCGGTCAAGAACTCCAGCAGTGCCACGACCGTGCTGACGACCGTGGCGATCGCCGACAAGGCCGCGCCGCGCGCACCCGGCGCAGGGCGTTGCGATTGCTCCACCACGTGGGCCACCTCGAAAAAGGAGCAGGCGCTCTCCACACCAGAGCGCCTGAGACCAACAGGAATCCAAAGCCGTTCCGGACTGTAATCGGAGCGACACTGTCCGGTTTCGAGTTGTCCTCGATCTGACGCAGCGTGACCACTTCGGCCTACCTGACCTGGCCGAACGGCCAGGAAGACCGCCAGGACGGACCACCGAAATCCGTTCTCGCACGCTGGGCAGAACGTCACCCCGCTCCGCTAGGTTCGCAGTCCGGTGATCAGGCATGAGCGAGGACGGACGTGCACGAGAGAGCACTTGTTTCGGAGGCCGTCGCGCTCGCCTCGGCCGGGCAGCCGGTGCGGATCCACGGCACGCCACATGCGACCTACGCGCCCTGCTATGCGAGCGGCGGTGTCGACGAGGACCAGGCGCAGGCGCTCACCCGCGGCCTGCGGCGCGTGCCGACCGGCGGGTGGCTGCTGGGCCGCGACACGGAGTTCCATGCCGGTGACGGACTCGTCGTCCAGGTGGACCGCGGCGGTCGCCGCCCGCACGTGTTCCTCAGTACCCGGCACCGCGCACATCTGGCTCCGCTGCGCGCCTTCGACGTCGCGTGGCACGCATTCGCCGGATGACGCGACGACCGGGCCGGGTCACTGCGGCAGCGGTGCGCCCGACGCCTCGGCCACCATGTACGCCGCGTACCAGTCGGGCCAGTCGGGGTCGGCCGCGCCGAGGCGCTTCTCGTGCTCGCCGTGGGCCACCGAAGCCCGGCGCATCGCGGTCGCCAGGTCCGTCGTGGAGGTGAACGCGGTCGCGCCCGGGTCGACGCGGCCGGGCAGCCGGTTGGTGATCTCCTGCAGCACCCAGGTGTTGCCGTCGGGGTCGGCGAACTCGGCCCGCGACGCGTACGTGCCGCGAGCGGGGTCCGGGCCCTTGATCGGCCCGTCCGGGCCGAGGTGGAAGACGTCGCTGATCTGGACACCGGCAGCGGCGATCGCATCGTGGGCCTGCTCGATGTCGGCGACGATCAGGAACGACCGGGCCGACCCGGGTGCGGCCGTGGTCAGGTTCGTGCCGAAGTGGACCGAGCACTGCGAGCCGTGCGGCGTCAGCTGGATGACACCCGATCCCGGCGGGGTCTGATCCGAGCGCCAGCCCAGCCGCCCGTAGAACTCCTCCGCCCGAGGGATGTCGGAGACCGGGATCACCACGACTTCGAGCTTCATGTCGACGTCGGCGACACCAGGCGTCGTGCCCATCGCTTCCTCCCAAGACCACGGCGATTTCTCGTCCTCGACGATACTGGCGAATCGTATTTGCCGCGCCTTATCGCCCTAATACAACCTGCTACCCGGGCGAACTGCGCGGAACCGCGTACGGCGGGGCCCGGGTGGAGGTATGCAGGCCGGAGGAACCGTTAGCCAGGAGGCTGTGCCATGACCACGTACAAGGTCGGATACTTCATCGGGAGCCTGTCGTCGACGTCGGTGAACCGGGAGCTGTCCCGGGTGCTGATCCGGCTCGCGCCGGAGGAGCTGGAGTTCACCGAGATCGCGATCGGCAACCTGCCGCTGTACAGCCCGGACCACGACGCGAACTACCCGCCCGAGGCGGTCGCGCTCAAGGACGCCATCCACCGCTCCCAGGCGATCCTGTTCGTCACGCCCGAGTACAACCGGTCGATCCCGGGCGCGCTGAAGAACGCGATCGACTGGGCGTCGCGGCCGTGGGGCAAGAACTCGTTCGACCACATCCCGGCGGCGGTCATCGGCGCGTCCATCGGCCAGATCGGCACCGCGCTGGCCCAGCAGGCGCTGCGCGGTGTGCTCAGCTTCTGCAACGCCCGGCAGATGACCGCGCCCGAGGCGTACATCCAGTTCAACCAGACGCTGTTCCCCGGCGACGGCGAGGTCGTCGACGACGCGGTGCGCACGTTCCTGTCGGACTACATGGCCGAGTTCCGCGACCACATCGTGCGCGTGCTGTCGGTGCTCCCCCGCCAGGGCCACGAGCAGCCGCAGTGACGCCCGAAGCGCGCCGGCTCAGAGCCAGTCGTTGCGCTTGAAGACGGTGTAGAGCACGACGGACAGGAGCGCGATGAGGGCTGTCGAGACGAGCACGCCCCACGCGCTGCCGTAGCCGGGAAACGGAACGTTCTGCCCGTAGAACCCGGTGATCGCCGTCGGCACCGCGATGATGGCCGCCCAGCTGGTCACCTTCTTCATGATCATGTTCAGGTGGTTCGCCTGGGTGATCAGGTTGGTCTGCACGGTGGTGGCGGCGAGGTCGTGCAGGGCGTCGGCCCAGTCGGCCGCGCGCATCGCGTGGTCGTAGAGCTTCTGGTAGTACGGCGACACGGCATCGTCGATCGTGAGCACGTCCTGGTTCAGCAACGACTCGACGACCTCCTCCATCGGCTTCACCACACGGCGCAACGCGATCAGGTCGCGGCGCAGCCGGAACAGCCGCTGCTGCGCCGACTGCACCGCGGACCTGCGGGCGCCGAACAGCTGCTCCTCGAGATCGTCGACGGCCTCGTCGAGTTGGCGCACCGCCTGGAACTGGCCGTTGACTATGTGATCGAGCAGCCCGTAGAGCAGGTAGGCGACGCCGTGGCGGGTCAGCCCGGGTGCGGCGTCCCAGCCGGCGACGACCGGATCCAGGTCGAGGCCGCAGTCCTTGCGGATCGTGATCAGCACACGGTCGTTGCAGAAGACGGCGATCTCGTACAGCATCAGCGCCGAACTGTCCGGATCGAGGGCGGCCCCGTACCCGTCCAGGGACAGATGCTCGGGGTAGCGGTTGAGGCTGGGGCGCTGGCCCTTGTCCAGGCACTCCCCGATCGCCAGCTCGTGCAGCCCGATGTCGGCCCCGAGCATGTCCAGATCCTCGGCGCTCGGCCGGTACAGGTCCAGCCAGAGGACCGCCGCCGGGTCGGCCAGGTGCGCGGCGACGTCGTCGACCGGGAAGTCTTCGAGCACGCACACGCCGTCGCGATACACCCGGGACCTCGCGCGCCGCAGCGCCTCCGGCGGATCACGATCGCCGCCGGGGCCCGAGACGACCCCGCCGTCCCCGCCCACGCCTCCAGCCTAGGCGAGCCGGGCGGTCACCGAGGGCGGTCGCCCACCGGCGCCTCACTGCTGATAGCCGAAGTTGTCGCAGGTCCGGCGCTGCTGAACGCAGTTCTTCGTGCGCTTGTTCATGGCGTCGACGTCCCACATCACGAACGCGTCGCCGTGCATCGACGAGGCGCTCTTGCCGTCCTTGTCGGAGGACAGGTAGAAACCCGCCGCGCTGCCCTGCGAGCCGTACGCTATGTCGAAGGTGATCGCCGGGATCTTCACCGGGTGGCTGCGCGGGCACGCGTTGCCGCGGCCGAACGACACGTGCGCCTTGTGGTCGGGGCTGTCCAGGTGCTTGCCGTCCCAGCAGTCCGGGAACTGCATGATGTAGTGCAGCGTCGCCTTGCCGTCGCAGACCGGCCAGTTGCCGTTGCCGCTGCGGGCCACGCCGTCGACGTCGCCGGGGCCGTAGTAGGCGCAGAAGAACTGGCCGCCCGCCCCGCGCGGGGTCGGCTTCTTCTTCTTGGCGTCGCCGACGATCATGCGTAGGCCGTTGGGCATCGGCAGCTGGTTCGCCGAGGTGTTCATCAGCGAGCGGTAGTAGACCCGGAAACCCGTCGTCTCGACCGGCTTGCCGGTCGCGTTGTCGTAGAGCGTCGGCACCCAGTACGAGGAGTGGTCCTCGACCGGCTTGCAGGTGGTCGCCGTGAACTTCATCAGGTCGGCGGCCTTGGTCTGCGCGTCGACGGCCTTGTTGCCGACGAACGAGTGCATGTGCGAGGCGCCCGGCAGCCCGGGGGCGACGATCGGATCGTCGGGCAGCGAATGGCTGTACTTGCAGTCGGCCCGGAACTCCGGCAGGTTGCCGACCCCGGCCGGGACCGGATCGACCTTCCTCGCCCGGTACGCGTCGACCTGCGCCTGCCATACCGCCTGGTCGACGGGCACCCAGCCGGGCTTGGGCGCCTTCGGCACGGCCGCACTCGGTGACGGCGCGGTCGCCGTCGACGCGGATGGCGCAACCGGTGACGCGGTCGGCGAGGGACCTTCGGCCGCGTTCGACGGTTCCGGTTCGCCGGCCGCGAACACCGCCCCTGCCGCCACGGCCGTCACGACGGCCAGACCGGCGGCGACGACGAGGACGTTGCGCCGGTTGCGGGCCAGCCGGCTCCGCAGGCCGGAACCGGGCTGCGGGTCCGGTCCGGACCCGTCGATCGTCTGGTACGACACGCTGACTCCTGGCAGGCAAGGCGATCTCGGGCCGCTGGCATGGTAACCGCGCCCGGTGAACGCGATGTCTCCGCACGGGTCAGCCGCGGATCGTGATGAGGTAGACGAAGGCGGCCGCGTCCGGACGCTCCTCGGAGACGTGCGCTCGTGACGTGATCAGCCGGTGCCGTCCCGGGGTGAGGCCGGTGAGCAGCACGCAGTTGGCCCACATCCAGACCTCCCGTGAGCGGCCGGTGGTCGTGATCGGATTGCCGAAGACGCCGTCGACCGTGAACTTGCGACGGCAGACCACCTCGAGGATCGGCAGGTCGATCTCCTCGTCGTTCTCCAGCGTGGCATACGCGACCCCGGCGTCGGCAGGCCTGCCGTTCGGGGCGTCGTCCGTCCCGAAGGCCCACCAGATCGGCAGAAAGACCGGCCGGCCCACCGGAACGGTCACCCGCCGGAAGTTCTCGGGATCGTCACCCGCGTCACCGAACTGTCCGGCGAGGAACCACACGTCCTTGGGCTGGTTGGTGGCGTAGTACTCCGCGCGGTCGCCGAGCGGAGTCCGCCACGCCGGAATCGAAGCTGCCCACTGCAGCCAGCGGGCCGCCATCCCTTCCGGGGATGCTTGGGGATAAGGCAGCGACGAAGGCTTCGCACGACCGAACATGTGCGGCACCCTACTGCCTCCAGACCAGGTCGCGGGCGCGGAACCACCCGCCGTTCCCGGCCGCCCGGTGACCGTGCAAGATGGCCTCCGTGAACGCCCCGACGCGCAGCGGTCCGGCGGCCGGCGAGCAGCCGCCGCCGGACGTCCGCGGCCGCCACCGGCCCGGCCTGCGGGCCAGGCTGGCCGGCGGGCCGTCGCCGTCGCCGGGCCTGGTCGCCATCGTGATCACGGTGACGTGGCTGGCGGTGCTCGCGGAGTCGACCCTGGTGCCGGCGAACCCGGCGCTGCACCGGGTGGCGCTGTTCGTGCACCTGGCGTGCCTGGTCGTCGGGTTCGGCGCGGTGGTCGCCGTCGACTGGATCGCCCTGAAGTGGCTGCTGCGCCGTTGCCAACTGCGGCAGGTGCTGGCCGTGGCCGACCAGGTGAACCTGCTGATCTGGCTGGGCCTGGCCGGCATGGCGGCCAGCGGCGGGCTGCTGCGGCCGGACCTCGGCTCTACCCTCACTCAGATCAAGCTGCTGCTCGTGCTGCTCGTGGCGCTCAACGGGGTCCAGGCCGGCGCGCTGCACCGCAGGATCGCCGCGTACACCGGGCCCGTTCCCCGGTTGCTGCTGCTGCGCTCGGTGCTGGCCGCGCTGGTGTCCCAGGGCGGCTGGTGGGGCGCGATGGCGATCGGATTCCTCAGCAGCCATCCGGCATAGCCCCATGGCGCACTCGACCGCGGGAGGACCTCTGTGCGTACCGAACAACCGGCCCTGAATCCTGCTGGACGGGCGTCCAGGCTCGGCCGCCTCGGCCCGATCCTGATCGCGGCGCCTGTCGTGCTGGCGATCGCGGTGGTCTCGTTCATCGTCGCCGACACCGGCGAGGCTTCCGCACCCGAAGCGGCCGCGACCGGACCCGCCGCGGCGACGTCGCCTGCCGCGACACCGGCGGTCTCGCCGTCGGCGAAAGCATCGCCCAAGCCGGCCAAACCCGGCTGGATCGCCGTCGACCCCGACGAGCAGAAGGCCCGCACCGCGGCGTTCTTCGCCCGCAAGCCGCGCACGGTGACCGGCAAGCCGGTGAAGGTCCCCGAGTTCCACGCGACCTGCACGGTCAGCCACCACGGCGACGACGACCCGATCGTCTTCCCCGGCCTGCCCGGCGCGTCACACAACCACACCTTCTGGGGCAACAAGACCACCGACAGCCACACCACCGCCGCGTCGCTGCGCTCCGGCGCGACCACCTGCAACCCGAAGCAGGACCGGTCCGGGTACTGGATCCCGACGCTCTACCAGAACGGCCGCGTGATCGACCCCGACGAGATCACCGTCTACTACGGCTCACGGCTGAAGGACCCCGCCAAGACCCAGCCGTTCCCGTACGGCCTGCGGATGGTCGAAGGCGACGCGAAGAAGGCGTCCGACCCGAACGGCAACCGGTTCTGGTGCGCGGGCATCGGCGGCGAGGTCGGCCGGTCCTCCGACGGGGTCTTCCCGGTCTGCGCGTCCACCGCGCACATCGTCCGGCAGATCACCTTCCCGGACTGCTGGGACGGCAAGCACCTGGACAGCCCCGACCACAAGGCGCACATGTCCGGCGCGCTGCACACGGGCGTCTGCCCGCGCAGCCACCCGGTGCCGATCCCGTCGGTGTCGTTCGTGATCTCGTACAAGCCGCTGAGTGCGAAAACCGACGGCATCACGCTGTCGTCGGGCAACTCGTTCTCCATGCACGCCGACTTCTTCAACGGCTGGGACGAGGAGGCGCTCGCCGCCCGCGTGCGCAACTGTCTCGACCAGGGCGTCAAGTGCAACGCCGCCGGCGGCTTCTGACCGGCGGGGCGCGGTGGCGTGGCCGCCGTCCGTCGGAGACCGGCGGCGGCCACGGCCGGCTACGCGGCTACGCCGGCACCTTGTCGGCCGGGGCGGCACCGCCCTCGGCGGTGGCCGGTTTGGCGACGAGGCGGTAGAACTGGCGGTCGTCGTTCTGCCGGACGATCACGCCGAGCTTGGCCAGGTCGGCCCGAAGTTCGGCCGCGTCGTCGGCGGCGTTCTCCTCCAGCGCCTTCTGGCGTGCCTTCAGCAGGGCGTTGGCCGTCGCGGACAACTCGGGCAGGTCCTCGACCCAGCGCATGTACTGCTCCAGGTGCGGATCGGCGTCGAAGAACGGGTACCCGTGGCGCAGGAAGGTCTCCTTCACCGCGTCCTCGTCCAGGTTGTTGTTCGCCCTGGCCAGTTCCCCGGTGTCGGTGCCGAGGAACACGAGGTCGTCGACGCCGTCCAGGTAGACGGCCGAGATCTCGGCGCGGGCGATCCGGCGGGTCTGCTTGCCGGCCCGCCAGATGACCAGATCCGGCTTGACGGACACCGCCACCGAGTCCTTCAGCGTGCGCCGGGCCACCTCCGCGCCGAACGCCATGCCGAGCAGCACGCAGAGCACGGTCCCGTACGGGTCGGGCACCTTCGCGAGCACCGAGATCCAGTCACGCAGCGGCATGCCGTCGACGGACGCGGCCCATTCCGACACGGCGCGCAGCGCCCAGCCGAGCCCCGCTCCGATGACGACACAGGTGGCCCACATCGCCGCCACTCTCCTGGTGGACACCTTGAGTTGCGACGGTTTGCTCGGCGCGGTCTTGTTCGGACCCATACGACATCTCCTTGAAGGCGCTCAAAGCCAGCATTGTCGCGGACCCGCCCACCGCCGCGCCGCCGGGGCCACGACCGCGCCCCGCCGCCGGCGCATTCACCTGACCACGATGCGTTGACACAGCGAATGCGGCGATCGGCAGCCCCCTATCCGAACGCTGATTCAGGCAATCAATGGCGCTCGTTGTAGCAGTTGGCAAGCGCTCGAACACTGTTTACCCGGCGTTCATCAGTGCACGTCCCAGCCTTCTATAGGGACGGTGGACAGCAGGTGGAGGCATGACTCACCGCGTGTATTCTTCCGCGGTGCACGACTCATCCAAGAAATTGCTGGCCTATCGATATCAGCTTCTCGACGTCATCGGCCAGGGCGGGCAGGGTCGCGTCTGGCGGGCCCGGGACGAGTACCTCCAACGGTTCGTGGCGATCAAGGAACTGCTCGCGCCGGCCCACCTGACCGAGGAGGAGCGCAAGACCACCCGGGAGCGCAGCCTGCGCGAGGCGAGAGCCGTGGCGCAGTTGAGCCACCCGAACGTGATCCAGGTGCACGACGTGATCCCGCACGAGGGAGAACCCTGGATCGTGATGGAACTGGTCCGGGCGAGATCGCTGCACCAGGTGCTCGCCTCCGACGGGCCGATCCCCGTCCGGCGGGCCGCGGAAATCGGACTCGCCCTGCTGAGCGCGCTGAACGCGGCGCATCAGGCGGGCATCCTGCACCGGGACGTCAAGCCCGCCAACGTGCTGCTCGCCGAGGACGGGCGAGTGCTGCTGACCGACTTCGGCCTGGCCACGCACCAGTCCGCGGACGCGACGGTCACGCGCACCGGCATCGTCGTGGGATCGCCCGCCTATCTCGCGCCCGAACGCGTCGACGGCGACCGCGGCGGCCCGGCCGCCGACCTGTGGGCGCTGGGCGCGACCCTGTTCACGGCCGTCGAAGGCAGGCTGGTATTCGACCGGCCGTCGCCCGCGGCGACGATCGCCGCGCTGGTGACCGAGCCGCCGCCGCGCCCGACCCGGGCCGGAGCCCTGACACCGGCGCTGGAAGGCCTGCTGCAGAAGGACCCGGACCAGCGCGTGGACGCGGTGCGGGCCGAGGCGCTGCTGCGTGCGGCGCTCGACCCGGCCCGCCACGACTCCCCCACGGCCGACAGGCCGGCCCCCGAGGCCGCCGTCCCTGACGGGCCCTCATGGGCCGCACCCACACCGCTGCCGACGATGGGCCACTCGCCCGCAGACGAGCCGCACACCGCCGCCGAGACGGGCGTCGCCACGACCGGCGACGTGCCGCCGATGCCGTCCGGCAGCACCCGCCGCCCCTGGCCGCGGGTGGCGCTGCTGGGGGCCGTGGCATTCATCCTGCTGCTCGGAGTGGGTGTCGGCGCGATGACCTGGCGCGACCCGGACCTGCCCGACACCACGTTCGCCAACGCCGCCGAGACCGCGCCGACCGGAACCGAGCAGGCCTCGCCGAAGGCCCGCCCGGCAGCGTCCGCGCACCCGTCACCTGCGGTGACCACGACGCCGGTCGGTTCCGGTCAGCCGTCCGGCGCGCCCTCGCGATCGCCGGCGCCGAGCGCTTCGCCCGCCGGGAACACCGGTCAACCGGCCGCGCCTCCGGCAGCGAGCCACGTCGGCGAGATCACCGGCATCGGCGGCAAGTGCGTCGACGTCGCCGGCGCCAGCCGCGCCGACGGCACCCCGATCGTGATCTACACCTGCAACGGCACTGCCGCCCAGACGTGGACCATGCGCACGGACGGCACCGTACGGGCGCTGGGCAAGTGCCTCGAAGTGACCGACGGCGACACCGACGACGGCACGCCGGTGCAGCTCTGGTCGTGCGGATCCGGCTTGGCGCGCCAGCGCTGGGTGTACGACGGCGCCACCCGCCACCTGGTCAATCCCGCCTCCGGCAAGTGCCTGGACGCCCGGGACCAGACCAGTGCCGACGGCACCCGGCTGCAGATCTGGACCTGCAACCCGAACTACCAGGCGAACCAGCGCTGGAGCACGCCCTGAACCGTGGCAGTGTCCGCCGGTGGCATGATGCATACCATGATCAACCGTAGGGGAATCGTGTTCGCGCTGGTGGCGGCCGGGTTGGTGAGCGCGTGCGGCGTGATCGGTTCGGCGGACGACGGGACGGCTTCCGAGCGCGCCGTGCGGAACTACCTCGACGCCCTGGTCCAAGGCGACCACGCCGCCGCCCATGCGCTGATCTGCACCGACGAGACCGGCGTCGAGCGCGGCGAGTTCGACGCCTCGGAGCAGGAGAATCCGGTCCGCTCCTACGAGATCGAGTCGTGGGTCGCCTGGTCGTCGCCGGTCGACGGGCACGGCCGGGTGTACCGGGTCCAGGTGACCCGCACGACGGGAACCCCCGTCGTCCAGGAGATCCGGACCCAGGGCGATCGTGACATCTGCATCCAGCACGGCAACATCAGGAACCTGTGACCGGATCACCCACCACTAGGATCAAGATCATGGCGAAGACGGGCTGGAAACTGGGTGGGGATCTCGACGTCGGCCGCGTCGGGTACGGCGCGATGAAGCTGACCGGCTGGCCGCAGGGCGGGCGGCCCGAGCGCGAGACCGCGCTGGCGATCCTGCGGCAGGCCGTCGAGCTGGGCGTGAACCACATCGACACCTCGCACTACTACGCCCGCGACGGCGTCGCGGCCAACGAGCTGATCAGGACGGCGCTGCACCCGTACCCGGCGGATCTGGTCCTCGTGACCAAGGTCGGCGCGCTGGTCGAAGGCTCGGACATCGCCCTGCCGGCGTCGGAGCAGTCGGGGCTCACCCCGGACGGACTGCGCCGTGGGGTGGAGGCGAACCTGCGCACCCTCGGTGTCGACCGGCTGGACGTGGTGAACCTGCGGATGGGCGACCGGGGCCATGACCGCTCCGCCGTCGCCGCGCCGCTGGAGACACTGATGAAGCTGCGCGACGAGGGACTGATCCGGCACATCGGCATCTCCAACATCGGCCGCGCCGAGTTCGACACGGCCCGCACGATCGCGCCGATCGTGTGCGTCCAGAACCGGTACAACATCGCCTATCGCGAGGACGATCCGCTGGTGGACGCGTGCGCGGAGGCGGGCGTGGCGTACGTGCCGTTCTTCCCCGTCGGCGGGTTCCAGCCGCTGACCGCCGAGCACCTGACCACCGTCGCGCAGCGGCACGACGCCACGGTCGCGCAGGTGGCGCTGGCCTGGCTGCTGGCCCGCTCGCCCAACATCCTGCTCATCCCCGGCACCGGCTCGCCCGCGCACCTGGCGGAGAACATCGCCGCGGGCGGCCTCACGCTCACCGACGAGGACTTGGACCTACTGGTCCGGCCGTGAAGGCCCCGTAGGCGGGTCAGGAGTTCGGGCCGGCCAACTCACGAAGGTGCGGATGGGCGACGTCGAGGAACGCTCGCCGGCTCGGCCCGATCTCCTCCAGATCCGACAGCGCCCGTCAACCGGCGGATACGGCAGAAATCCGGGCGGTCCCCAGGCCGTTCGTGCTGTGGTGAACGGGAGCGATCGGGGGCCGCGATGATGAAGCAGCTGTTCGACGACCCGCTGTTCCAGATGTTCACCGAGCGGGCGTTGATGACCATGACCCGCGGCGGCGCCGAGTACGGCGAGGTCGCGGCCATCGCGGCGCGGGTCGAGCCCGGTGACGCCGACAGCTGGCACGAGGCGTGGACCGGGTACGCGGCGAAGCTGGCCGGCTGGGCCGAGGACAGTCACGCCCGTGGCCATCAGGTCAGCGCGCGGGAGGCGGAGCCCGGCCAGGGCGGCGCGCTGATCGAGCAGCAGTTGCGGATGCGCCCCGATTGGGAGGTGGTGCTGCGCGCGGTCGTGGACGCGGCACTGGCCCAGCCGGAGGTCGACGGCGACCGGATCGCGGTCATGGGCTGGAGCTTCGGCGGCTGGCTGGCGCCGCGCGCCGCCTCCGGCGAGCCGCGCATCGCCGCGCTGATCGCCGACCCGGGCCAGTGGGACCAGGCCGAGACCGTCCGCGCCATGCTCCCGCCGCCGGTGCGGGACCGGTATCCCGACGTCGACCCGGCCGAGCTGGAACCGATGATGGAGGAGGCGGTGCGCAATCCCATGGCGCGATGGAAGCTGGTGCAGCGCGGCATGTGGGTGCACGGCGCGCCTACGCTCGGGGAGTACGTCGTGGACCTGGGCAGGCGTTACCGGCTCTCGGACGTCGTCGGGTCGATCGAGTGCCCGACCCTGGTCGCCGCCGCCGACGGTGATCCGCTCGCGGCCGGGGCCGAAGCCCTCCACGAGGCGTTGAACTGCCCGAAGACGATGGCACGGTTCACCGCGGCGGACGGGGCGGCCGGGCACTGCGAGGGCTGGAACCGCTCGCGTTTCGACCAGGTCGTCTTCGACTGGCTGGACGAGACCCTCCAGCACGGGCGAAGCCGGGTCAGCCCATGATCAGGGATTCGCCGGGTTCGGCCTGGAGGGGCCGTCCCGCTGTCCGGTAGGGTCGTCCGCGTGGATCTGGAGCACATCGCCGCCCAGCTCGGAGTGCCCCTGGCGGACATCGAGCGGGTGGGTCTGCTCGCCGGTGACCGGCCGTCGGCCCCGCTGCCCGCCAAGGCCGACGTGCCCGCGATCCTCGACCGGCTCGCGGTGCGGCCCGACGACGCCGCCGAGATCATGGAAGGCTGGCCCGATCCGGACTCCCCACTGTGGACGCCGGAGCTGCGCTGGCTGCTCGACCGCTCGATCGCGCTGGTCCGTGCCGATCTCGGCGGCCACGACTGGCTGCCGCCCGGTCCGGAGCTGCCGCGCGACCGGGGGCCCGCCTGGCGGCACCTCTACGTGTACGCCTACCTGGCCCTGGTGGACGTCGTCAGGGGGTACCACCGAGAGCGCGGCGTCGCCGACGCCGTGTCGTGGACGTCCCTGGCGGACCTTGGCCGCAACCTGGCGATCGACCGGCGGATGAACCGCGAGGGCTGGCCGGTCATGCAGGCGTGGCTGACGCTGCACGCGCGCGGCAGCATCTACGAGCTGGGCCGGTTGCAGTACCACCCCGCCGACACCACCATCGGCCTGCACATCCCCGAGTCAGGGCCGATGACCCCGCAGGCCGTCACGGCCTCGCTGGACGAGGCCCGCGCGTTCTTCCCACGCCACTTCCCCGACCGGCGGTTCACGGCGTTCACCTGCGGCTCCTGGCTGCTCGACCCGCAGTTGCTGGAGTACCTGCCGAAGGACTCGAACATCGTCCGGTTCCAGCAGCGGTTCGAGCTGGAGCCCTACGAGGAGCCGGAGGGGCTCGACGCCGACGTCGAGGTGCTGCGGTTCGTGTTCCGCAGCATCACCACGCCGCTCGACCAACTGCCGCGCCGCACCGTGCTCGAACGCGCGGCCGTCGATCATCTGAAGGCCGGCCGCCACTGGCGCTGGCGGCGCGGCGGTTTCCCCGTCTGAGCAGGCCGCGACACGACATCGCCACGGATCGGAGGACGGCATGTCCATGCACGACATCGAGGATCTGGTGGCCGAGTCGGTCCTGGTGCTCGACGCCCGCCACGCCGAGGACGACGAGCGGCTGCGGGACTGGTTCACGGCGCTGTACGCGTTCCAGGCCGGGTTCGACTGCTCCCACACCCAGGGCCGGGTGCTGGACATCCTGCTGCGCCGCCGGCACACCTACCGGCTCGCGCCGCACGAGCACCCGGACTACGCGCAGCGCCGCGAGTTCTTCGACGGGCTGACCGGGTTCCAGGCGCTGCGCGAGATCGACGAGGACGCCGACGACTTCACCGGCTACGACGACTGGCTGGCGGACGGCTACGTCGACCCGCCGTGGCTGTACTGCGCGGCGGGCACGGCCCTGTGGCGGCGGCTGGTCGACGCGGGGCGGCTCACGGGCCGCGACGCGGTCCCACCCGCCCGGATCGCGCTGCTCGACGTCGTTACCGTAGTCGCCGAGGCCGCCGAGCGGCGCGGCGATCCGGGGCTCGTCGCGGCCTGGTACGCCCTCGGCCCCGCCATGCTCGTCGACGACCTGATGGATGTCGAGGAGCTGCGGGACGATCCGCGGGTCACCCGGCTGCGGGAGATCGTCGAGCGTTGCGGCGCGGCGGCCGTGGAGCTGCCCGACGGCTACCGCCCCACCGACGAGCAGCTCGACATGCTGGGCGACGAGCGCGCGACCTGGTGGTACGACATTCTCGCGACCGCGAGCGCCTGACGGGTCAGCCTGCGGACGCGTCGGGCAGTTGGGGCGGGCAGGGGCGGCCGGGCACGGTCGTCAGCTCGAAGTGCCAGATCTCGTTGGCGTACACCTGGCAGAGCCCGTAGGCGGCGCCGTTGCGCTGGAGCCACCGGTCTGCCCGCTGCGGCCCGACGTCGATCGCCTTGCCGGTCACGTGGGTGGAGCGGTCGGGGGTGTTGACGCGCTTGCCCGCCTCCTCCGGTCCGTCCTGCGCGACGGCTTCGTCGAGCAGGTGCTGCTGGTGGCTGCGGCTGCGCCAGCCGGAGTTGATCAGCACCTCGACGCCGTCGCGGCGGGCGTCGGCGGCCGCCTGCCGGATTGCCCGGCGCAGGTCGGGGTCGAGGTTGTCGACGGCGGGGTGCCCGTCGGTGAACGGCGACACCGGCTCGTCCAACGCGCCGTCGCTCGCGGTGAGGCCGCTGTCGGCCGAGGCGATCTCGGTGTACGCGGGAATCGCGGTCAGCAGCGCGGCGGCGGCGATGCCGACGCCGGCCCGTTTGGCCAGCGAGGGGCGCGGGGATGGGCAGGACATGTGAACTCCTTCCGGCCACCGGAACGGGGAGCCGGTGACTTACGGGAGATCACTTCAACACGCAGTGTGTTATCGCGACGTGAACCGATCACCACACATGCTCTTAACATCGGTGATAGATGCTTAAGAATGCGCTTATCATCCCTTTAGCAGATAATCGGGCATATGGCCGTAAACCTCCATCCAGGCGGCCGCCATGACCATGCCCGAGTCGCTGTCCGGCAGGTCCGGGGCACCGTAGGCCATGGCCGCCTCGCGCAGCGCGCTGTACGCCGACTTCCACGGCTCGGCGGCCTCCTCCTCGCCCTCGCCGTCGACGACCCAGGCCCCCGGTCCCCCGCGGGCGCGGGCGCTGTCGCTCACCAGCCGGTGCAGCAGCCCGAACCCGGACCCGATCGGCGACCCGAGGCCGCAGGGCGGGGTTTCGTCCCGCCAGCGCTGCCAGGCGGCCCGGCAGGCGTCTCCCGCGCCGGGGTGCCTGGCTCGGGCCAGCCGGTGCGCCGACGGCTCGTCCAGGTCCCGCGCGATGTCGAGGACCCGCACCACCGCGTCGCCGTCCGTGCCGAACATCAGCGCCGGGCTCAGCTCCTGGACGAGGTCGACGGCCATGGCGTTGGTGTAGCCCGCGCCAGGCAAGATCCGGACGGTGACCTCGGCCAGCGCCGCTCGCTCCCCCGCCGTCGCCGCGGGCCGTATCCGCACCGCGAACAGCCGTCCGGGCCAGCGGTTGACCAGAACCCGGCCCGGCGACTGGTACACCACCAGCCACGGCGGCCGCGCCTCGGGCAGCCGCACCCGGCCGCCGACCTGCACCGTTCGCACGTGTTCAGGGGCCGAGTGATCGACCCAGAGGTAACCCGAATCCATCGATCGCTCCCCGCCCTCCGCGCAACGCGCCGAGCCTAAACGCGGCGGATGACACGTCCGGGGCGGGCGTGTCGCAGAAGAGGACGTACCTTTGCGGGCATGGGTTTGGGTGATCGGTTGAAGCAGAAGCTGCGCGCGTTCATGGAGCGCCCCGGAACGACGGTCAGTCTGGACCGTTATGAGGCGATCCTGCCGCGCATCCTGGACCTGGAGGACGAGCTCACCGCGTTGACCGACGCGGAACTCACCGAGCGGGCGCTCGCGCTGCGCGACCTCGTCAGCGAGGCCGAGGACGGGCAGCCCTTCGTCACGCTGGCCGAGCCGCTGCCGATCGACGAGCAGGACCTGGCCGAGATCTGCGCGCTCGGCCGCGAGGCCGGCCGCCGGGCCCTCGGCGAGCGCGCGTTCGACGTGCAGCTGCTCGGGGCGATGGCGATGCTGCAGGGCAACGTCGTGGAGATGGCCACCGGTGAGGGCAAGACCCTCGCCGCGTTCATCGCCGCGTTCGGTTACGTCGTGCGCGGCTCGCGGGTGCAGGTGCTGACCGTGAACGACTACCTCGCCGACCGCGACGCGCGCTGGATGGGCCCGGCATACCGGATGCTCGGACTGACCGTCGACGCCGTCGGGGAGTCGTCGGGCCACGACGAGCGCGCGGCCGCGTACCGCTGCGACGTCACGTACGTGTCGGTGAGCGAGGCGGGCTTCGACTTCCTGCGCGACCAGATGGTGCTGCGCGCCGAGGACGCCGTCATGCCGGGCCTCTACACCGTGATCATCGACGAGGCGGATTCGATCCTGATCGACGAGGCGCGGGTGCCGCTGGTCCTGGCGGGCAGCCTCGCCGACGCGACCTCCGACGCGAGCGCGGCGGCGACGCTGGTGGCGACGATGCGGCCGGGCCGCGACTACGAGGTCGTCGACGACGGCCGCAACGTGCAGCTCACCGACCACGGCGCGGCGCTGGTCGAACGCGCCTGGGGCGGCATCCACCTCTACGCGCCGGACAACCTGTCCAAGCTCACCGCGGTGAACCTGGCCCTGCACGCGCGGGCGCTGCTGGCCGTGGACGTGGACTACATCGTCAAGGACGGCCGGATCGCGCTGGTCGACGAGTTCCGGGGCCGGGTCGCCCGCCGCCGCCGCTGGCCCGACGGGCTGCAGGCCGCGGTCGAGGCCAAGGAGGGCCTGGCGGCCACCGACGAGGGTGAGATCCTGGCCTCGATCACCGTGCAGGCGTTCATCGCGCTCTACCCGACGGTGGCGGGCATGACCGGCACCGCCTCCACGATCGGCGACGAGCTGCGCGAGTTCTACCGCCTGGAGGTCGCGGTCATCCCGCCGAACACGCCCAACGTCCGGGTCGACGAGCCCGACCGGGTGTACGCGACGATCGAGGAGAAGGAAGAGGCGCTGATGGCCGAGGTGGCCGCGGCGCACGAGACGGGGCGGCCGGTGCTGGTCGGCACCCTCGACGTGGCCGAGTCGGAGCGCCTGGCCGCGGCCCTGCGCGAGCACGGCATCACGTGCACGGTGCTGAACGCCAAGAACGACGCGCACGAGGCGGCGGTCATCGCCGAGGCCGGTGGGCGGGGCGCGGTCACCGTGTCCACCCAGATGGCCGGCCGCGGCACCGACATCCGGCTCGGCGGCAGCGACGAGCAGGACCGGGCGTCGATCGCCGAGCTGGGCGGCCTGTACGTGATCGGCGCGGGCCGGCACGACAGCCGCCGCGTCGACGACCAGCTGCGCGGCCGGGCGGGCCGGCAGGGCGACCCGGGCGGCTCGGTGTTCTTCGTCAGCCGCGAGGACGAGCTGATCGTGCGGCACGGCGACGGCATCGGCGGCACTACTGCGGGCGACGGGCGGGTCAGCGGCCCGCACGTGCACTGGGCGGTCGGGCACGCGCAGCGTGTCGCCGAGGGCGTCGACTTCGAGATCCACCGCAACACCTGGCGGTACGGCGTGCTCGTCGAGCGGCAGCGGCAGGTGCTCGCGCTGCGCCGCAAGGCGCTGCTGACCACCGACGCGGCCGCGGAGCTGCTGCGCGGCGACACGACCCGGTTCCCGGCCGACCTCGACGCGGTCGCCGAAGCCGACCTGCCCGCCGGCTACGACGCCGACGATCTGGCCCACGCGGGGCTGGAGCTGGTCACGGTCGCGGACCGCTTCGCCGAGGTCGAGAAGGCGATCGGCAAGGAGGCGGCCGAGGAGGTCGCGCGGCAGATCGCGCTGTACCACCTGGACCGGGGCTGGGCCGACCACCTGGGCATGCTGGCCGACGCCCGCGACGGCGTGCACCTGCGCGCGCTGGGGCGGCAGGACCCGCTGGACGAGTTCCACCGGCTGGCGGTGCCCGCGTTCAACAAGCTGCTGACCGGCGTCGACACCGACACGGCGGACACGTTCATGGCGGCGCGGATCGACAGCCCGGACTGGACGCCCGCCGACGCGGGGCTGGAGCGGCCGAGCGCCACGTGGACGTACATGGTGCACGACAACCCGTTCGGGTCGGAGATGGAGCGCATGTTCGCCAACCTGGCCAAGATGGTGCTGGGCCGCCGCTGACGCCACGGCCGTGCTCCCGGTGCCACGACCGCGCCGGGAGCACGGCTGCCAGCTCGTTTCCCAAGGTCGACTTGTTCGTTCCTCCTGGCAGACGTCACCCGCTGGGGTGACGGGCGGCGCGCGAGGGCAGCTCCGCCACCGTTCCGGGAGCGCCGCGGCCGCGGCGGAAGGTGTGGACATGGTCGACCGCAGGCGGATTCTTCAGGCGACGGCGGCCATCGGCGCCGCGACGGTGCTCTCGCAGCAGGGCGGCTGGGCCTGGGCGGTGGAACGGGGCCGCGCGGGCACGCTGAATCCGAAGAGGATCCGCAAGTACGTCACGCCGCTCGCGGTGCCGCGGGCGTTGTCTCCCGCACGCGACGAGGCAGGCGGCCCGGCCCACTACCGGATCGGCGTACGCCAGTTCCGCCAGCAGATCCTGCCCCAGGGCCTGCCCGGCACGACCGTGTGGGGCTACGGGGACGTGTCGAAGCCGCGCACCTTCCGCAGCCCGTCGGGCACCATCGAGGCGAGTGTGGACCGTCCGGTGCGGGTCACGTGGGTCAACGAACTCGTCGACGCCGCCGGCGACTTCCGCCCGCACCTGCTCGCGGTGGACCCGACGCTGCATTGGGCCAACCCGCCGGGCGGCCTCTCCGGCCGGGACACCCGGCCCGCCTTCGCCGCGACGCCGGGCCCCTACCGGGGGCCGGTGCCGATCGTCACGCACCTGCACGGCGGGCGCTCGCTGCAGGACAGCTGCGGCTACCCGGAGGCCTGGTATCTGCCGAGGGCACGGAACATCCCGCGCGGCCACGCCACCGTCGGCACCTTCCACGACGAGTTCGGCGCGGAGTTCGCCCAGCGCCACGGCGTCACCTGGCAACCGGGCGAGGCGACCTTCCATTACGGCAACGACCAGCGCGCGGCGACGCTCTGGTATCACGACCACGCTCTCGGCATGACCCGCGTCAACGTGTACGCCGGCCTGTCCGGCTTCTACCTGCTGCGCGGCGGCTCCGCCGACCTGCCCCCGGGCGTGCTCCCGGGGCCCGCGCCCAGGCCCGGCGACCGGCGCGGCACCCGCTACTACGAGATCCCGCTCATGGTGCAGGACCGGTCCTTCAACAAGGACGGCTCCCTGTTCTACCCGGACAGCCGCGCCTTCACCGACGGTGCCGGACCGTACATCCCGGACGGTCCGTTCCCGCCGATCTGGAACCCGGCGTTCCTCGCCGACACCATGACGGTCAACGGCAGCACCTGGCCGGTGCTGGAGGTCGAACCCCGCCGCTACCGGCTGCGCCTGCTCAACGGGTGCAACAGCCGGGTGCTGATCATGAAGATCGTGACCGATCCGCTGGCGCACCGGCCCGCGTCGCCGGCGCTGCCCCTCTGGCAGATCGGCAATGACGGCGGTTTCCTGCCCGAGCCGGTGTCACAGCGGCAGCTGCTGCTCGGCCCCGCCGAGCGCGCCGACGTCATCGTCGACTTCACCGGGCTGCGCGAGGGCACCGAGCTATATCTGATCAACGAGGGGCCGGACAAGCTCTGCGGCGACGACTTCGACCCGTCGAACACGGCCACCACCGGCCAGATCATGAAGTTCACCGTCGGGCGGCTGACCGGTAGGGACCGCAGCGTGCCGCCGGAGGAGCTGGACCTGCCCCGGATCAGGCCCCTCGGCCGGGCGAGCCGGACCCGCCGGCTGGCCCTCGACGAGCAGCTCGGGCACGACCACTCGGTCAAGATGATGCTCTGCACCATCGACGAGCACGGGCAGGCGGTCCCGAAGCACTGGCACGACCCGATCACCGAGCAGCCCGTCCTGCACGCCACGGAGGTCTGGGAGTTGCACAACTGGAGCGCCCACGCCCACCCCGTGCACCTGCACGTCGTGCAGTTCGAGGTCCTCGGCCGGGGCAAGGACGGCACGCAGCCCCCACGGGCAGGCGACCGCGGCCTGAAGGACACCGTGCTCACCTTCCCGGGCGAGATCACCCGCGTGAAGGCGACCTTCGACCTGGCCGGCCGCTATGTGTGGCACTGCCACCTGCTCGAACACGAGGACAACGACATGATGCGCCCGTTCCGCGTGGGCTGACGGGCCCGATCAGCGTTCGGCACGGCATCAGGCTGTCGGCGCCCGCCTGGACGCGGGCGCCGGCGGGCGCCGAGGCGCACGTGCCACCTGACCACCGCACACACGGCCGTCCGCCACATAGCAGATAACCACCTACCAGGCATTATTCACTCATGTGACTGCCCTACCGATGGCGGACACATCGGGCCTACCGTGGAGTGACGGAAGGTAATCAGACCTGCCCGTAGCGCTGGAGGTCGTCATGCGTCGCCTGCTCACCACCGCCGCCCTGACCACGGGGCTGGTACTCCTCGCCTCGCCCGCCTACGCGTTCGCCCACAACAGGGTCGTCAACCCGTGGGCGCACACCATCCTGGACGTACTCACCCTGGCCGTCGTGCTGTCACCCGTCGCGACCGTGTTCACGTGGGGCGCGCAGCACCGCGGCCGGATGCTCGCCCTGATCGCGCTCGTACAGCTGCCGGTCGCGATCATCGCGTTCGTCCCCATCCTGAACCCGGCTCTGCACGCGGCCCTGCTGGTGGCCGCGCTGGCACTGACCGGCACATCACTGTGGCTGGTCCGCCGCCACGCCGCGGCCCCCGCGGTCGAAGCGGCCACGGTCACCGAGTAGCCCGCCGGCTACTCCCCCGCGCTGCTCTCCTTCCCCCGGGCAGCGCCCCGCGGCCCGCCGGCCTTCACGGCCTGCGGGCCGCAGTCGTGTGATCCGTCCACGACCCGTCGGCGGTTCGCACGCGCAGCCCGACGACCCGGGCGGCGTCGCGTACGAATTCGACGTCAGGGCAGCCGTCCACGACCGGACCCCAGCCGTCGTCCTCGGACGACACGGTGTGCGAGCGGCAGTGCTTCTCGTCGACGTAGCCCCAGGCCATCAGCAGGTCCCGGCCCGCCAGCGTGTAGTGGCCGACGCTGGCCAGCCGCCCGTCCGGCAGGCTGCACCGGTAGAAGCGGGCGGCCAGCTCCGGTACGGCGACGCCGTCCAGCTCGGCCTCCTCGGCGGTGCGGTGCAGCCGGTACTGGTCGAGGTCGGGCAGCCGCTGAGCGGCGATCGCCTGCGTGATGGTCATGTCGTGCTCAACGACGCGGCCACGTGGACGCTGCGACCCGGGCGGTGTTTCGGCTGTTCGGAGGGGCTATGCCGGGGCGGGAACCGGCTCGGCTCGCTGCGGCAGGCTCTGGCGGGCGCGCCGACGCAGTACCGCCTTGATCAGTTCCTCCACCACGAGCAGGGTGAGTGCGAGCCCAATGCAGACCAGCCACTGGTTGAGGCTGAGCCCGGTGGTGCCGAAGATGCGCTCCAGCGGTTCGAGCAGGGTGACCGCAAGGATGGCCAGCAGGGCGAAGCCGTACCGGCGCAGTTGGGCGATCCCGGGGATCGCGTCCCGGTCGAAGATCGTGCCGACCTGGTCGCGCGACAGCAGCCCGCCGACCAGGTGGAACAGCGACAGCGTGGTCAGCAGCATGGTCGCCCCGAGCACCGGCCCACCGTGCGAATGCCCGATCTGGTACGCCGCCAGCGACCCGACGGTCATCACCGCGCCCTGCACGCACAGCCGCACCCAGTTGGCCTTGGACAGCACCGGGGCGCCGACCGGCCGCGGCGCGTGCCGCATCAGGCCCGACCTCGGCTGGTCGAAACCCAGCGCGATCGCGATCGGGACGTCGATGACCATGTTCAGCCACAGGATCTGCAGCGGGTTCAGCGGCTGCCCGGCGGCGATGTTCAGGATGCCCGCGCAGAGGAAGATCGCGATGTAGGCGACCAGGGTCGACATCTGGAACCGCAGGTACTTGAGCAGGTTGTCGTAGAGGCCGCGGCCGTATTCGACGGCCTTGACGATGGTGGCGAAGTTGTCGTCGGTGAGGATCATGACGGCGGCCTCCTTGGAGACCTCCGTGCCGGTGATGCCCATCGCCACGCCGATGTCGGCGGCTTTGAGGGCGGGGGCGTCGTTGACCCCGTCGCCGGTCATCGCCACGATGTTGCCGCTGGTCTTGAGCAGCCGCACCAGCCGCAGCTTGTCCTCCGGCGCGACCCGGGCGATCACCCCGATGTCGGGCAGTTGCGCGAGCAGTTCCTCGTCGCGCAGGTTGGCGAACTCGGTGCCGGTGACTGCGCGGCCCTCGATACCCAGTTCCTTGGCGATCGCGGCGGCGGTCGTCGCGTGGTCGCCGGTGATCATCCGGACCCGGATGCCGGCGGCGCGGCATTCGGCGATGGCCGCCTTCGCCTCCGCGCGTGGCGGGTCGACGATGCCGACCATCGCCAGCAGCGTCAGGTCGCGGACTTGCTCGATCAGGTTCGCCGACGGGTCGAACCCGGACGGGTCGAAGTCGCGCTGGGCCACCACCATGACCCGTTCCCCGGCGGCGGCGATGCGGTCGTTGGCGTCGGAGGCCAGCTGCCGGTTGTCGTCGGTGACCGCGACGATCGTGCCGTCCGGCTCGCGGTAGGAGGCGGCCCGGCTGATCAGCACGTCCGGGGCGCCCTTGACGTAGCAGCGGACCACCGGCCTGCCGCCGTCCCCGGTCATCCGGTGGTACGTGGCCATGAACTTGTAGTCGGAGTCGAACGGCACCTCCGCGATACGCGGGTACGCCGCGCGGGTCTGCGCGATGTCCAGCCCGCCCTTGGCGCCCAGCACGATCAGCGCGCCCTCGGTCGGGTCGCCGATCAGGCTGTCGCCGTCGAGCACAGCGTCTGCGCACAGCACCATCGGCAGCAGGTACGGGTCCAGGTCGAAGCGCTCACCGCCGACGTGCTTGATCTCGCCGTCGGTGCGGTAGCCCTCGCCGGTGACGGTGAACCGGTTGCGCCCGGGGATCGCCAGCTCACGGGCCGTCATCTTGTTCAGGGTCAGCGTGCCCGTCTTGTCGGAGCAGATCACCGAGGTCGAGCCGAGGGTCTCCACCGCGGGCAGGCGCTTGACGATGGCGTTGCGCTGGGCGATCTCCCGGGTACCGATGGACAGCAGCGCCGTGACCACGGCGGGCAGGCCGGTCGGGATCGCGGCCACGGCCAGCGCCACACCGGTGATGAACAGGGTGTCGAACGACTCGCCCCGGGCCAGGCCCAGCAGGACGACCAGCACCAGGGCGATGCCCGCGATCGTCGCGATGATCTTCGAGAGGCTGTCCAACTGCTTCTGCAGCGGCGTCTTGTCGGCTTCCGTGCCGGCCAGCAGGTGTGCGATGTGGCCGATCTCGGTGCCCATGCCGGTATCGGTCACGATCATCTCGCCGCGGCCGCGGGTCACCGAGGTGTTCATGTACGCGACGCTGACCCGGTCGCCCAGCGGCACCTCGGTCCCGGGGACCGGGTCGGCGGTCTTGGCGACCGGCAGGCTCTCGCCGGTCAGGGCGGCCTCTTCGATCTCCAGCGTCGCCGCGACCGCGATCCGGCCGTCGGCGGGCACCCGGTTGCCGGCCTCCATCAGCACGATGTCACCGGGGACCAGCTGCTCGGCGTCGATCTCGACGGCCTGGCCGTCCCGGCGCACCCGGGCCACGGTCTTGAGCATCTGCGCCAGTGCCCGCACGCTCTCCTCGGCCTTGGCCTCCTGGCGCAGGCCGACGACGGCGTTGAACACGGTGAGGCCGACCAGCACCAGGGTGGTGCCCCACTCGCGGGTGACGAGCTGGTTCACCACGGCGGCGGTCAGCAGCACGATCTGCATGAAGTCGCGGTACTGGCGCACGAACGCCGCCAGCGCCGACTCCTTCTTGCCGGCGGCGAGCCGGTTCGGGCCGTGTCTCGCGAGCCGCTCGGCGGCCTGCGCGGCGGTCAGCCCGCGTTCGGGCCGCACCTCGAACGCCTGGGCGACGTCGGCGGCGCTGCGGCCGTACCACGGTGTGGCGCTGCCTGGTCCGGCCCCGTCCATGGTCGCTCGCTTCCTGACGACCTGCCCGCCCAGGCTCCACAAGCGCCGGAACACCAGGTTGGAACGGCATAGGCGGCCTACTGATGCAGAACACTATATTTCCGGCACGCGCAGCAAGTGCTCGATATGCGAAAACCACGGCTCACGGCTCGGTCGGACCGACGGCGCGTTGCAATTCGATGACTATCGATGCCATTCTGTACCCCTCCCCCGTCCACAGACCCCGGAGACGCCATGAGAAGTACCTTCCGCCTCGCCGTCGCGGCCGTTGTACTGCTGGCGGCGACAGCCACCGCCACCCCTGCGGTCGCCGCACCCGGAGCCGGGACCCGGCCCCTGTCGGCCGTCGCGCAGACCCCCGGCACCGCCTGGACAGTCGACCCGGTCACCGGGCGGACGACCGTGACGCTGGACGACACGGTCACCGAGCAGCAGGCCACGCGGCTGCGTGACGGCCTGCGCGGCGCGGACGTCGACGTGCGCCGCGAGCCGGGCCGCCTGCGCACCCTGCTGGCCGGCGGCGACGCGATCTACGGCAGCACGGCGCGCTGCTCGCTGGGCGCGAACGCGCGCCGCGGCACCACCTACTACCTGATCACGGCCGGGCACTGCACGAACAGCTCCGCCAACTGGTGGACCAACAGCGCCCGCACCATCGCGATCGGCGTGCGGACGGCGAGCAGCTTCCCGACCAACGACTACGGCCTGGTCCGGTACACGAGCGCGCTGAGCCACCCCAGCGCCGTCAACACCTATCCCGGCCTGCTGCAGCTGTACGGGACCGGCAGCGCGTACGTCGGCCAGGCGGTCTGCCGCAGCGGTGCGACCACCGGCGTACGCTGCGGCACGGTGACCGCCCTGAACGCCACGGTCAACTACGCCGAGGGCACCGTGACCGGCCTGATCAGGACGAACATCTGCGCCGAGCCCGGGGACAGCGGCGGCCCGCTCTACACCTCCGGCGGCATCATCCTGGGCATCCTGTCCGGCGGCACCGGCAACTGCACCACCGGCGGCACGACCTACTACCAGCCGATCGGCGAGATCCTCGCCGCGTACGGCCTGACCATCCCCTGATCCGGCACGGCATCCCTGCCCCGGCCGGACGAGCCGGGGCAGGTCCGTCTCGCCGCCACGCGAAAAGGTGCCAGGATCACATCCACAGATTGAAGTATTTCACTCGATACGCCAAGGTGTGCGCATGAGATCTCACCTCGCGCGGATCGCAGCGGCCACCCTCGCCGCCTTCGCGATCACCGTGTCCAGCCAGCTTCTCGGCAGCTCCGCCGCCACCGCGGCCCCCGCACCCGCCGCCGTGCGCGTGCTCTACTACGACGCGAGCCAGGCCGCCGAGTTCGTCAACGTCGTGCACCAAGGCGCGGCCAACTGGAACGCCCGGGTCACCAACGTACGCCTGGAGCGCTGGACCTCCGGCCGCCCGCTCAACATCCGCGTATACGCCGACAACAACTGGCCGCGCGCCTACGTCAACTCCCTGGGCAACGGCACCGTCTACATGGGCCGCCAGGCCACCGCCGAGGGCCACAACCCCACCCGCATCGCCGCGCACGAACTGGGCCACATCCTCGGCCTGCCCGACCGGCGCACCGGCGTCTGCTCGGAGCTGATGTCCGGCAGCAGCGCCGGCACCTCCTGCACCAGCGCCTTCCCCAACGCGCAGGAGATAACCAAGGTCAACAACCTGTTCGCGAGCGGTGCGCTGGTCACCGCCGGCTGGCGCGAAGACCGCGCCTGACGGAGCATCGCCTTCCGGCCGCCGTCAGCGGGGGCGACAGAGCTTCGAACGCGCTCTGCCGTCCCCGCGCACGGTTTCGTTCACGGGGCCACGTGCCGGTCGCGAGTGTGCAGGAGGCGGCACAGCAGTGCCGCCACCGCTCCCACCAGCACGCCCACGACCACACCGGTGGCGAGGCTCGACACGAGCGCGGCAGCCCTGAGCAGGACTTCCTGCACGGCCGGATTGACGTCGGCGAGGTTGCCGCCCAGGGACGGAGCGGCCCCGTCGAACGCGGCGTCCCACAGCACCTGGTGCCCGACCGCGAGGAACACCCCGTAGAGCGCGCCGATCACCACGACGGTCAGGAACGGGCGCGGCGGCCGCCGCCACACCACCACGGCGATCCAGCAGGCGAGCGGCCCGAACACGAGCAGCGCGTTCACCGGCGTCCCCTCCTGGATCAGCTCCAGGTCGTGCAGAACGACCCGCGGCGCAGCCAGGGCGGCCAACCCCACCAGCGCCGGCCACGGGAGCCCGAGCGGGCGCACCCCGCCGGTCATCGCACACCGCCTGTAGCAGCCGGCGGGGCGGTGCGGGCCCAGCGCAGCAGCGCGGTGAACGCGAGCACCGCGGTCACCGCCCCGCCAGCCACGCGCACCCAGTGCCCGGCGACGAACTCCGCGGCGACCCGGCGCAGCTCGTCGGCGCTGTGCGTGCCGAGCGGGTCGACGAACATGATCTCGTTGCGGGGCCAGAAGAACACGGCGGAGAACACGAACTCGCAGCCGAAGAACGTCGCCGCGGCGGCCGCGATCCACCAGCGCAGCCGCGGGTGACGCCAGGTCAGCAGGAGCGTGGCGATGCTGCTGACGACCACGCCGGCGCCCAGCGGCGGAAAGTAGTCGCTCGGGCCGCCCGCGATGACGAACTCGCGGGCTCGTTCCAGCGAGGCGGGCGGGTCGACGAAGATGTTCGGGTACAGCATCACCGTCTCGGCGGCGACACCGCCGAACGACAGCATCGACGTCCAGACCAGCGCGATCAGCGCGACCCAGGTCAGCCGGGTCAGGGACATAGGGGCTTCTCCTCCGGGATTCACCGCACCGGCGTGGCACGGTGGTCAAGGTCGCCGATGACGCTAGGCCGCGCGCCGTGCCGCGTCTGCCGCCCGCGAGCGCGATCCGGGGTCGCTTCCTGCCGTACGCCGCCCCGTCGCCGGCCCACCTGACCAGGGCAATGCCTCCAGGGTCGGCGCAGGCCGCATCGCTTTGCGGCGTACCCCCGAGCCGCCAGGTGTCGCCTCCGGGAGACAGCGCCGGGGCCTGCGGCGATCTAGGCTCGGAGCGTGCCCGGCCACCGACCGACCCGTATCGACGCGCTCCTGGCCATCGGCACGTTCGCACTGGTCGCGGCTGCCGTGGCCACCCACGGCGGACCGCCCGCGCAACTGGCCGCCGGCTACCTGGCCGCCGCCGGGTTCGGGGCGCTGCCGCTGCTGGCCCGCCACTTCCCGGTGCCCGCGCTCGCCGCCACGGCGGCCGGGGTCGTCGCCTACTACATGCTCGACCTGGCACCCGTCGGCCTTGCCGCGCACACCGCCGCGGTGCTGTACGTCGCCGCCGACGCCGGACGGGTCCGGGCCGCGTCCGTCATGGCCGCCGCCCTGCTGGCCGCGTCGATCGCGGCACGGCTGGCCGAGGGCGACGACCCGTCGATCGTGCTGGGCGTGGACCTCGGCTCGCAGGGCGCGCTGATGGCGGCCGTGCTCGCGCTCGGCGACGCGGTGCGCAGCAGGCGGGCACTGCGCGCCGAACTGGCCCGGCAGGCCGCGGCCGCCGCCGACGAGCGCCGTGCCGAGGCTGCCCGGCAGGTGGAGGCCGAGCGGCTGCGCATCGCCCGCGAGGTCCACGACACCCTCGGCCACGCCGTCTCCGTGGTGACCCTGCAGTCGGCGGTCGCCCAGGAGGCGCTGGCCGACGACGCGAAGGACGACGCCCTCACGGCCCTGGCCGCGATCCGCGCCGCGGGCGGCAGCGCCATGTCCGAACTGCGCGCCACCCTCGGCACGCTGCGCCGGGACACCGGTCCTCGACACCCCGACCCGGGCATCGGCGACCTGCCTGCCCTCGTCGACGGCGTCCGCGGCGGCGGCCTGCCCGTGGAGCTGCACGTCAAAGGGGACCTGCGGGCGTTGCCCGCGGTGGTCGGCACGACCGCGTACCGGGTGGTCCAGGAGGCGCTGACCAACGTGCTGCGCCACGCGCGAGCCACGAAAGCACAGGTCAGCGTCATCGCGGGCAGTACCCTGCTGTCGGTGGACGTCCTCGACGACGGCCGCGGCCCCGACCCGCACGGCCGCCACGACGAGCACGGCTACGGCCTGCGCGGCATGTCCGAACGCGTCACACTGCTCGGCGGCGCCCTCGAAGCCGGCCCGGCCGACGCGGGCGGGTTTCGGGTCCACGCCGAGCTGCCGCTGCCCGGAGGCCCGCGATGAGCGAACTGCGAGTAGTGCTCGTCGACGACCAGCACCTCATCCGCACCGGGCTGCGGGCCGTACTGGAACGCGCACCCGACATCACCGTCGTCGGCGAGGCGGGCGACGGCGCTACGGCGGTGGACGTGGTGCGCGACCGGCACCCCGACGTGGTGCTGATGGATGTGCGGATGCCAGGCCTCGACGGGATCGAGGCCACCCGCCGCATCCTGGCCGATCCGCGCCTGTCCCGGGTCCACGTCGTCATGCTGACCACCTTCGACGACGACGAGTACCTGTTCGAGGCGATCCGCGCGGGGGCGGCCGGGTTCCTGCTCAAGGACACCACGCCGGACGCGCTGCGGGACGCGGTGCGCACCGTCGCCGGCGGGGACGCGCTGCTGTCGCCGGCGGTCACCCGCCGGGTGCTGGACGCCGCCGCCCGCACCCCGGCCCAGGACGAGGCACGCCTGGCCAAGCTCACCGAACGCGAACGCGACGTGCTCGCGCAGGTCGGCACCGGCCGCTCGAACGCCGAGATCGGCGCGGTGCTGCACCTGAGCCCCGACACCGCCCGCACCTACGTCAGCCGCCTGCTCACCAAGCTCGACGCCCGCGACCGGGCGCAGCTGGTAGTCATCGCGTACGAGACCGGCCTGGTCCGCCCCGGCGCGCGGTGAGCGGGTCAGGCGGCGCGGACGGCGTCCACGACCCGGCGCACCTCGTCGGCGTCGGTGGCCTCGCGGCCGTCGCGGAGCACGGGTGCGCGCAGGTGCAGCTCCCGCGCCCCGGTCGCGGCGAGCACCTGCCGGACGTTGTGCGAGCGGATGCCGCCCGCGGCGATGACGCGCAGCCGGTCGCCGGCCCGTTCCCGCAGCGCGGCGATGCGTGCGGCGCCCTCGACGGCGGTGGGAGCCGCGCCGGAGGTGAGGACCGCGTCGGCGCCGAGTTCGATGATCTCGTCGAGCGCCCTGAGCTGGTCGTCGACCTCGTCGAAGGCCTTGTGCACGGTCACCGGCAGCGGCCCGGCCGCTTCGATCAGGCGGCGCAGGACGGGCAGGTCGAGGCCGCCGCCGTCGGTGAGGGCCCCGACGACCACACCGAGCGGGAGCCCGTGCGGGTTGGGCAGGGCGCGGACGGCGGCGATGTCGGCGAGCATGACCTGCTCCTCGGTCGCGCTCACCCGGAAGTCGCCGCCGCGGGGCCGGACCATGACCCGCAGCCCCGCGCGGGCCAGCGTGCGCAGGGCGATCTCGACAGCGCCCAGGCTCGGAGTGGTTCCGCCCTGGCCGAGATCGGCACACAGTTCCAGCCGGTCCGCTCCGGCGGCCTCCGCCACCAGCGCGGTCGGCACGTCGCTCACGCAGATCTCCACCGTGGTCACGCGGAAGAACCTACCGCCGGTGCCGGAAGCGAGCGGAAGGGTGCCCTTGTCATTTCGACTGCTTTCAGCGGCTATGATCAAAAACCATGTTCCATCCCCTGCGTATCGCCGTCGGCGGCATCCACATCGAGTCCAGCACGTTCTCCCCGCACCTGAGCACGGCTGCCGACTTCGAGGTCACCCGCGGCGACGCGCTGCTGGCGCGATACGACTGGCTCACGCAGCCGTGGGCCGCCGACGTCGAGTGGATCCCGCTCGTGCACGCCCGAGCCCTGCCCGGCGGTGCCGTGGAGCCGGCGGCGTACGAGGCCTGGGCTGCCGAGATCGCCGAGCGGCTCGCCGCGGCGGGCCCGCTGGACGGCATGCTGCTCGACTTCCACGGGGCGATGAGCGTCGTCGGCCGCGACGACGCCGAGGGCGACCTGATCACCACCATCCGCTCGGTGCTCGGCCCGCAGCCGTACGTGTCCGCGGCGATGGACCTGCACGGCAACGTGTCCCAGGTGCTGTTCGACGGCTGCGACCTGCTCACCTGCTACCGGACCGCCCCGCACGTCGACGTGTGGGAGACCCGCGAGCGCGCCGCGCACAACCTGGTCGAGGCGCTACGCCGGGGTCAGCGGCCGCACAAGGCCCTGGTGCACGTGCCGATCCTGCTACCGGGCGAGATGACCAGCACCCGCGAGGAGCCGGCGCGCGGGCTCTACGCGAGGATCCCGGAGATCGAGTCCCGCGACGGCATCGTCGACGCGGCGATCTGGATCGGCTACGCCTGGGCCGACCAGGCCCGCTGCCAGGGCGCGGTGGTGGTCACGGGCACCGACGCCACGGCGGCCGCCGACGCGGCCCGCGAACTCGGCGGACACTTCTGGGCCGCCCGCGACGACTTCGCGTTCGTCGCCCCGACCGGCACCATGGACGAGTGCCTCGACGCCGCGTTGGCCGCCGACCCGGCTCGCCGGCCGTTCTTCATCAGCGACTCCGGCGACAACCCGGGGGCGGGCGGCGCGGACGACGTGACCTTCGCGCTGGAGCGGATGACGGCCCGGCCGGAGATCCGCGACGGCGCACGCCGTGCCGTGTTCGCGTCGCTGGTGGATCCGCAGGCTGTCGCCCAGGTCGCGGACCGGCCGCTCGGTTCGGCGGTGCGGGTGACGGTCGGCGGGCGCATCGACGCCCGCGAACCGGGTCCGCTCCTGCTGGACGGGGTCCTGGAGGCGGTCGCCGACGATCCCGACGGCGGGCGGTGCGTCAGCGTGCGCGTGGGCGGGCTCAGCGTCTTCGTCACGTCGCGGCGGATGCAGTACCGGCTGCTGGAGTCGTACGCGCGGCTGGGGGTCCCGGTCGACGCCGTGGACGTGGTCGTCGTGAAGATCGGCTATCTGGAGCCCGAACTGTTCGACGCGGCGGGCGACTGGCTGCTCGCACTGACTCCGGGCGGCGTGGACCAGGATCTCGCCCGGCTGCCGTACCGCAACGTGGTCCGGCCGATGTTCCCCCTGGACCGCGACTTCACCGCCGACCTCGCCGTCGTGACCGGCTGACCTGCCCGGCTCAGCGGGTTTTTGCCAAGCTGGCGGCCTTGGAACGGCGAAGAACGCCGTTTCCGGTCGGAAAGTGAGGCAGGGCCCCACATCGTGACCGGAAACGGCGATCTTCGCCCAGCCTGCCCGCCCACGACCCGGGGAGAAGGCGGGACGTAGGTGGGTGGCGGGTCAGTGCGGTAGAGGGCCCATGATGGCGGGCTAATCCGCCCGTGCGGGCGCGCGATCGGCCTTCGGCACCTCGAAGGCGGCCCCGCGGCCGAACCGCGTCACTCGGGGCGGGTTTGCGCGCCGAGAACCGCATCGACCAGGAGCGAGGGTGCCGCAAGAGTTGTCAGTTGATCTCCAGGCAAGTTGAACCGCGTGGCAACGAATGCGGGCTCCTGCCATGAGACCACCGACCCTGGCCCGCCGTCCGCACGCACGAGGATGCGCAGCGGCAGATCGATGGCCAACTCGGGCGCAGCCAGCATGAGCGGTGTTCCGGATTTCGGGCTTCCCAGGATCAACACCTGAGTGGCCGGCATGTCGAGTCCGGCATCTCGCGCGGCTCCGGCATGGTCGATGACGGCGAACACGGTCGCGCCGCGCGATTCCGCCTCCCGGCGAATGGACGCGACGGTCTGCTCGACGTCGGCGGCGCTGTGGCGAGAGACCAGGCCTGACGTCATGCTGCTCTCCCCTTCATCCGGCCCTTCCCGTCCGTCCCCTTCCGCGCCGGCTGACGGTCAGACAGTCGGCGAAGGGATCGTGACGGCATGGCGGCATCAGCAGATGGCGTGCCTTTCTGACCATGATCCGCCAGGTTACGAGTAGCCCGACCGCGATCCGACCAGATCAAAGACATGATATCGAGCCCGTGGCACCGGCTCGGTGTCGTCGCCATCATCGCCATGTCAGGGACAAGCTGCCCCGGGCGGGAGTCATGCGTCGTTCTCCCGGCCGAGCACCGGCCCCGCTCACATGAACGAATCACTGCGGATCTTCCATACCAGACGTAAAGAGGAAATTGTTAGGATCACGCCCATGAGCCACGCTGTCCATAAAATCACCGTAGTGCCGGACATGGACAGGCTCGCGAGGAAAGGCAATGAGCCGAGCAATGCCAGAACGCTGATCCCGGGGAAGGAGATGGACAGCGGATTCAGTACGGGGTAGCGCCGGGGACTGGACCGGCGCGGCTGCAACCAGGTTTCCCAGCCGAGCCCGCCTCGCACCCGCCCACTGAGCTCAGTGCTGATGTACGCGGCAATGCTGTGGCAGGCGTAGCTGTGAGCCACGTGGCGGCCCGCGAGCAGGTAGGTCACCAGCGGAAGAACCAACAGAACGGCCGCCTTGTCCGCGCCTGACAGCGCGAGGCTGAATAACGCCCCTGCCGCAGTCAGCTGAATCGACAGAAGCGATTGCTGATTGTTGTGCCGGGCGATGATCTCCTCGCGCAACGCGGTGAATTCCGCGATGGCCCCGTCTTGTCCGGAGGACTTGTCTTCGGCCATTCTGACCTCCGCTGAGGCGATCGACGATGGGCGCGACGTGCCGCCGACCTCGATGGTGCGTCGACTTGGCAAGCCCACCGGGCAGATGACTCGCCTGCCTGCCGCAGGCACGGGGTCCGGCACCCGGAAACCGCTCGCTTGACCTGTACCCGTAGGTACAGGTTTACGGTCGTGCCGTGCGAGTCGGTGAACTGGCGCACCGCACCGGGACCACGGTCCGGGCGCTGCGCTACTACGAAGCGGCGGGACTGGTCGTGCCCCGGCGGCTGGGCAACGGCTACCGGGAGTACGACCCGATCTCCGTGCGCCTGGTCGAGCAGATCCGGACGCTAACCGCGCTCGGCTTCAGCGTCGAGGAGACCAGGCCGTTCGTCGAGTCGCTGAGCGACGGCGACGGCGCCCACCCGGCGGCGCTGGGAACGTACCGGCGGGCGATAGCCGGGCTGGAGCAGCGGATCGAGCGGCTGACCGGCCAGCGTGACGCGCTGCTGTCGCTGGTCGACGCCGCCGGGCACGGCGTGCCGCGGCTGACCGGCCGGGCCCTCGCGGCCGGTGACGACCCGTCGGGCCTGGTCGGCGCACCGCTGCCCGAGCTGACGTTCCGGGCCACCGACGGCACCGCGGTCGGTCCGGCGGCGTTCGGCGGTCGCCGGGTCGTGCTGTTCGTCTACACCCTGACCAGCAGGCCTGGCATCGCGGTGCCGGACGGCTGGGACGACGTGCCCGGCGCTCGCGGGTGCACCGTGCAGGCCTGCGGGTTCCGGGACGTGCACGCCGAGCTGCTGGCCGCCGGATGCGACCAGGTCTACGGCCTGTCGGCGCAGCCGACCGGATACCAGCGGGAGCTGGCCCACCGGCTCCGGCTGCCGTATCCGCTGCTGGCCGATCCCCGGCTGAGCCTGGCCGCGGCGCTGCGGCTGCCCACCTTCGAGACCGCCGGAGCCGCTTACTACCGGCGGCTGACGCTCATCGTGAACGACGGCGTGGTCGAGCACGTGTTCCATCCGGTGAGCCAACCGGCCCTGCACGCCGAGCAGGTGCTGCGCTGGCTCGCCGACCATCCCGACCCGAGGAGTCACATGACCGCCATCGACACCGTGCACGCCAGGGAGATCCTCGACAGCCGCGGCAACCCGACCGTCGAGGTCGACGTGCTGCTCGACGACGGCTCGCTGGGCCGGGCGGCCGTCCCGTCCGGGGCGTCGACCGGCACCGCCGAGGCCGTCGAGCTGCGCGACGGCGACTCCGGCCGCTACCACGGCAAGGGCGTACGCCGCGCCGTCGCGGCGGTGCTCGGCGAGATCGCCGACGCGGTCGCCGGGCTCGACGGCCGCGATCAGGCAGCCGTGGACCGGACGCTGATCGAGCTGGACGGCACCGCCAACAAGTCCCGGCTGGGTGCGAACGCGACCCTCGGCGTCTCGCTGGCCGTCGTGAAGGCCGCGGCGGCGTCGGCCGGGCAGCCGCTCTACCGCTACCTCGGCGGGCCCGACGCGGTCACCTTGCCGCTACCGCTCATGAACATCGTCAACGGCGGCGCGCACGCCGACAACCCGCTCGACTTCCAGGAGTTCATGATCGCCCCGATCGGCGCGGCGACGTTCGCCGACGCGGTCCGGATGGGCTCGGAGGTGTTCCACACCCTGCGCGCCGCGTTGCAGACCGCAGGTCACCACACCGCCGTCGGCGACGAGGGCGGCTTCGCCCCGCCGCTGCGCACGGCATCCGAAGCCCTGGCGTTCATCCGCACCGCGATCACCGACAGCGGCTACACCCCCGGCGTCGACATCGCGGTCGCGTTGGACCCGGCCGCGTCGGAGTTCTACCGCGACGGCGCCTACCACTACCGGGGCGAGGGCCGGGTGCGCACCGTCGCCGAGCATGTCGACCACCTCGCCGAGCTGGTCGGGCAGTTCCCGATCGTGTCGATCGAGGACGGTGTCGCCCAGGACGACTTCGAGGGCTGGAAGCTGCTCACCGAACGGCTCGGCGGGCGCTGCCAGCTGGTCGGCGACGACGTCTTCTGCACCAACGTCGAACTGCTGCGCGACGGCATCAGCCGGGGCGTCGCGAACTCGGTGCTGGTGAAGGTCAACCAGGTCGGCACGCTGACGGAGATGCTGGCCACGGTCACGGCCGCGCGGCAGGCCGGGTACAGCGTGGTGATGTCGCACCGGTCCGGGGAGACCGAGGACACCACCATCGCCGACCTGGCCGTGGCGACCGGATGCGGGCAGATCAAGACCGGCTCGCTGTCGCGCAGCGACCGCACCGCCAAGTACAACCAGCTCATCCGGATCGAGGAGGAGCTGGGCGAACGCGCCGTCTACGCCGGTGCCCGCAGCCTCGCGGGCGGCCCGGCCGCCTGACCCGGCCGAAAGACGCGCACGGGGGACGCGGGTGGCCGGCGGCCACCCGCGTCGTGCGGCGTCAGAGCGTACGGGACAGCCGGTCGGCCAGGCGGCGGGTGAACCCGGCCGGGTCGTCGAGTTCACCGCCCTCGGCGAGCACCGCCATCGCGTGCAGCAGGTCGACGGTCTCGGCGAGCACGTCGTCGTCACCGCGCTCGCCGTGTGCGGCGCGCAGCTTCTCCACCAGCGGATGCTGCGGGTTCAGTTCCAGGATGCGCTTGGCTTTCGGCAGGTCCTGGCCCATTGCCCGGTAGAGCTTCTCCAGTGCCGGAGACGCGTCGAACGCGTCCGACACCAGGCAGGCCGCCGAGGTGGTCAGGCGGGTGCTCAGCCGCACCTGCTTGACCTTGTCCGCTAGCCGGGTGCCCATCCAGGCCAGCAGCCCGGCGTAGTCCTCGGCGGCCGGGGCCTGGTCGGTCTCGGTCTTCAGGTCGACCTCGCCGCGGCTGGCCGAGGCGAACGTCTTGCCGTCGTAGTCGCCGACCATGTCGACCCACATCGCGTCGACCGGGTCGTGCAGCAGCAGCACCTCGATGCCGTTGGCCGTGAACGCCTCCAGGTGCGGTGAGTTCTCCAGGGTGGCACGCTGCTCGCCGACCAGGTAGAAGATCTCCGTCTGGTCGGGTTTCATCCGCTCGACGTACTCGCGCAGCGTGCTCGGCCGGGCCGGGTCGTGGGTGGAGGCGAGCTGCACCAGGTCGAGGATCGCCGCCTGGTTGTCGGGGTCGTTGACCAGGCCTTCCTTGACGGCCTGGCCGAACTCGCGCCAGAAGCCGGTGTAGCGCTCGGGATCCTTGGCGAGCATGTCCTTGAGGGTGCCGAGGACCTTCTTGACCAGGCGGCGGCGGATCGTCTGGATCTGCCGGTCCTGCTGCAGGATCTCCCGCGACACGTTGAGCGACAGGTCGGCGGAGTCGACGACGCCCTTGACGAAGCGCAGGTACTCCGGCAGCAGCGCCTCGCAGTCGTCCATGATGAACACGCGCTTGATGTAGAGCTGCACACCACGGCGGGTGCTGCGCGCGAAGAGGTCGTGCGGGGCGTGCGCGGGCAGGAACAGCAGCGCGTCGAACTCCAGGGCGCCCTCGGCACGCAGGTGGATCGTGTCGAGCGGGTCGGTCCAGTCGTGGCTGACGTGCCGGTAGAACTCGGTGTACTCCTCGGGCTTGATGTCGGCGGCGGACCGGGACCACAGGGCCTTCATCGAGTTGAGGGTCTCGGCCGCGTCCGCCTCGGGCTCGCGCATCCGGATCGGCCAGGCGATGAAGTCGGAGTAGCGCTTGACGATCCGCCGCAGCACCGCCGGATCGGCGTAGTCGTGCAGGTGGTCGTCCTCGTCGGCCGGCTTGAGGTGCAGGGTGACGGACGTTCCGACCGCGGCGTCGGCGACCGTGGAGATCTCGTACGTGTCGGCGCCGGCGGACTCCCAGCGGGTGCCCTCGGCCTCGCCCGCACGGCGGGTCACCAGCACGACCCGGTCGGCGACCATGAACCCGGAGTAGAACCCGATGCCGAACTTGCCGATGAGCTCGGCGTTGCCGTCCTGCTTGGCCTGCTGCCAGCGGCTGACGAACTCCGCCGTCCCGGACCGGGCGATCGTGCCGATCAGCTCGATGACCTGGGCGCGGGTCATGCCGATGCCGTTGTCGCGCACCGTCAGCGTGCGCTGCTCGCGGTCGACGGCGAGTTCGATGCGCAGGTCGCTGGTGTCGGCGTCGAGCTCCTTGTCGACCAGCGACTCCAGGCGCAGCTTGTCCAGGGCATCGGAGGCGTTGGAGACCAACTCCCGCAGGAACACGTCCTTGTTCGAGTAGATGGAGTGGATCACCAGCTGGAGCAGCTGCTGGGCCTCCGCCTGGAACTCGAACGTCTCGACCTGGCTCACCGACATCCCCTCTCTGCATTGGCACTCTCCACACCGGAGTGCCAACGCAGATTTAGCATCAAGGCGATGGGTGGGGCAACTCGGCGGGCCGACAGGGGCCACCACCTTCGGTCAGCGGGCCGGCAGGCGCCCGGTGCTCTGGCGTACGACGAGCTCGGCCGGGAACAGTTCGCGGTGGCCGGGCGGGACGTCACCGGACAGCAGCAGCCGCACCGCGGCGGCCGCCATCTCCTCCACGGGCAGGCGCATCGTGGTCAGCGGCGGGTTCGTGCAGATCGCGGCGACACTGTCGTCGAAGCCGATGACGCTGACGTCCTCGGGCACCCGCCGGCCGGCGGCGGTGAGCGCCTGGACCACGCCCGCGGCCATGAGGTCGCAGGCGACGAACACGGCATCGAGGTCCGGGTGCTGCTCCAGCAGCCGCTGCGCGGCGTGGTAGCCGCCCTCGCGGGTGAAGGTGGTGTCGGCGCTGATCTCGGCCAGTCCCAGTTGCTGGGCGGCTCGCAGGTGCCCGATGCGCCGGTCGGCGGCGCAGGTGCTGATCAGCGGGCCGTGGATCGCGGCGATCCGGCGGCGACCGAGGCGGTGCAGGTGCGTGACCGCCGTGTACGCCCCACCGATGTTGTCGGCGACCATCGCCGGGACCGTGGCCGCGGTCGGCACCAGCGAGATCACCCGGCGGCACCGGCGGTGGAACCGCGCGGCGAGCGTCGGGGTGATGTCGGACAGCACCGCGCCGAGGGTGACGTTGGCGGCGAGCTCGTCCAGCGCCTCGGCGGCCGATTCGTGGGTCAGCGCGTGCACCCGCAGTTGCGCGCCGACGCCCTCCAGCAGCGGCATCATGCCGGCCAGGACCCGGCCGTAGTACGGGTTCGAGCCCAGCCAGCCGCCGGGCAGGCTGCAGCTGACGGCGATCACGTCGACCACCCGCGGTCGGCCGGAGGCCAGGGCACGGGCCGCCTCGTTGGGCCGGTAGCCGAGCCGCGCCACCGCCTCCTGCACCCGCACCCGCAGCGGCCCGGACGCGCCGGGCGCATTGTTGATCACACGTGACGCCGTGGCCCGGGACACGCCCGCCACCCTCGCGACGTCATCGATCGTCGGTTTCGACCTGCTCATGTGGCCACCTGCACCCTCCGCCGCGTCACTGCGGCACACCGACGATACGGGCGAGAGCGCTCTCACGGGAAGCAGCTCACGCGCCATACGTAGACTGCCGACGATGAGCGGCGGACCCCTGGCCGATGTCGCCGCGGTGGCGTGGCATCGGCTCCACCACGCGTACGGCCCGGCGACGGACGTGCCCGACCAGCTTCGCGCGCTGCGCAGCCACGACGCGGCCCGGCGGACCGATGCGCTGTCGAGGCTGTTCGGCAACGTCTACCACCAGGGAACCAGGTGGCAGGCCAGCCACGCGGCCGTGCCCTTCCTGGTCGCGCTGGTCGAGGACCCCGAGACGCCGGACCGGGCCCGCGTGGTCGAACTGCTTCGCAGGATCGCCGTCGGCGACCGGCGCGATGACGCGCTGCCGTTCGATCCGCGGCAGGCGTTCGCGGCGGGGCACGCGTTCGACGGCCCGGAGCACGACGAGATCATCCAGCGGTTCCACGCCGAGGAAGAACTGGCGGACGACGAGTTACCGGTGCTGGACGCGGCGGCGGTGCGCTGGGCGGCCGACAGTTACTTCGCCGCCGCGGCCCGGCTGTCCGCGATCGCCGGCTGGGTGTCGGACCCCGACGACCAACTGGCGGCCCAGGCCGCTGCCCTGGTCGTCTGGTTCGAGCCCACCGACGCCCTGGTGGCGGCGCTGGTCGCGGTGGCCGAGCACCGGACACGGCCGAGGGCGAGCGCGAACCTGGCCCTGGCCCATGCGACGGCTTCGGACGTACGCATCGACCGAAGGCTGCGCGAGCTGGCCCTCTCCGGCACCGCGACGGTCGCCGTGACCGCGGCCGTCGCCTCGGCCTACCGCGACGGCCAGGCGCTGTCGGAGCAGGCGCTGTCGGTCCTGGTCGAGGCGTCCGACCGGGACGACCTCGAAGGTGTCCCCGGCTGGGACCGCGCCCTGCGCGGCTTCGTGATGCTCGCGCTACGGCGCCTCGGCCTGGGCTGACCGCGTCGGCACGACTGCCGGAGGCCTACCTGGCGGCCGCGACGTCGTCCGCGCTCCACCCCACGAACTGGGCGATGTCCTCGTCCGTCGTCTTCAGCAGGTCCACCCAGTCACGCAGCGCCTCGGCGAGGCTGTGCGGGATGCCCGGGTTGTCGGGGTTCACCGGATGCCGCACGACGTTGTCGATGTGGATGAACATGCCGTCGGGGTCCAGCTCCTCGAACACCTCGTCGTCAGGGTCGTCGTCGCCGCTGGCGATGACCTCGCCGGTGAGCCAGTCGGTGTACATCCAGCTGCTCTGGCCGGTCTGCCCACCGTCGATGATCCGGTGGCCGACCGCCTCCAGCTTGCCGATCTCGTCCGCGAGCCTGCTCTCCGCCTCGCGCTGCGAGACCAGATAGCGACGGACGTACTCCTGCGCCAGGTCCATGAACCCCATCCTCCGTGGAACGGCGTCGACGCTGCCCCGCCGAACACGGGCTACAGATTGCCCGGTCGCCGGCCCTTCGCCAAGGAAACACGCCGTCGGCACCCGACCCTGCCCGGCAGCCGACAGCAGCGGAGCAGCGCACCGAGGCCGCGCTGAATTACGCGATCAGCGAAGGGCCGCCGCCGCGCCGCCCGCCGCCGGTGCGGTCTCGCCGTTCCCGCCGATCGCCGAGTACGCGTTCCTGTCGGACTGCCACACCCGCGCGCTCGTCGCAGCCGACGGCTCGGTCGACTGGCAGTGCGTGCCCAGCTTCGACTCCCCCAGCGTGTTCGGCGCCCTGCTGGACCGGGAGGCGGGCACGTTCCGGTTCGCGCCGTACGGCATCGCCCACCCGACCGCCCGCTACTACTGTTCGGGTTCCTGCCGACGGACGACGAGCGGCTGTGCAAGACCGTCGACGCGATCGCCGAGGAGCTGACCGACAACGGGTTCGTGCTGCGCTACCGCACCGACCGACGACGGCATGAGCGGCAAGGAGGGTTGCGAACTGCTCCCAGTTTCATGGTCGAACGTAGTCAAATATCGTCATGTATGGTGTCCGGGTGAAGCTTTCGGAGTGGGCTCGCAGCCAGGGTGTGAGCTATCAGACCGCGTGGCGGTGGGTCAAGGACGGTCAGATGCCCGTCCCGGTCCGCCAGGCACCTTCCGGGACGTGGATCGTCGAGGGTCCGGCGGCTGCCGCCGGACGTGTAGTGGTGTACTGCCGGGTCCCGTCTGCTGATCAGCGCGGTGATCTGGATCGTCAGGTCGTCCGGGTGGTGCAGGGTGCCAACGGGTTGGGGTTGGCGGTCGGTGAGGTCGTCAAAGAGGTCGGGTCGGGCCTGAACGGCAGGCGCCGGGGCCTGCACCGGGTGCTGGCCGACCCGAGCGTGGCGGTGATCGTGGTCGAGCACCGTGACCGGCTCGCCCGTTTCGGTGTCGAGCATCTGGAGTCGGCTCTGGCCGCCACGGGCCGTCGGCTGGTGGTCCTGGACCCGCAGGAGACCGGTGACGACCTGGTGCGTGACATGACGGAGATCCTTACGAGCATGTGTGCGCGCCTGTACGGGCGGCGCTCGGCCAGGCGTAGGGCGCAGTTGGCGATGTCGGCGGCTACCGCGGACGTGAGGGAGCAGATGCCGACCAAGCAGCCGAAGTCCACCACTGAGGCAGCGGGCGTGGCTCCGGCTGTGCCTGAGCCGTCGGCCGGCACCGTTGAGGGCCTGCGGCGTTGAAGAGGTTCGAGCCGCGGGCTGGTTTCGTGGTGCAGGCGTACCGGTTCGCCCTGGACCCGAACGTGGGTCAGGAGCAGGGGTTCCGTTCGCATTGTGGTGCGGCGCGTGCGGCCTTCAACTGGGCCGTGTCGTGGGTGACCGCGGTGTGGTGGCAGCGCAGGGCAGAGCAGTCCTACGGCATCGCCGAGGAGCAATTGACGCCGTGGCGGCCCGACTCGCTGCCTGCGCTGCGGAAGGCGTTCAACGAGGTCAAGCACACCGATCCGCGGTTTGCCGGCTGGTGGGCCGACAATTCGAAGGAGGCGTACAGCACCGGGCTGGCGAACGCTGCGGCGGCGTTCGACAACTACCGCAAGTCGAAGCAGGGTGTGCGTGCGGGCCGTCGGATGGGCAGGCCGAGGCGTAAGTCCAAGCGTGGGGCGAGGTTGTCGTGCCGGTTCACGACCGGCGCGATCCGTGTGGAGGCGGACCGCAGGCATGTGACGTTGCCGCGGTTGGGCACGATCCGCACCCACGAGAACACCCGCAAACTCCAGCGGCGCCTCGCTGCCGGGACCGCCCGGATCCTGTCGGCGACGGTCACGTTCGCGCGCGGGCGGTGGTTCGTGTCGTTCCAGGTCGAGGTCATCCGCGACGCTCGCACCCCGGCCCGAACGGACACGGTCGTCGGGGTCGATCTCGGGGTCAAGCACCTGGCGGTGCTGGCCGACAACACCGGCAAGATCACCTACGTGCCCAACCCAGGACACTACGACAACGCCCTGGCCAGGCTGCGCAGGCTGTCGCGGCGGGTGTCACGCCGCCAGGGACCGGACCGGCGCACCGGCCGCACGCCGTCGCGGCGGTGGGTCAAAGCCGACGCCGAACGCAACCGGGTCCACCACCGGGTCGCGAACCTGCGCACCGACGCCCTGCACAAACTCACCACCAAGATCCGGGCCGAGCACCATACGGTGGTGGTCGAGGACCTCAACGTCGCCGGGATGCTGTCCAACCGGCGCCTGGCCCGCAAGGTCGCCGACGCCGGGTTCGGGCAGATCCGACGCCAGATCGAATACAAAGGCCAGTGGTCCGGCGGTGCCACGGTGAAGGCCGACCGCTGGTACCCGTCGTCGAAGACCTGCTCGGACTGCGGTGCGGTGAAAGCCAAGCTGCCGCTGCACGTCCGGGTGTTCAACTGCGAACAATGCCCCCTGGTGATGGACCGTGACGCGAACGCGGCCCGTAACCTCGCCGCCCTCGCGGCGGCAGTCAAGACTGGTACCGGAGTGGCCGGAGACCAGGACGCGCAAGCGTCGAACCCCCGTGGAGCCGACCGTCAGACCCGCGCCACCACCCGACCGCGCAAGCGGCCGGGTGAGCGGGCAGGTGGCGCAACACCGCACCAGCGGACAGAAACGGGGATCTTCGCCGAACCGAAGCGGTCACGCTCCGGCGACGGCATGAACCTTTCCGGCTGAAAGGTCGGGATTGCTGATATCCGACTATGGAATCAGTAACGGCACGTTCCTGATCTGTTCGTTCTGGCTGGTGTCGGCGCTGGCCGCGGTCGGGCGGACGCAGCGTGCCCGCGATCTGATGGAGCGGCTGCTGGCGGTCGCCTCGCCGCTGGGGCTGTACGCGGAGGAGTTCGACACCGCCAACGGCCGGCATCTGGGCAACTTCCCGCAGGCGTTCTCGCACCTGGCGCTGATCGAGGCCGCCGGCCGGATCATCCTGGCCGAACTGATCGAGGAGATCTGACCGGTCAGGACGCCGGGGCCAGGCCGGTGGAGCGGGCGAACAGGTCGAGGCGCTGGACGAGGTTGGTCTTGAGCGGCGGGCACGGCGGTCTGCCCTCGCCCCACAGTTTCGGGCAGGCGCCGCCGCACACCGGAAGCAGGCGGCAGCTGCCGCAGCCGGTGCGGTCCCGGTCGATGGTGTCGTACCAGTCGTCGAACGCTCCCGCCGGGCGCGGCGCGGCCGGGTCGAGTTCGGTGATCGTGCCGACGTGCTGCTCGGTGAACCCGGGCACCAGCGGCTGCTCGGTGCAGCTGTAGACGCGGCCGTCCGGGGCGACGACCTCGCTGTGCGCGGTGACCGCGGTGCACACCACGGGTCGGGTGGTTGCGGGCAGCAGCCCGCAGTTCAGGCCCGCCTCGACGTAGGCGGTGTACCAGTCGAGCTCGACGCGGGCCTGCTCGGCGCGGTCCAGCGCGACGTCACTGACGTCGTTGCCCCAGGAGTGGATCGGCGCGGGGTAGAAGCTGACCCGCGAGTGGGCCAGCCCGGCCGCGGCCATGCCCGCCGCGAATTCCTCCGCCAGGCCCGCGTTGTGCACCCCGACGTTGGTACGGATGCTGAAGGTCAGGCCGGTCAGGTCGGGATCGGACAGGGCGCCGGCGACGGCGGCGACGATCCGGGCGTACGACCGCTGCCCGCTCTTGAGCGGGCGGGAGGCCTCGTGCTGGGCGGGCGGGCCGTCGATGGTGACCTCGATCTGCGTGACGCGGCAGTCCAGGTGCAGCGCACGCAGTTTGCGGGCGTCGAGCAGCGCGCCGTTGGTGACCAGCTTCGCCGAGTACGCCACACCGTGGCGTGACGCGTCGGCGATGAACCGGGCCGACAGTGCCCGCAGCACGGCGTACCCCATCAGCGGCTCGCCGCCGAACCAGCGCACATGGACCGCGTCGTAGCGCCCGCCGGCCATGGCCCGCTCGGCCCGCTCGACCAGCGCCTCGCGGTGCCGCCCGGGTTCCACTCCCGCGCCGCGCCGGTGCTCCTGCCCGCAGTAGTCGCAGCCCATGTTGCAGTAGGCCGTCGGCATCACCACGAACTGACGCTGCCGCGCGTCGCGCACCGCGGCCCGGGACGCGGCGATGACCGCGCCCGCCTCGTCGGTCCCGGCGGGCACCAGCAGACCCAGTTGCGCGAGCCGCTCCAGCGTCGCGGCGTCCAGGCGCTCCTGCGGTGCCTCGCCACGGAGCGCGTCCACGACGGACGGATCCAGCAGCAGGGCGCGGGCGGAGGCCGTGTGGTAGACCGCGCGCACCGGCCGCCCGACGCGGTGCTGGTAGGTGCTCTCACCGAAGGCGAGGTAGCGGCTGGGGACGAGCGTGACCATGGCGGGGCCTTCCGTCAGCGGTTCGGGACCTGTCGAGGCTGTCGATGCGGCGGGAAACGGTCTGCGAGACGGCGACGGGCGGGTGCTGCGGCACCCGCCCGTCTGCGAAGTTCTGTGGCCCGGTCCGGCGTCAGCACACGCCGCAACCGAAGTTCGGGCCCGGCACCTCCGGCAGGTCGCCGAGCGCGAGGACCTCGATGATCGCGGTGCTGTGCTCCTGTGGAACGGCCTGGTCGGCGTCGGGGGCCGCGGCGGCGATGCCGGGCGAGGCGACGACCGCGAGCGCCGCGGCGGCGATGACGGTCGAGAAGCGGTTCCTGGGCATGGTGATCCCTCCAGCTGAGGTTCCGACTTGTATTTAAAGATTGCGATGCGCTAATCTCGACGTTCAAAATAATCTGAGCAACAAAACTCTGTCAAGCGTTGGTGTATAGTCGAACCGTTGGTATGAGTTGAACGGGAGGTTCTGGCCGTGACTGAGTTAGTGCCGCGGCGGATCATCGATGATGTGGCGACACTCAAGGCGCTCGCCGATCCGATCCGCATGGCGATCCTGGAGCTGGCGATGGCCGAGCCGGCGCGCACGTGGACAGCAAAGGAGTTCGCCGGCATCGTCGGCATCTCCCCCACCAAGATCTACTACCATCTGAACCAGCTGGAGCAACACGGTCTCGTCCAGATCAGAGACACCCGGGTGGTCAACGGCATCATCGAGAAGCAGTACGGCGCGGGCCAGCTCGACCTGAGGTTCAGCCGGCGCACCGAGAACGACGCCGAGAGCCTGCGCGCCGCCGTGGGCACCCAGTTCGACATCACCCGCGACGAGATCGACCTCGGCCTGGCCGCGTCCACCATGTCCATCGACGCCGACGCCGCCGAGACCGAACGGCTGCTGGTCAGCCGCTCGGTCGCCAGCATCGAGGAGAGCCAGATCGCGGAGTTCCGCGCCGAACTGCTCAACCTGATCCGCAAGTTCGAGAAGAGCGCCGGTTCGGGCCGCCACCCGTTCGGCATGCTGATCGCGCTGCACCCGACCCGGAGCGAGTGACCGCTCCCCCGCGGGCCGCCGGCCCGCACAGTGCCGCGACCCCGCCCCTGACCGGCGGGGTTTTCGGCGTCTACACCCCGGGATCGCCGGCGGCCGGGAAGTCCCAGCGCAGCGCGGCATACCGCGCCTGGTACTGCCGCTCCCGACGGTTCTGCGCGGTGCGGCGCACCACCACCCCCACCAGGTTCTCGGTACGCAGGATCTTGAGGTGGTAGTGCATCAGCGTCACCGGCACGCCGGTGCGTTCGGCCAGGTCACGCACTGAGAAGCTCTCCTGTGGATGGTCGAACAGGATGGTCAGCACGGCCAGGCGCACCGTGTCGCTGACCGCGCGCAGCTCGCTCACACCGGCGATCCTGCGCAGCCGTGGCGCGGAGTCCGTCATGAGGTGTGCCTCCCGTCATAGGTGCGGCGCGCGCTCGGATGTGCCACACTGTCTGCAAGCGATGCCCCCGGTCCTCCCTGACGGTCGGGGGCTTCATCGCGTCCGGGCTTGTTCGCCGCGGGCCTGGCGGAGCCGGACCCGCGGGTCTCAGCCGTCCGGCGAGCGCCGCTGCCGCCCGATCGGCAGCAGGTAGACCGCCACGTTGTCGATGCCGTCGAGCCCGAACACCTCGTGCGCGACGTCGTCGTAGAAGCCGCCGATCATGCCCAGCGACAGCCCGGTCGCCGCGGCGACCAGCGACAGGTTCTGCGCCAGGTGCCCGGCCTCGGCCGTGCCGAACCGCAGCGCGCGCATGCCGTAGCGCGGCCGCAGCCGCCCCAGCTCGACGTAGAGGGCCAGCATCGCCGGCATCGCCGAGATGTCGATCCCCTCGTACGCCGAGGCGTGGTCGGGCTGGAACCACATCGACGTGGCCAGCAGGTCCACGTCGGACGGCGCGCCGCCCATCCACCACAGCGTCCGGTCGACCGGGTCGACGTGGTAGCAGCCGGGTTCGACCCCGGCCACGTCGCGGACGACCAGGCGCAACTTGGCCACGTAACGCGCACCCGCGCTCGGATACGGCCGGTGCCCGAACCGGTAGGGCGTGCCGTCGGGCAGCGTGATCTGCTCGTGATGCGAGATCGCATGCGCGCTCCACAGCAGCGTGCCCAGCTCCTCGGCCCGCAGCGGGCCGGTCAGCGCGCCCCGGGCGGAGCGGCGCGTGCGCAGCACGTCGGCCAGCGGCAGCCGCGGCGCCTCGTGCGAGGGCAGCGGCACCGGCGGGCGCATGGCGCGCATCCGGAACGCGGGCGGGCCCTCCACCTCGCGGGGCGTGTGGTCGCTCGCGCCGCCCAGCAGGAACTTGCTGGCCTCGTGGTAGCGCCGGTCGGGGGCCTGCGCGCCGTCGTCGAAGAACGGGGCCAGCCCTTCGGGGGCCAGCGCGGTGCCGGCGACCAGCCAGCACACCGAGCGCTCCTCGTCGGGGGTGATGCCCAGGCGGTTGAACAGCATGTGCAGCTGCGACGCCCATACGCCCAGCCAGCGCCCGGGGGTCGCGCCGGGCTCCAGCTCGGCCAGCCGCGCGTTGGCCTCGCGGACCACGCCGGCCCAGGCGGTGACCGGCGAACGCCGGCCGTCGGGGTCGGCGGTGATCGCCGCGGCGGTGCGGGCCCAGCGCTGGTTGAGGGTGGCCGCCTGGGTCGCCAGCACCTTCGACGTGCGCTCCTGCATGAGCGCCGTCGGCAGCATCGCGACCTCGGTGTTGAAGCGCCACGCTCCGGCGTGGATGCGCAGCCAGCGGGCCGTGCCGAGCCGGTCCAGGCCGAGCGCCATCGCGGTGGCGATGGTGAGTTCGGTGGCCGCGGCCAGCCGTGCCCGCGGGTCGGCGGTGGCGGCGACTACGCGGGTGGCGACCTCGGTGCTGCGGCAGAACACGTCCTCGGCGATCGGCAGCGCGGCGGCGCCGCCGTAGCGGGGCGTCTCGGCGACGTAGGCGATCTCGCGTACCTCGCCGTGCTCGTGCCAGCCGGCCTGCGACTGCGCGGCGGGCCCGCCCAGCGCCTGGTAGTAGGTGCTGCCGTCGAGCGCCGCCGGGGTGAACGGCGCCTCGGCCAGCAGCCGGCCGAGCTCCTCGCGCAGCCACTCGCCGGTGGACTCGTCCGCCCCGCGCAGGCGCAGCCGCAGGTGCGGGCCGCCCTCCCAGTAGCGGATGTAGAACCAGTCGGCGATGCGGTGCTCGCGGCGCAGCCGGTCCAGCAGGGGGGTGACCGTGCGGCACAGGAAGTCGTCGAGGTCGCCCGAGGGCCAGTAGGCGAAGCAGTGCAGGCTGCGCCACACGCGGGCGTCGCTGTGCCGGTCAAGGGTGGCGGCGGTCACGGCAGCACCTCCGGCGGGGTCAGGTCGTAGGCGAAGTCGCGGGGGCGCGACCGGCCGATGAGCAGCAGGTAGAGGAAGTCTTCGGCGGCGGGGGCGGCGACGGCCGCCTCCAGGTGCGCCTCGTGCACGCTGCGGGCAGGGCGGCAGAACAGCCCGGCGCCGGCCGCGGCCGCGCCGACATGCTGGCCGATCGCGCCCGCGGCCAGCAACAGCCGCCGGTACGCGGCCAGACCGCCCGCCCGTACGGCCGCCGGCACGTCGGCGGTGATCACCCAACCGACGTTCATGCCCGCGACGTCCAGTTTGTCGCGCGGGTAGCTGAACGACTGCTGCACCGCCTCCATGGTGGGCTCGGCGCTGATCAGGTCCGTGGTGCCACCGTCCAGGGTGTACAGACCGTCCGTCAGCCCGGCGATGCGGGCGGCGACGGCGCGGTGGCGCAGCCCCGGCCAGCCCGCCGGGGAGCCGGCCGGGTGCCGGTGCGCGGCCTGGGCCAGCGCCGCCAGCGTGCCCTCGAGCAGCGGGCCGGGATCGGCGCTCAGCCCGCGCGGCCCCAGCCCGGAGGTACGGCGGGCGGCCGGCCTCGGTCGTGCCGCGCTCGCGCGCCGCGTGCCGGCATTGTCGGACCAGGCGCGGACGTCGACGTCCCTGTCTCCGCCCGCGCGCAGCGTCACGGTCAGCTCGCTGTCGTCGTCCAGGTCGGCGGTCGCGGTCCAGCCGTGCGCCGCGGCGCTGTCGGCCAGGGCGGCGGCCACGTGCCCGGCTTCCAGCCAGGTCAGCACCTCGGCCAGGGCCGCGTACCCGGCGGGCAGCCGCTCGGGGTGCAACGTCAGGTCCAGGGTCACGGTCGTGCCGGAGCCGACCGGGGCGTCCGTGCGGCCGGCGAGCCGGTCGCGGACGGGGTCGACCAGCCAGCGGCGGTGGCCCTCCACGACGGACACGTCCACCAGCCAGGCGGCGCGCGGCGACGGGTAGGCGCGGTGCTCGTTGAAGGAGTTCCACGGCTCCCAGCGCCGGGGCGTCATGGCCAGGCGCAGGATCGCGGCGGGCAGCGCGTACCGCTCGGGCAGCTCGGCCAGGGCGATCCCGGCTCGGGCCGCCGGGGTGCGGCGGGGCATCGCGCCGGAGCGTACGACCTTGCCGTGCGTCTGGTCCCACACGCGGGACAGGGTGGCGTCCATGGCGGTCCTCACGGGAACGGGTGGGGGTGGCGGGCGAGGTCGTCGTAGCGCAGGGGCGCCGTGGCCCGGCCGAGCCGGAACGGCACCTCCAGCAGCCGGGGCAGATCCCGGGTGCGGTGGTTGAGGTGGCCGAACGTCATCGGCAGGCTGCCCGGCACGATCACCTTCGCTGAGTGCAGGCCGAGCCGGTCGCGCAGCCGCGGGTCGGTCTGGTCCACGGCGACGACCTCCAGGCCGGCCCGGTCGAGCCGGGCGAGGGTGTCGGCCAGCAGCACGGTCAGGTCGCCGGCCGGCGCGGGCGCGCCCGGCCAGACCTCGCGCCAGTCGTCGCCGCCGTCGGGGTCGTCGTCGCCGAGCAGGAAGTCGTAACGCTCCCGCGCCTCCGGCAGGGTGTTCAGGGCGACGTGGTCGTCCAAGGTGAGCACGAGCTCCGGGTCGTCGAGCATCGGCAGCAGCCGGGCCCGGTCCAGGTAGTGCGGCTTGGCGCGGACCACGTCGGGGGTGACGATGGCGTCGACGACGGCCTCGGCCGCGGCCGAGCGCATCGCCGCCCGCGGGTCGGGGTGCGCGCCCGCCGCGAACAGCGCCTGCGGCGCGCCGGAAACCGGGTCGTGGTGCAGCACCAGGGCCAGCACCGTCGGCACGCCGAAGTCGTTGGTCGCGTCGAAGAACATCAGCCGGTAGCCGGCCTGCTCCAGGCGGTCGGTCAGGTGCGGCAGCACCGGGTCGTCGGCGGGCACCGCGACCCGGCGCAGCGGGGTGCGGGCGTACCAGGCCATCAGGAACGCGTCGCGTTCGGCGACCTCGTACAGCCCGTACAGGACCGCTTCGGTGAGGCTGTTGCCCAGCCCGCAGCCGTTGGAGCTCTCGTAGAGGAAGCGAGGCCCGGCGCCGGCGTGCAGGCCCCAGTAGGCGACGTGCTCGGGCACGGTGGCGAGCCGGTCGCGGGTCAGCGACCAGCCGTGCACCCAGCCGGTACGCAGGTCCGGCGTGTACGGCTTGAGCTTGAACTCGGGGTGGTCGTGGTACGCGGGGTCCTGCAGCCCGAGCCGCGCCGGGTCGATCGTGGTCGCCGGGTCGAGCTCGGCATAGGACGCCATGATCGCGGTACGCCGCCCGTGCGGGCGCATGCCGGTGTAGCGCTCCGCGGCCTCGAACAGCCCGACGCGTTCGGCGTCGGCGAACGTGCGAGCGCGGCCGTAGCCGGATTCGCGGATCGCGCTGTCACCCGCCAGCTCGGCGGTGACCAGCGGCAGCGGCATGTTCTCGGTGCGCCGCAGGTGCGCCACGGGTCCGTGCCGCCAGTCGAACAGCTCGGCGCGCAGCCCTTCGCGGGTGGTCCGCTCGTTGGCGGCGCGGAACGCGTACGGGTCCGCGGTCGGGCTGGGCGTCAGGGTGATCCGCGCGGCCTGAGCCGTGTCGTCGGGCAGCGGCGAGCACACGGCGCAGCCCTGCCGCGCCGCGCGCACCCGGTGCGTCGACACGGTGAGCCGGTCGGCGCGCAGCGCCAGCACGGTCCCCTCGTAGGCGGCCGGGTCGGCCAGCGCCCCGGCGAGCAGCGCCGCCAGCGGGGCGAGCAGGGTCGGCGGCAGCAGCCCACCGAAGGCAAGGCCGGGCGTGCGCTGCGGCACCGTCGGCCCGAAGACGCTGAGCCGGGCCCCTTCGGCGCAACCCAGGCAGACCGGGGCGGCGCGGTGCAGCAGCGGTCCGATCAGCACCAGCCCGCCGTCCAACCGCACCGGCAGCACCGGCCGCTCCCCCGCGTACGCGGCCTGGCTGAGCTGCTCGGCCTGCGCCCGGGTCCAGTCCTGCAGCACGACGACCGCCGGCCGCTGTGCCGCGTCCGTGCCGGGCCCGGCAGCCATGACCGGGCTGCTGTGCGATGGCGCGCCGCCGGTCGCGCGGAGGTGGAGGTTGCCGAGGACCGGCAGGTCGATGACGACGGTGCCGTCCGGGCCGCGGCCCGCAGCCGCGCCGAGCTGGTCGGCGTCGAGGACCGGTAGGTCGAGGCCGCGCAGGGCGGTGGCGAGGGTGCTCATGACGCCCACCGCACGACCGTGAAGCCGACCGCCGACAGTTCCCGGCGCAGCTGCGCGGCCTGCTCGGTCATGCCGTCCTCGGCGCTGCTCAGCTCGCCGAGCCGCCACACGGTGGCCCGCGCGATCGGCGGGAGCCCGCGCAGCGCCGCCTGCAACCGGTCCTCGCCCTGGTCGACCCCGGCGGGCCAGTGCCAGCCGGCCGACCACGGGGTGACGTCCTCACCGGCGGGTCGTGCGGCGGGCGCGGCACCGGACAGCGTCACGGGGCCGGCGGGCACGTCCAGGCCCGCCTCGCGCGCCTGGGCGGCGCCGACCGCGGCCAGCGCCGCGAACGCGACCGCGTCGGCGGTCCGCTCCTCGACGGCCCAGGCGACGACCTCGCCGCCGCAGGCGATCTGCGCGTGCACGGCGTCGGCCGCGAGCCGTCGTACGTGGACCCACGCGGGTTGGCCGAAGCGCAGCGTCAGCGCCTTCCACCAGCGGCGGGCCACCGGGGAGCCGATCCACTCGTCGTCGGCGACCGGGGTCGTGTCGAGCTGCTCGACGGCGGCGTCGGCCAGTCGGCGCAGCGCCGTGCCCTGGGCGTGCCGGTCGTGCACACCGACCGCGAAGTGCCCGGCGTCGCCGCCGGCCAGCACCGTCTCGGCCTGGCGCAGCACGGCGTCGAGGCGGGCGGCGTCGGTGCTCGCGCCCATACCGACCACGCCACCGGCGTCGGCCAGGGCGGCCGGGACCTGCGGCAGGTTGCCGGCGACCGGTTCGGTCAGCGGGCCGAGCTCGGTGTCGACGAGGGCCTCGATGCGGCGCAGTGCCTCGTCGACGGTGTCGGCGGGCGGCACGGCGGACGCGGCGGGCAGGAACGGGTGGTACGTCAGCGACAGCGGGTCCAGCCGTGCGACCAGCACCGACGGGTGCTCCAGCCGGGCCGGGGCGGGCTGCTGGTCGTCGTCGTGCAGCTCGGCGGCCTCGATCGCGGGGTCGGCCAGCCCGGCGACCGCGCACACCAACCGGTGTGCGGCGGCGGAGCCGACCAGCGCCGTCAGCGCGTGCGGCGCGCCGCTCGGGTCGGCCGCCCCGGCCAGGCGGCGGGTGACCTCGCGGGCCGACCACAGCACGGAGTCGACTTCGGACACCGGCACGACCATGCCGACCTCGCCGCGGCAGCGTGCGGCCACCGCGATCCCTGCGTCGGTGGACAGCACCAGGTCGGTGACGCCGTCGGCCGCGGCCGGCAGCGCGCCGGGAAGGACGTCGACGCCGATGCCCGCCAGTGCGCGGGCCGCGGCCTCGGCGACGGGTCCGTCACCGGTCAGCCGCACCGGGGTGGTACGCAGCCGCCGCCACGCGTCGGCCGGGTCGGCCGCCACGGAGCTGAGCCAGGCGCACACGTCGGCGGGCGGGGCCGCCGGGTCGGTGCCGTCGACCCAGCCCGCGGGCAGGTCGACGAGCATGTCGTGTTCACGCAACTGCTCCAGCAGCACGGTCACCGCGCGGACCACCTCGGGCCGGCCGGTGGGTGCGACGACCTGCTCGGCGGGCAGGCCTTCGATCAGCCGGGCCGACAGGATCTGCCACAGCTTCCACAGGCCGCTGCCGCCCTTGACGGTGAAGCTCGACGACCAGCCGCGGACGTGCACGCCCTGCGCGGTCGGGGTGGCGTGCACGATCGGGCGCAGCCGGACCAGGGTGCGCGGGGCCTGCGGCGGCAGGTCCGACACCCGGGCGGTGCGCTGGGTGGGCACGCTGCGCGTGGCGAGCGTGGTCATGACGCCACCTCGCTCAGCACCCGCTGCGCCGACGGCTGCTGCAGGTCGGTTCCCTGACCTGTCCGCTGCGCGGCCAGACCGGGCTCCTGACCTGTCCGCTGCGCGGCCAGGTAGCGGTCCAGCCGCTCCCGCCAGGTGATGCCCGTGATCCGCTCGGCGGCCTGGCTGACCAGGTACGCGGCCAGGTAGCGCTCGGCCGGCTCCACGTCGCAGACGCTGAGCAGCTGGTAGAGGATGTTGGTGGCGAAGCGGTACACCACGAACTCGCGGGCGAACGGCACCTTCTCGAAGTCGACCTTGCGCAGCTGCTCGTGGTACGCGCTGAACTCGGTGCGCTGCGTCGGGTCCCACTGGCGCAGGGTGCGCTCGTCGCCGACCTGGCGGGCCCGGTCGGTGTAGGCGGCGCCCGGCACCAGCGGCAGCTCGCCGCGGTCGAAGGCGGGTTCGGCGGCGGCGCGGGCGGCCACGGTCCAGTCCAGCCACGCCGACTCGACCGGCGACTGCGCGCGGCCGTCGGCGACCCTGGTGACCAGGTCGGTGACCGCGGGGGCATGCCGGTCCCAGTGCCGGGCGTAGGTCTGGCGCAGCGTGCCGTCCGGGTCGTGGAAGAGCAGGAAGTCCTCCAGATGCGACAGGAACGACTGGTGCCCGGCGCCCAGGCCGAGCGGGTAGCGCCCGGCGTGCGCGGCCATCGACACCAGCAGCAGCCACACCCGGGCCCCGGCGACGTCGCCGCGCTGGCCGAGGTGCGAAAGCGACGCCGACACCGCGGGCATGCCCAGGCGCAGCAGCTCGTTGCGGCATGCGACCGCGGCGGGCCCGCCCAGCAGCGACTCCAGCGCCGTGGTCTGCGGCAGCACGATGCTGACGGTGTTGTCCGGCCAGATCGGCGTGTACGGCGGCGGGACCAGCTCGACCCGGCCGGCTATCGCCGCGCGGTGCAGCAGCTCGGCGTCGCTGGTCACGGCCCGGGAGCCGCGTGTGACCAGGTGCGTGCGCAGCCGGTCGGCGACCAGCGCGGCCGCGTCGGCCACGGCGGCGGGCTCGCCGCGCAGGCAGACCCGCACGTGCGGGCCGTGCAGCCAGTGCCGTTCCAGGTGCGTCGCGACGCCGGTGGTCTCCGCCAGCGCGGGCAGCACGGCGTCGCGCAGCAGCGGCGCCTTGACCGCGTCGTAGTAGTGGCAGATGACGTCCAGGCCATCGTGCGTGGTCATCGTGTGCTTCCCTTCCGGTAGACCTCGGTGACGAGCTCGACGACCCGCCCGTCGGGATTGCCCGAGCCGGGCACGGGCAACGCCTCCTCGACGCGGACGCCGCGGTCATGCCGCACCAGCAGTTTCGGCAGATTGCGCAGGTGCAGCGCATTGCCGAAGTCGACGTACTGCGGCTTGTGCTGGCCCATGTAGCGCTGGAAGTCGTCGGCGCTCTTCATCTCGCCGCCCTCCGGGCCGAGGAACACTTCGGCCGGCAGCCCGTGCCGGGCCAGCCAGGCGGCGGCGGCCTCGGCGGGCACGTCGCCCTCGGCGGCCATCGCCGCCTTGAACGCCTCGACGTCGTCGGCGGGCACCCGCCACGACCGGCGCGCCAGGACGATGTCGCGGTGGCGCAGCCGGGGCCGGACCCGCACGTCGCCGACCTTGCGGCTGGGCGCGAGGTGGTTCAGCGACGCCAGGCCGCTGGACAGGTCGAGATACAGCGGCACGAACCGGTCCGGCAGGATGAACGGCACCAGGAACCCCAGGTAGAGCACGTCGAGCGTGTCGCCGCTGGGCGTGTGGCGCAGGCGCACCTGGTCGGTGGCCGGGTCGTGGCAGATCTCCAGCTGGTCCACCGCGATCGAGCTCCAGGCCGGGTCCTCGGCGATCTCGTCGTCGACGACCAGCGGGTGCAGGTTGGCGTTGAAGCCGCTGACGGGCCGCCACTGGGCCACCCGCGCGCCGGGCCCGAAACCGCGCTGCACCTGGGCGGCGACCTTGGCCCGCGCCTGCGGCGCGATCAGGTCGAGGAACCGGCTGGTGAACCTGCCCCAGCCGCCGTAGATGTGGTTGAGCACCAACTCGGTGCGCCCGTTCGCGGCGACCGGCTGCACGAAGAAGCTGTACGACGCCGGCCGCGCCCGCACCCAGCCGGGCAGCGCCTCGGCAGCCAGCCGTACGGCCTCGTCACTGAGGATCCGCTCGGCCGGATCACCGGCGTTGTCGGCGTCGATGACCCGGGTCACCGCGGCCCTCGCCTGCCCCAGTTCGATCAGCTCCGGGGAGACGAGCTGGGCGAAGCGCGGGTGGTCGCTGACCGTGCCGCCCAGCGACACCAGCCCACCCGCCTGCCAGATCAGGCCCATCTCGTGGGCGAACCCGGCCAGGTCGGTGCAGCGCCCGCCCGGCCCGTACAGCTGCACGAACCGGTCCCGGCTCAGTCGCCGGAAGACCAGGTACTGGTCGAACAGTTCCACGACCGGGCCGATCCCGGCCAGGCCCTCGGCGGCGTCGCGGCCGTGCGCGGCGCCCAGGCGCAGCGTGCTGCGCAGGTTCACGTCCTCGCTGAGGACCGGCGACTCCAGCCACTCCGCCCCGGACGCGGCGAACGCCGCCAGCCAGGTCTCGCGCAGCGACGCCAGCGCGGGGATCCGCTCCTCCACCGGCAGCGCCGGGAACGCGGCGGTCCGCTCGTCGATGTCGCGCAGCAGCGCGGCGAGCTCGGTCTGGCCGTACCCGTCGAGCCAGGCCGCCGTGGTGGCGACCGCGTCGACGTCCTGCGGGTCGGCCGGGTGGATCGGCACCAGCAGCCCGCCGTCGATGATCTGGCCCAGGTAGCGCCGGGCGACCTCGACGGCGCGGGCGTGCTCGCCCGGCAGCCGCTCGGCCAGCGCCTCGACCAGTTCGGCCGGAGCCGCCCCGGCCGGGCCCGCCGCGCGGACCAGGCTGAGCACCAGTGCGACCGGAGCGCCGTAGGCGAGGCTGACGTCCTCCTCCCGGGCGGCGACGATGCGGTCGCCGTAGCCGAGCGGGGTGTCCCGCCGGTAGTTGACCTTCCCGTCGACCACCCGGATGCTGGGCGCGAGCCGGTAGGGCACCCGGTCCCGGAGCTGGTTCAGTGCCGCCGCGGCGACCCTGACCAGCAGGGTGCGGTTGGCCCGCGCGACGGCGACCGGTTCGCCGGCCAGCTGCTCGGGCTCGCCGGGGCCGGCCCACTCGCCCCAGGCGACGTAGGTGAACCAGGACAGCGGGCTGGTCTTGGAGTTGACGCGCAGCGCGTACCGCAGCGCGTTGTGCTCGCCCTTGCGGGCCCGCGAGTCGGGGTTGGCGCCGCCGGCGGCCGCGCGGTCGATGCCCCGCAGCAGGTCGGCGCCGGTGAGGGTGACCGCCCTGCGCAGCGGGTCCGCCGCGCAGGTGGCCGCCAGCGCGGCCCGCTCGGCGGCCAGCGCCGAGGGGGCCGCGGCGGTGAGCGCCGCGCGGATCGCGGTCACCTCCGCCATCGCGTCCAGCCATTCCCGCAGCAGCGGGACCCGGTCCGGCAGGTCGCCGAGCACGTCGAGGATCGCCGGCCGGGGCAGGCGTCCGTTGTGCACGTCGCGCCGCAGCGGCAGCACGACCTTGCGGTGGAACTCCGCGTCGTGCCCTTCGGCGCTGGCGTAGAGCGCGTCGGCCAGGTCACCGGCCGTCTCGGTCAGCCGGACACGCAGCCGCACGAGCCGGGCCAGGCAGTCGCGGAACTCCGCACCGCCCTCGGGCACGGCGGGGTACGGCAGCGCGGCCAGCCGCACGAGGGCGTACGGCGCCAGCTCGACGGCCTTCCGGTCGTCGGGCCGCCCGGTCCGGGCGGCGGCGTCGGCGATGGCGAGCTCGGTCATCCGTACCGCACCCCCTCGTCGCGCCGGAACGCCATGCGGGCGAGCCACGCGAACAGCAGGGTCCATGCGGCGAGCACGCCGATGGTCCAGGTGGGGGCGGCGATCCGGTCGGCCCGGCCGATGATGGACAGCACCAGGTGCTGGTACTCATGGGTGGGCAGGAAGACCACGACGTCGCGGATCGCCGCCGGCAGCTGCTTGACGGGCACGAACAGCCCGCCGAGGAACGCCAGCAGCATGAACAGGATGTTGGCGACCGTCATCGCGCCCTGGGGCGGGAAGCGGTAGCCGATGGCCATGCCGAGCAGCCCGAACGGGATCGCGCCGAGCAGCACCGCGCCGAGCCAGATCGGCCACTGCTCCGGCGGCAGCCTGAGGTCGGTGGTGAACACCGCCAGCAGCAGCAGCGGGATCCAGCTGACCAGGTTGAACCCGAGCACGTAGAGCAGCCGCCCGGCGAAGCGGGACAGCGCCGGCAGTGGCAGCACGCGCAGGCGCTGCTCCCACGGGTTCTCGCGGTCAGCGGCGACGCCGGCCGAGAGGCTGACGATGGTCACGTTCAGCGTGGTGAACAGCAGGAACGGCGTGATGACGTACTCGCTGCCCAGGCCGATCTTGGCCAGGCTGGTGGCGTTGGTGTAACCGAAAAGCCCGAAGAAGACCAGCGGGAACAGCAGCGCGGGGACCCAGTAGACGGGCATCCGGCTGGTGTCTCGCAGGTGCGCGCGGGCGTGCAGGAGGACGTGGCGCATGTCAGGACACCCTCTCGGCGATGTGCGGAACTGCGGGGCTGACCGGCACGACGGAGTCGCCGTCACCGGCGGTGATCGCCCGGATCGCCTCTTCCAGGCCGACGCGCTCGACGCGGATGCCGCGGAACGGCACCCGGTCCAGCACGAGAGCGCGTACGGTCGCGTCGGGATCGGCGGTGTAGATCTTGGTGCGGTTGCCGAGCTGCTCGATGCGCTCGTTCGGGATGGTGGTGAAGGTCAGCGGTGACGTCCCCGCGGGGACCTCCAGCTCGACCAGGTGCAGTCCGACCTCGACGATCACATCGTCGAGGGAGCCGTCGCGGGCGACCTGCCCGTCGGCGATGACGACGATGCGGCTGGCCAGGTGCTCGGCCTCGGCCATGTCGTGGGTGGTGAGCAGGACGGCGCGGCCGCCGGCCGACACCTCGGCGATGGCGGCCCACAGCTGGTCGCGGCTGTCGGCGTCGAGGCCGGTGGTGGGCTCGTCGAGGAAGAGCAGCTCCGGGTTGCCGATGAGGGCGGCGCCCAGGGCGACCCGGCGGCGCTGGCCACCGGACAGCGTGCCGTTGCGCTTCTTGAGGAACTTCTCCAGACCCAGTCGCTGCACGACCTCGTCGCGGGTGAGCGGGTTGGGGTAGTGCGCGGCGATCAGGTCGAGGGTCTCGGTGACGGTGAGCCGCCAGGGCAGGGCGGTGCGCTGGGGGGTGATGCCGATACGGGCCTTCACGGCGATGTCGCCCGGGTCGCCCCCGAGCACCTCGACGCGGCCACTGGTGGGGTGGCGCAGGCCGGACAGTAGTTCGATCATGGTGGACTTGCCGGCCCCGTTGGGGCCGAGGACGGCGGTCACTCCGCGCGAGACCGTGAGCGACACGGCGTTGAGGGCGACCACCTTGCCGAACGTCTTGGTGACGTGTTCAAGGCGAGCTATGACTTCCACGGGTTCTCCCGGAGATGAAAGAGGGGGCACGATGACTCGTGCCCCCTCGGATCGGTGCTGCGGGGTTTTCAGGCCCCGGTTGGTCCGGAGTGCCGGCAGTCCCTGACGCTGCCGTTCCGGTTCAGGTGCCGGCTCAGGCGGCCTCTTCCGGGCTGTCCCCACAGGAGGAGCAGCACGAGGAGCTGCCGCAGCACGACGACGCGCTGCTGCTGGAGCTGCCCGAGGAGGCACCGGTCTCCGGCAGAGCGGCCGAGTCGCGGATCGAGGTCACGGACAGGTCGTCCAGCTCGAGCTCGTCGACGTTGAAGTCTTCGTTCGACATTTGATTCACCTCATTTCGATGGTCGTACGGTCGTGGACACCCCGCCGCTGAAGAGGAGGAGGCGGCGGGAAGCTCAGATCACGTGACGTAGCAGCAGGAGCAGGACGCGTTGCCGCTCGTGTTGATCCACGAGGCCCCGGTCTCCGGGAGCGCCATGGAGTCCCGCATCGCCGTGACCGTCAGCGGCCCCAGGTCCAGGTCATCCAGGTCGAACGCGATGTCGTACTCGGGAATCAGGTCCCAGGTGGTCGATGTCTCGGCCATGGTGTTGCACCTCCTTCGGCACTTCACCCGGACCGTGGCGGTCCGGCTAGTCGCTGTAGCTGTGTTTCACGTTCATGTTCTTAACTACGCTTGAGATTATTCAAACGTCCCCGGGAAGTCAAGCGGTCCTGCCGTCGTTTTTGGAGAAGATCGCGCGCACCCCCAGGCCCGGCCCGTCATTTGGCCCCTGACCTGCGAATAACCGTCCGGTGTAGACGGACCGGATAAACCGGGTGCTGATACCGTGCATGGATGATCACGGGGCGTACGGTGCTGGGCGCCTACTTCCACGCGGCCGACGAGAACACGCGACCGATCGACACGCTGCCCGCCGGAGTGCTGACCCACGTCTTCTACGCATTCGCCACCTGCGAGAACGGGCGCTGGCAACTGCCACCATGGGCGCCCGCGCATCGCGCGGCCCTCGCCGCGCGCCGACGGGACGACCCCGGCCTGCGGATCGTGCTGTCGATCGGCGGCTGGGGCGCTGACGGGTTCTCCGACGCGGCGCTCACGCCGCGGTCCCGGGCCCACTTCGTCGAACAGTGCCTGGAACTGGCCGACGGGTTCGACGGCCTGGACCTGGACTGGGAGTTCCCCGTCTCGGGCGGCCCGGCCGAGGTGACGCACCGGCCCGAGGACCGGCACCACGCCACCCTGCTGGCCCGGCAGCTCCGCGACGGCCTCGGCCCGGCCCGGCTGCTGGTCGCCGCGCTGCCCGCCGGCCGGCTTCAGTCGGCCGGCCCGTACGACCCTGCGGCGAGCTACGAGCTGGCGGCCTTCGCCGAGCAGCTCGACTTCGTCAACCTGATGACCTACGACTTCGGCACGGGCTTCTCCCCCGTCGCCACGTTCAACGCGCCGCTGGCCGAGGTGCCGCAGGAACCGCTCGACGCCGGCCTGCGCCGGTGGAACAACGTCACCGGGGCCGTCGACTACCACGAGCGCCACGGCGTACCGCGCGACAAGATCGTGCTTGGCGTGCCGTTCTACGGCCGCGGCTTCCGCGTCGCCTCCGCCGGCGAGAGCGCCGGGCTGTACCAGCCCCAGACCGGCACCGTCCGGGTCGGCGACTGGCGCGACATCAGCCGCGACCTGCTGCCCGATCCGGCCTGGCAGCGCCACCGCCATCCGGTGGCCCGCTCGCCGTGGCTGTACCACCCCGGCACCTCGACGTTCGTCAGCTACGAGGATGCGCGGTCCGTCGAGGAGCGGGCCGCGTTCGCCGAACGGCGCGGCCTGCGAGGAGCGTTCACCTGGCATCTGGGCGCGGACGACGACGAGCACACCCTGCTCACGGCGATGACCCGCCCTTTCCGGCCGGGGGCCTGACGCCGCCCGCGGAGGTGATCGCATGCCACTCGACCTGCCGACACTTGCCATCGCGTCGGCGGCGGCGTATCTGCTGGCGTTGCTGTCGGCCGTGGCGGGATTCGGCGGCGGCGTGCTGCTGCTGCCGGTGTTCACCGCCCTGTTCGGGTTGCGGGCGGCGGTGCCCATGCTGACGCTGACCCAGCTGTCCAGCAACACCGCGCGAGTCTGGCTCAACCGGCGCGAGCTGCGGTGGGGGCTGGTCGGCTGGTTCGCGCTCGGCGCGGTGCCGCTGGCCCTCGCCGGTGGTCTGCTGCTCGCCCACGCACCACTGGATCCGCTGAAGCGGGTGCTCGGCGCGTTCCTGATCGGGGTCGTCAGCTGGAGGAGGTTCCGTCCGAACCCCCGCAAGCCGGCCGACCCGGCCTTCGCGGCCGTCGGCGCGGCGTCCGGGCTCGGGTCGGCGCTGGTCGGGTCGGTCGGGCCGCTGACCGCGCCGTTCTTCCTGGCCTACGGGCTCACCCGTGCCGCCTCCGCGCTGAGCATGCATCTGGCCAAGATCGCCGCATACGGCACCGGCGACCTGCTGACCACCACGGTCCTGGTCTACGGCCTGGTGCTGACGCCCGCCACGCTGGCCGGAGCCTGGACCGGCAAGCGGCTGCTGAACCGCATCAGCGACCGGCTGTTCGTCCACCTCGTCGAGGCCGGGCTGCTCATCTCGGGCCTGCTGTTCCTGCTCGGGTTCTGACCCGTCGACCGAGGTGGCCGCCCACCGGCGTCGGCTGCGGAGTTCGACCCTGAGCGCTCTTGAACGTTTCGGATCGGGTTGTGGCGCCGGGTGCTCGATTGCCTTTCCGATGTAACACACACGACATCGACCTGAGGACGGAGCGACCACATTGCGTCACGTCGGACCCCGAACTTCGCATCCCACGATGGGGCATTCCATGACCCGAACCGTGTCGTCCGACGGCTGCCCGGCGCAGGCGCCGCAGCGCCGCAGACCGTTGCGCCGGTGGCTGGTCGCCCTCGTGGTGACCGCTCTTGCCGCGGTGGCCGGCCTCGTCGGAACCGCGGCACCGGCCAGTGCCGCCACCAGCCAGTTCCGCGGCATGAACTGGGCCGTGCTGGGTGACAACTTCAGCACCGGCACACTCGTCGTGCAGGGCCTGAGCCAGTCCGACAGCAACGCGACGGTGCGGGCCAAGGCCAACGCCCTCTACGACGACATGGCCGCCACCATGGGCGTCAACACCGTCCGGCTGCCCATCAACACCCACACCGTGGCCAACACGACCTGGTGGAACGCCTACCGCGGCGCGATCGACGCCGCCACCGCCCGCGGCTTCAAAGTCATCCTCGCCTACTGGGAGGACGGCGCGGCCTCCGGCGGCAGGATCACCAACCTCGCCGCGTGGAACACGATGTGGTCCAGCGTGACCAGCACGTACGGCTCGAACAGCAGCGTCTACTTCGAGCCGATGAACGAGCCGCACGGCTACACCTCGGCGGAGTGGCGCGACGTCGCGGCGAACTGGCTCAGCTACCACTACTCGGCGGCGCCCGGCCGGGTGCTCATCGGCGGCACCGGCTACAGCCAGGACCTGCGCGACGTCTGCAACGACAGCCGCTTCAACGCCACGCTGCTGTCCTTCCACCACTACGCCTTCTTCTACAGCGCGATGACCTACGACGCGTTCCGCAGCCACATCCAGACGCGGCTGGGTAACTGCGCCTCTCGCGCGGTGGCCACAGAATTCGGCGGACCGATGTCCACCGGCCTCAACTACGGCGACGCCGGCAGCACCGACAACTTCGTCCGGCACATCCGCGCCATGGCCCAGGTCATGCGCGACAACCAGATGGGCGGCACCTACTGGCCCGCCCTCGGCGGCAAACCCGGCACCATCGGCTACGACTGGTACTCGATGTTCGCCCTGAGCGGCAGCGGCACCGACCTCAACCTGACCATCCGCAACATCTCCGGCGCCAACCGGGTCCGGTACGGCTGGGGCGACACCGTGGTCGACCCCACGCCGGCGCCGACGACCTTCTACCGGATCGACGTGCGCCACAGCGGCAAGGCCATGGACGTCCAGTCGCCGAACACCGACAACGGCGCGCGCATCGGCCAATACACCTACAACGGCAGCGCCTGGCAGCAGTGGCAGTTCTCCGACGCCGGCAGCGGCTACTGGCGCATCGTCAGCCGCCACAGCGGCAAGTGCCTCGACGTGGTGAGCGCCTCGACCGCCGACGGCGCCGAACTCATCCAGTACACCTGCGGCACCGGCAACAACCAGCAGTTCCAGATGGTCGCCAACGGCAGCTGGTTCCAGCTGCGGGCGCGCCACAGCGGCAAGTGCGTGGATGTGCCCGCCGCCTCGACCGCGGACGGGGTGGTCCTCAAGCAGTACACGTGCAACACCGGCACCAACCAGCAGTGGTCGCGTACGGCCGTCTGACGGTCCCTGTCCACCCGGGCGGCTCGCGGACAGCAGCTCCGCGAGCCGCGCCTCGGGCACTATTCGTACCGGACTCCCGTGGTGCCGCAGGGAACGTCGACCTCCGGGACGCCCACGGGAACGGCAGCCCGGTCCCTGTCGCCGCGCACGTGGACGAACCGGTGCGGGACACCCAGCCCGGAGGTCTGGATCCAGCCCTGGCCGTGGACGTGCCCGGCGGCGACCAGGCGCTCGGTCAGGCCCTGTGGCGCGAGTGAGCGCGCATAGCACTGGGTCAGGCCTTCACCCGAGTCGGCGAACAGGTACCGGTCCGCGTAGACGACGCCGTCGTGCAGCCACTCGTACCGCACGACCGGCTTGCGTGATCGGAAACCACGGTTGATCAAACATGGCCGCGACGACAGCGTGTCCGACGGCGACTGCGCGTTCGCCGGAGCACTCACCGCAAACGCGCGGCCTGGCGATCACCCACCGGTCTCCGGCCCCGGCGGCACGTCGGCGGCGGCTCTGACGGCGGACTGGTGCACGGCTTGGCGCTCGTGGCGGGCACGCCGGTGCCAGGCGTCCCACATGCCGTGGGCGACGGCGGCGCGGATCACCCAGTACAGCGCGAACAGCGCGACGAGTCCCAGCAGCAGGCTGCTCAATCCATCCGGCATGACGGCAACGGTATTCGCCCCCGTCAACCTCCCGCCACGAATTGACGGCAGGCGAGTCGCAGCGGATCATCATCGCGCACGAGATGGGGGCCGATGTGGACCGTGTGGAGCGTCTCCTGACGCCGCTGTTCGACGGGTACGACCGGTGGCTCGACCGGGCCCAGAGTTGGATCGACGAAACCGCGGGCAAGCCGATCAGGGCGTGGATCGCCCCGATCCTGCTCGCGTTCGCCGCCACCGCCGCATTCGTCGGCCTGCTGCGACTGCTGCTGGCCGCCGCGGTCGGGTTCGGCTCGTTCGGACGCTGGACGGTCGTCGCGTTCATCGGCACGGTGGCCGTCATCGTGCTGGCCGTCGTCACCCGCAACGTGGTCGTCTCGCTGGCCGACCCGAGCCAGCGACGCCTGCTGCTGATCGCGCTCATCACCTCGGGCGCGGGCATCCTGACCAGCGTCCAGGCCGTGGTCGCGCTGACGATCGCGCTGTCGGACAGCCCGCCGTCGCTGTGGACCATCGAGCGGTTCTACCTGTGGCGGCTGGTCGACACCGTGCCGCTGCTGGACATCCCGGCCCGGCTGGACTGGACCGAGCCGCCGGTCCTGCCGGGGTTGCCGGGCCACGTGCTCGAACTGGTGTTCGCGCTCGTCGTCGTCCCGCCGTTGGTCCGCGTCGGCATCGCCCTGTACGGCCACGCCGAAGACCGCGCCCGCGAGCGCAACTACACCGAGGCGCTGGCCCACCGGTTCCGGGCCCGCAGGTCGTGGAGCAGCCTCGCGGACCCGCGCCTGACCACGGTCGCCACGGCCGCGGGGGCCGGGTGGATCCTCGTGGAGCTCTACCGCCACACCCCGACCCGGGTCGTGTCGCTGACGACGCTGGCGGGCGCCGTGGCGGCGGCGGCCCTGGCCGTTCTCGCCACGGTCACCGTCCGCTGGCTGTACGACTTCCTGAGCGAACAGGCCGCCCTCCTCACCCTGGCCTGCGCGGCCCTGCTCGTCTGGTTCGACAGCCCGGTGCGCCAGGTGCTGCTGCCCTCGGCCGCCCCGCTCGGGGTATGGGCGAAGATCGGCGTGACGCTGGCCGCGTGGTTGGTGCTGCTGGTGGTCGTGCTGGTCTTCCTGTGGTCGGACCCGGAGTTCGTCGAGGCCCTGGTGGCGCTCGCGCTCGTGATCGGTTTCCTGGGCGTCGACGCCCCGGCCGCCCGGTGGCTGCGCGAGCACGTCACCTGGCGGCCGTGGGAGCTGCCGCTGGACCGGGTGCTCGCCACCGCGGGCGCCTGGTTCACCGTCGCCTTCCTGGTGCACCTGCTCTGGGCGGTGGCCAGGCGGCAGCAGATCCTGGGCCGCGCCGACTACGGCGACACGGCGAGCGGGCTGCGCCAGGACCTACGGGCGTACGTCCTACGGGCGGTGCACGTCGTGATCGCGGCGGGTGCGGCGCTGACCCTGCTGCGGTCCGCAAACGCGGCCGCCCCGTCCGCCACGGCGGCAGGCCCGTGGACGGAGGCCTCGCAGTCGCTGACCGCAGCGGCGTGGCACGTCGTGGACTCGCTGCCCGGCCCTGGTGTCACGGAGATACTCGACTGGCGGCTGACCGCCGACGTCACCGGCCGCTGGGCGGGGCTGGTGCTCATCCTGGCCGTCGGCGCGACCGTGCTGCTGGTGGCGGTGCCACTGGTCCGCACCGTCGCGCTGTGGGCGCGGCTGACGGCGGGCCGGCCGCGCGGCAATGACGCGCTGGCCTCGGTTCCCGGCGCGGTCGCCGACGACCTCGCCGCCGTCGTCGCCTTCCTGGAGGGCGTGGCAGCACACGGCGAGCCGGGCATCACGCTCGTGCCCCGGGCCCGGCGGATGCCGTTCGGCAGCCGGGTCGACCTGGTCTTTCCTACCCACCCGGCCGGACGGCGGCTGGTGCAGGCCGAACTGAACATGGCCGCGCTGGTGCGGCTGTTCGGCCACGAGTCCCCGTGGTATCAGGCGGCGGACCGGGCGTTCGCGGCGACCGCCCGCGCGTTCGGAGCCCACGGCGGGCCGACGGCGGACCGCTTCGACGCGGCCCGCGCACAGGACACCCTCGCCGCCGCCCGGTCGAGTGTCGAGGAGTACACCGCGCTGATCGCACAGTGGCGGACCACCTGGCAGGCGGGCTCGCCCGGCGGCGAACCGGCGGCCGCCGCGACCGTCGAATGAGGTTTCGCCGGCGGGGAACCCGTGGTCGAGCCACCGGCGTCGGGCGTGGCCCTATCCTCGGGGACATGACGATTCAGCGGATGGACAACGTCGGCATCGTCGTCGACGACCTCGACGCCACCGTCGCGTTCTTCACCGAACTCGGCATGGAGCTGGAAGGCAGGTCGCTGATCGAAGGAAGCTGGGCGGAGCAGGTCGTCGGACTGGGTGGGCTGCGCAGCGAGGTCGCGATGATGCGGGTCCCGGACGGGCCTGGCCGGCTCGAACTGGTGACGTACCACAGCCCGAAGGCGGTCACCCCCGAGCCGGCGTTCACCCCGCCGAACACGCTGGGCCTGCACCGGGTCATGTTCGCCGTCGACGACCTCGAGGACACACTCGCCCGTCTGCGCCCGCACGGCGCCGAACTCATCGGCGAGGTGTCCCGCTTCGAGGACAGCTACCTGATGTGCTACCTGCGCGGGCCGAGCGGCATCATCCTGGCCCTGGCCGAGCAGCTGAGCTGAGCATTCATCAGCGGCTCGCTGCCCACGATCTCGTCCAGGGCGACCCGGCCGGCCGGCGCGACCGGCGTGTGCGGCCGTCCATGCCGGGAAGGGGCAGCGCAGTTCGCCGGAAATGGCTTACCGTGGGCGCCGTGGGCTATCTGGTGCATCCGTCAGGTCGGCTGAACCTTCCGGAGTCGCAGGACGCCGCCGCCGTGGCGGCCGTCAAGGCGGCGTGGCGCGACCGGCGCGGTTGGTACGACCCGCAGCACGAGCATGCGTATCCGCCGAGCGACACGCTGGCCGACATCGCGGAGTTCGCCGCGGCGCGGGTCACCCGCGACGGGGACTGGATCGAGTTCGACCACGACGACGGCAACGACCCCAAGTGGTCGGATCAGGCCACGGCCTTCTACGTCGCGATCGCGCCGTTCGTACGCTCCGGTGCCGTCTCCGTCGAAGGCGAGGACGGCGGAACCTGGTCCTACACGTACGCCGACGGGCAGATCTCCCAGCAGGGCTGGAACGGCTGGGACGGGACGATCGAACCATTCGGTGAGCAGGTCGACTATCCCGGCGCGTGAACGCCGACGGATCCGTCGCCATGCCTGCCTGCCGAGCGGCCGGCTGGCGTGATCAGGTTAGGATCCTGCCTCCACGTGAGGACCAGGAGAAGACCATGACGGAGTCGCCACCGGCCGGGTGGTACCCCGGTGCCGACGACTACCAGCGGTACTGGACCGGCACCCGCTGGTCGGAGCACATGATCCGGGCGGACCGGATGCCGCCGTCGCCGGATCCCTCCGCGCGGGCGGCCTCCGGAACACCCCGGTCCGTCCTCGTCCGGACCCTGCTCACCGCCGCGGCGATCGGGACGCTGCTGATCCTCGCCAACCGGGCCGCCGAGTTCGTGCTCGCTGCGCTGTCGTTGCCGACCCGCGGCTACCTGCGCGACTGGGGCGCGCTCGGCCTGCTCGCGCTCACGCTGTTCCTGCCCGCGACCCGGGCCGGCTACCGCAAACGGGACTTCCTGCTGCTGATGATCCCGCTCTACAGCTACTTCCTGATCTGCCGGATCGTCTGGCGGATCAGCTACCTGCCCTTCGCGGACTGGCTGCCCCGCGACGAGGACGCCGCGAACTGGCGACAGGTCCCCCATCCCACGCTGCCCGGCGAGCTGCTTTTCGCCCGGGTCCGGCGCGACTGACCGTCCGGCGGCGGCACCGGCCGCCGGCAGAATCGATCGACGATCGGGGCAGCGATGCCCGACAATGCCATGGTGCTGGAATCCATGGCCGCAGCGCCCGATCCGGTAGACGCGGCCGGATTCATGGTGCTGATCGCGGTCTGCCTGCTGTTCGCCGTCAGCGTGGGCTACGCCTACGCCAAGGTCTGGCTGCGGCGGCTGCGCGGTGTCACCGGGTGGGCCACGGTCGTCCGCCGCAGCGACCGCTATGAGGACGACCTCGTCATCCACCACGCCGAGGTGCGCATCGACGGCGGCCCGACCGTGCATCTGCGGCTCGACGACCGCCGGGAGGTCCCCGTCGTCGGCGATCGCATCATGGTCCGGTACGACCGGCGCCGTCCGGCCAACATCGACGAGATCCGCCGTACGCCGGGCGCCTATCTCACCGCGGTCGCCGCAGAAGTGATCATGGTCTTCTTCACCGTCGGCTCGCTCGGCACCGTGGTGTTCCTGATCGTCGCGATGCTCGATCTCTGACCGGCCGGTCCGCCCATGCGGGGCACAAAAGTGTCCACTCAAGACTTAGGATCGCAGTTCGCGCTGATGCACGAGGATTTAACCATCCCAGAACCCGCTTTCGGGGTTCCATGGATGTCGCAACCTCGATAGTCTCGCGGATCGTGGGCGTAGGCGCCCTCCCCTACTCCCGGCAGGCGGCCGGCCTGCCGTGGCGCGCACATCGTTCGTGAAAGGACGACAACCTAGTGTCCGAAACCCCTCTGTGGCTGCAAGGCCGCACCGCCGTCATCGACGCCGCCGACCAGTCGGCCTGGCGTGACGGCAAGACCCCCGACTACCACCTGTCCCACGAAGTCATGCCGGGCCAGCGGAGCACCCAGCATGCGCCCGATTCGCTCGAGGCGATCGTGGAGAGCATCGTCCAGGTCTTCGAGATGGAGGTCTCGTACAAGAAGGACCCGGCGACCTGGGTCTCGATGGTGACCGAGCACTTCCGGACCAACGTCAACGGCGGGGCGTGGGCCAGCGCGCAGGACATCGCCGACATCGGCAGCTACAACATCCTCATCGGCGACAGCCCGTTCTACCGCAGCGGCCAGGAGTCGTTCGACTCCTCGCACCACATCTTCCACAAGGCGTTCCCGGGCGGGTTCTACTGGGAGGTCCTGGAGGTCATCAGCCCGCCGCCGGTCGTCACGTTCAAGTGGCGGCACTGGGGCGCGTTCGAGGGCGAGTACCACGGCCACCAGCCGGACGGCAAGACGATCGAGATGTTCGGCATCAGCGTCGCCAAGGTCAGCGACGACCTGAAGCTGGTGGAGGTCGAGCACTACTACGACCCGAACCAGTTCCTCGGCAAGCTCACCGGCGGCTGCCCGGTCGCGCACTGACGAACCCCACGGCGGGCCATCCGACTTCGGTCGGGTGGCCCGCCGTCGCGTTCCCTCCGACGGCCGCTCCGGCGCCGTCCGGTGTCGTCCGGACCCCCGGCTGTTCGGCACCATGCGACCAGGGTCGATGCGGGACCCTTCCGGAGTTTGCCGAGCGCGGGCCGCCGATCCGCAGTGACCGGGTTCATTGGGTGGCAGCAGACGACAGCAACGGGAAGGAATCGTCATGCGCCTGAGAGCACCCGAAATCGAGGACGACCGCCACACGGAGCCCGGCTCGACACCGCAGGTGAGCAGAGTTCGACATGTCGCCACGTGGCGCAACGCCCTGCGTGGCCTGCTGGTCGCCATGCTGGTGACCACGGGGGCCACGCTCACCACCGCCACGCCCGCTGCGGCCGCAGGCGGCTGCAACGGCAAGTACCCCATTTCCGCCTGCGTCGACTGGGGTTCCTACGGCAACCGGGTACGGGCGGACTTCTACATGAACGCTGACCCGAGCGACGAATACCACTCGTTCAAGGTCTGGCTCAACGTCAACGGGAGCTGGTACCTCATGGGATCCGGACGCCTCGACCACAAGGGCAACTACTGCTGCTGGTACCGGAACACCGACAGCCTGCCCAACATCTGGTACACGGTGTACTCCGAGATCGACGTCTACAACAGCTCGGGCAGCTACCGCCTCAGCTCGACCAGTCCGTCGGTCCGCTACGTGAACTGACGGGCGCGGCCCTGGTGCGGGACTCCATCCCCGCCAGGGCCGCACCTCTTTCCGGCCACTCGCCGCGAGCGTGTCCGGTGTCGTCCGGCACACCCGAAATCCGCACCCGCCTGACCAGCGCCGACAACTCCGGATTCCGGAGTCTGTCGGAAAGCGCTGATCCGCGCCGGACGAAGGGATCTGCTGAGGGCACCCGACGACAGGAGCCGCGCTTGACATCCTCCCCCGTCCCAGCGGACGGGGATTCCCTTGGTCACCCTCGGATCTTCCTGCTTCGCCGACGACTGCCCCGTCCGAGAGGACTCTCGTTGAGGTCTTACACCGTCTCCACAGGCTGTCACCGCCAGTCCGGCGGCCAGGATGTTGCGGGCCGCGTCGACGTCGCGGTCGTGGGTGGCCCCGCACCGGCACGTCCCTCCTGCTGCGCAGGGGTTCCGTTTCTTCTCCGGCCTGAAGGCCGGAGTATCCACGGAAGGAATCAGATGACCGGATCCGAGGCCCGCGCGGTGGCGCGATGAACGTCCAAGGCCTGATCCTGCTCATCGCACCGCCGGCGATGGGTGCCGCAATCGGCTACCTGTGCGGTGGCCGCCTCGCCGGCCTGCGCGACCTCAGGCTGTCGGCCCTGTGGCTGCTGTGGCTGGCCGCCGCTGTCCAAGCGGCGCAGTACTACGTGACCCCCCTGCGGCACCCCGCCCTGCTGATCCTCGTATTCGGCCTGGTCCTGTGGTGGCTGGCCCTGAACCTCGCCGGCTGGCCGCTCGCGATCCGCATCGCCGGCGTCGCCATCACGGTCGGCGCGCTCGCCAACGGACTGGCCATCGCCCTCAACGGGCGCATGCCGTACGAGCCGGTCGCGGCCGAGGCGGTCGGCCTGCGACCGGGACTCACCACGCCCAAGAACGCGCCCGCCGACGACGCGACCCGGCTCGCGTTCCTGGGCGACACGATCCCCGTCCCGCCCCTGAGCAAGGTCGTCAGTCCCGGCGACACGCTCATCGGCGCCGGGACCGTCGCGCTGACGGCGCTCGCTATGCGCCTCCGCCGCGACCGACCCGATCCGCAAGCCCAGACCATCAAGGGAGGTGAATCATGACCCTGGCCATCAACTGGAACCGGGCCGCCTATGCGGTGCTCACTCTCGCATCGCTGGCCCTGCTGCTGTACACGATCGGCGCGCCGATGACGGAAGGGAGCTAGGAGCAGTCATGCGAATCCGCATCATCGTGACACTGGCCGCGCTGGCCACCCTGCTCTACACGGTCGGCGCGCCACACGAACACGGAGGCTGAGCATGCGCATCCGCGTCACGCTGACCCTCGCGTCGCTGGCGACGCTGCTCTACACGATCGGTGCCCCGTTCAACCACGGCGGCTGATCCCGCTCGGTGCGGGTGGCGGTGACGCCGCCCGCACCGCCCTCGTTCTGCCCGCTCGGGCCTTGCCGGTGCGGGGCGTCTCGTGATCGAGTGCCCGGATGGCCGACGACTTGGACGAGCGGTTCGGCTGGGCGTGGGATCTGATCAGTGCGGACCCCGCCCGGCGCGATGCCGCGCACCTGCGGCTCGACGGGCTCCGCATGGCCAGGGCCACCGCCGTCACCCGGCCGGAGTACGAGGACGCGAGCCGGCGGCTGCTGCCCGACGGGCTCTGGACCGAGTACTGGCCGGGCCTGGCCCGGCTGCCGCGCGCCGTGCGCTACCGCCTGCTCTACCTGGACTGGGAGATGCGGTTCCCGCATGAGTGGGCCTGGCACGCCAAGTCCTGGGGCACGAAGACAAGCCTGCTGCGGACCTTCCACCAGCACGTGGACGAGCTGTCGGGCTGGATCCGGACGGTGCTGACCGACCTGGTGCTGCTGGCGGTGGCCCGGCCGCACCGGCTCGGCGACGAGCGCTATGCCCGGCTGGCGCGGGTGCTGGCCGACGACCCGCTGCGCGACCGGCTGCGGGAGCTGGGCGAGCACGCCGACGAGGGGGTACGCCTGCGGGCCGGTTACCTGACCTGGGTGGTCGGCACACGCGGTCTGCCCGAGCCCAAACCGAGCCAGTGGCGCGAATATCTGACGCGGCAGGGGTTGACCGAGCAGCCGGCGGAGCGGTCCCTGCCGCTCCTGTCCGAGATCGACGCGGGGCGCGTGCCGATCCTGGTGCGCTGTCCTCGGTGCGCCGGCCCGGCCGAGGTCGCGTGCCCCGCGCCCGGGCCGGCCCGGCCGGCGTGGCGGGTGACCTGCTCCCACTGTCCGCACACCGCGACGCGTAGGCCGGAGTTCAAGCAGGGCAACCGCTGGGACGGCAGCGACGTGTACGACCCGGTGTTCCGCCTGCCGCTGTGGTTGCAGCAGCCCTGCGCCGGCCGGCGGCTGTGGGCGTACGGGACAGGCCATCTGGAAGCAATCGAGCAGCACCTGCGCGCCCGGGTGCGCCTGGCCGACGGCGGCGCCTACCTGCCCGCGTACCAGGTGGAGCTGCCGGACTGGATGATGCCGCTCGAGCGGCGCGACGAGCTGCTGGCCGGCATCGCCGCGCTGCGCGCCACCGTCCCCGCGATGGGCTGACAGGAACACGTCCGCCGGGTCACGGGAACTGTTTCAGACCGTTACTGATTCCATAGTCGAATATCAGCAATCCCGACCTTTCAGCCGGAAAGGTTCATGCCGTCGCCGGAGCGTGACCGCTTCGGTTCGGCGAAGATCCCCGTTTCTGTCCGCTGGTGCGGTGTTGCGCCACCTGCCCGCTCACCCGGCCGCTTGCGCGGTCGGGTGGTGGCGCGGGTCTGACGGTCGGCTCCACGGGGGTTCGACGCTTGCGCGTCCTGGTCTCCGGCCACTCCGGTACCAGTCTTGACTGCCGCCGCCAGGGCGGCGAGGTTACGGGCCGCGTTCGCGTCACGGTCCATCACCAGGGGGCATTGTTCGCAGTTGAACACCCGGACGTGCAGCGGCAGCTTGGCTTTCACCGCACCGCAGTCCGAGCAGGTCTTCGACGACGGGTACCAGCGGTCGGCCTTCACCGTCACACCGCCGGCCCACTCGCCCTTGTACTCGATCTGGCGTCTGATCTGCCCGAACCCCGCGTCGGCGACCTTGCGGGCCAGCCGCCGGTTGGCCAGCATCCCCGCGACGTTGAGGTCCTCGACCACCACCGTGACGTGCTGCGCCCGGATGGCGGTGGTGAGTTTGTGCAGCGCGTCGGTGCGCAGGTCCGCGACCCGGTGATGGACCCGGTTGCGTTCGGCGTCGGCCTTGACCCACCGCCGCGACGCCGTGCGCCCGGTACGCCGGTCCGGTCCCCGACGACGCGACACCCGCCGCGACAGCCGACGCAACCTGGCGAGGGCGTTGTCGTAGTGCCCGGGGTTCGGCACGTAGGTGATCGTGCCGGTGCTGTCGGCCATCACCGCCAGATGCTTCACCCCGAGATCCACTCCCACGACAGTGTCCGACCTGGCCGGGGTGCGCGCGTCGCGGATCACCTCGACCTGAAACGACACGAACCAACGACCGCGCGCGAACGTGACCGTCGCCGACAGGATCCGGGCGGTGCCCGCGGCGAGGCGGCGCTGGAGTTTGCGGGTGTTCTCGTGGGTGCGGATCGTGCCCAACCGCGGCAGCGTCACATGCCGCCGGTCGGCGTCGACCCGGATCATGCCGGTCGTGAACCGGCACGACAACCTCGCCCCACGCTCGGACTTACGCCGCGGCCTGCCCATCCGACGGCCCGCCCGCACACCCCTCTTCGACTTGCGGTAGTTGTCGAACGCCACCGCCGCGTTCGCCAGCCCGCCCACAAGACGCAACTCTAGATAGATAGAGCAACGGACATCAAGCTGAAGTCCTCGTCCTGGGCACAGTCGCATTCTTGTCGTCCGACGTCGCCGGCTGCACCGAGCCGTCCGGTGAGCCCGTCGGTGCCCATGACGTCGGCCAGCGACGGGATGTGGGATCCGCCGCCGTTCGCGTAGCCGCCGAACAGTCGATATCCGCGCAGCCTGGAATCCGGCCGGCATTCCACGAGCTGCCAGTGGCCACACCCTGAAATAGTCATACCTGACGATACAAACGGGTCCGGCACGACCGGCCGATCGAGTCGGCGCCTGGGCCGCTCGTCACATCGGAAAGACTGGACGCGATGACGGCCGGTCTTGTAGCTTGCAGCTGACCGTGACACGCCCGAGGAGGTGAGACCCATGAACGCTGTATCGATGTGGGTGCTCCCCCTTCCCGTGACGGTCGGGCGATTGACGTAGGTGTCGCCGGGAGCGCCCCGCCCACGAGGCACTCCCGAAAGGCAACACCTGTGAACTCTGGAATTTCCGGCTTGCCGTCGCCGGACTCCCCCGCTGACCACGTGCCCCTCGACTTCGACGTGATCATTGCCGGGTGCGGGCCGACCGGTGCGATGCTGGCCGCCGAACTGCGGCTGCATGACGTGCGGGTGCTCGTCCTGGAGAAGGAAACCGAGCCGGTGTCGTTCGCCCGCATCGTCGGGCTGCACATCCGCAGCATCGAGCTGATGGCGATGCGCGGGCTCCTGGAGCGCGTTCTCGAACGCGGGAGAAGGCGTCCGGCCGGCGCCTACTTCGCCGCCATCGACAAACCCGCGCCCGAGGGCCTGGATTCCGCGCACGCCTACCTGCTGGGCATCCCGCAGCCGGTCATCGTCGACCTGCTCGAACACCACGCGATCGGACTGGGCGCACAGGTCCGGCGCGGTGCCGCCGTGACCGGCCTCGAACAGGACGACGACGGTGTGACCGTCGAACTGGCCGACGGGCGGCGGCTACGTACGAGTTATCTCGTCGGCTGTGACGGTGGGCGTAGCACGGTGCGCAGACTTCTCGGCGTCGGCTTCCCCGGCGAGCCCTCGCGCAACGAGACGCTGATGGGCGAGATGGAAGTCGGTGTGCCGCCGGAGCAGGTCGCCGCGAAGGTGACCGAGATCGGCCGGGCCGACAGGCGATTCGACTTCAGGCCCTTCGGGCAGGGGCTCTATCGCGTCGTGATCCCCGTCGCCGGGGTCAGCGATCGCGCACGGCCGCCGACCATCGAGGACTTCCGGCGACAGCTGCGCTCCGTCGCCGGAACCGATTTCGGCGTGCACTCCCCGCGCTGGCTGTCGCGTTTCGGGGATGCCACCCGGCTGGCCGAACGGTATCGGGTCGGGCGGGTGCTGCTGGCCGGCGACGCGGCGCACATCCATCCGCCCATCGGCGGGCAGGGCCTCAACCTGGGCCTGCAGGACGCGTTCAACCTCGGCTGGAAACTGGCCGCGCAGGTCCGCGGCTGGGCGCCGGATCCACTGCTGGACACCTACCAGACCGAACGCCATCCGGTCGCCGAGGACGTGCTCGACAACACCCGCGCCCAACTGGAACTGCTGTCCGCCGAGCCCGGCCCGCGGGCGGTGCGCAGACTGCTCACCGAACTGATGGACTTCGACGAGGTCAACCGCCGGCTGCTCGAGAAGATCACCGCGATCGGTATCCGGTACGACTTCGGCCCCGGCCCCGACCTGCTCGGCCGCCGCCTGCGCGACCTCGACCTGAAACAGGGCCGCCTCTACGACGTGCTGCGCCACGGCCGCGGCCTGCTGCTGGACCGCACCGGACGCCTGACCGTCGGCGGCTGGTCCGACCGGGTCGACCTCCTCTGCGACCCCACTGCGCCCCTGGACGCCCCGTGCGCCCTGCTCCGCCCCGACGGCCACGTCGCCTGGACCGGCCACGACCAGCACGACCTGAACCACCACCTCTCCCGCTGGTTCGGCCACCCCACCACCTGAGGAAAGGAAGGGCACCTTCACATCGCTATGTGTTGTGGAAGGTGCCCTTCCTTTCGGTGGTGGCGTATTGCGGGAGGTGGTGAGGTTTGACATCGACCGGAATGGACATGGCCATGGTGCGGTCGAGGACGTGGAGGACACGATGGGCGAGGACCTGACGGTGCAGCTGGTGGTGGCGGCGTTCGCGACCTCAGTCGCCGTTCGTTGCTGGTACGCGGCACGAGCGCCCGAGCCCGCAGTCTCGTCGCAGCCCGTCGGCGAGCCCGGCTCTTCACCGCTTCGCCCTGGGTTTCCGGCCCGCACGGCGGCGTCGGGACGAGGGCGTTCGGCCGCGCGGCCCACGGTGCCTCTGTTGCGGCGACGGGCGAGTGCGCTCCATGAGCCGGTCAGCCGCCGGCTGGCGGCGGGTCTCGCCCGGCGGCAGGCGTCCGCGCCGCCGCGACCGGCCGCAGGCAGGTTCCACCAGCGCTCGACGGCGCGCCTGGGAGCGGTCAGTTAGCGAACCGGCTGTAGGCGTCCAGCGGGTGTGCGCTCATCCGTGCGCCCACCTCGCTGTCGACCGCCGCCGCTGCGGCGCCATCCGGCTTGCGCGCTGCCTGATCCATGAACAGCTCGAGGAACTCCGCACCGAAGCCGAGCCTCGGATACGCCGTGAGCACCTGCGTGCGCAACGATCCAGCGTATCGCCGGCGACGGCCCGGCCGAACGTGAACCAGCACCTCGCCGCGCAGGGCGCGCCGGGACCTCCGGCGACCGGCCACAGGCTTGATTCGCCTTCTTCGATCTGAAAATATCGACAACCATCGTGCTCTATCGATATTGGCGACTGCCCGACACCCCTGGAAGGAAGCCAACATGCGGTTCCCCCACCGCGTAATGCTCATTCTCGCGCTGCTCGCAGCCGCCCTCCCCGTGCCGACCGCCGTGGCGAGCGCGGCGGCGCCCGCGCAAGCCGCACTCGCCCAGATCGAGGAGCGGGTCTACGTCGAGTCCAGTGTGGACTCCAACGGCGACGGACGGCTCGACCGCATCGCCATCGACATCGCCCGGCCCTCGACGGGCGGGCCGTTCCCCGTCGTGTTCGAGCAGAGTCCGTACCGCAACGGCCTGGCCAACGCCGCCAACCACGGCGTCAACGTCAGCGCCCTGCCGCAGGAGAGCCTGTTCCCGCTCGCCCCTGGGGCGTCGCCCACGACCGCAGCGGGCGTCAACGTCGCCAAGCCGGTGCCGGACCTGCCCGACTGGTACGACGACTACTTCGTGCCCAAGGGGTACGCGGTCGTGCTCGGCCACAGCCTCGGCACCGGCGCTTCGGAAGGCTGCCCGACCAGCGGAGACATGCAGGAGACGCTGGCCACCACCGCGGTCGTGGACTGGCTCAACGGCCGCGCCCGCGGCTTCAGCGCGTCCGGCGCCCAGGTGACGGCGTCCTGGAGCACGGGCAACGTCGGCATGATCGGTATCTCGTACAACGGCACGCTGCCGAACATGGCCGCCGCGACCGGCGTCGCCGGGCTCAAGGCGATCGTGCCGATCTCGGCGATCTCCAGCTGGTACGACTACTACCGGGCCAACGGGCTCGTCGTCGCCCCGGGCGGCTACCAGGGCGAGGACGCCGACGTGCTGGCCCGCGCCGTGGTCGACCGGACCGACTGCGCGAGCCGGATCAACCAGATCGAGACCGACCAGGACCGGGTGACCGGCGACTGGAAGCAGTTCTGGGCCGACCGGGACTACGTCGGCAAGGCGGACAAGGTCACCGCGGGCGTGTTCGTCATCCACGGTCAGGCCGACTGGAACGTCAAGGGCCAGCACTACGCGCAGTGGTGGGACGCGCTGCGGGCCGGCAACGTGCCGCGCAAGATCTGGCTGCACAACGGCGGCCACGGCACGACCTCCCGCTCGGACTACCGGGCGACGGTCGAGCGCTGGTTCGAGTACTTCCTCAAGGGCGTCGACAACGGCGTGCTCGCCGGACCCCGCGCCGAGGTGCAGTTCAAGGACGGCACCTGGCGGCAGTACGCCGACTGGCCCAACCCCGGCGCGACCGAGGCGGTGTTCAAACTCGACGCGACCTCGGCCACCGCGCCCGGCGGGCTGACCCTCGGCACCCCCACCGGCACCACGGCGCAGCAGTTCACCGACAACGGGCGCAGCAGCACCGCGACGACCCTGGTCGCGAACCCGGACAGCGCGAACGGCAACCGGCTGGTCTACCGGACCGGCAACCTGCCGGCCGCGGTCACGCTGACCGGCTCGCCCCGGGTCTCGCTCCGGCTCGCCGTCACCAACCGCAACGACGCCAACGTGACCGCGCTGCTGGTCGACTACGGCGGCACGGGCACCAGCACCACCCCCGTGATCGTCACCCGCGGCTGGATCGACCCGCAGAACCGCAACAGCCGCGCCACCAGTGAGAAGGTCGTGCAGGGCACGGAGTACACGCTGAACTTCGCCATGCAGCCCAAGGACTACGTGTTCGCGGCCGGCCACCGGGTCGGCCTCGTGGTGATCTCCACCGACTACGACTACACGCTGCGCCCACCCGCCGGTGCGGTACTGCGGCTCAACCCCGTCGCCGGCACCCTGACGATCGCGCAGACCGGCCTGGCCACCGGCAACGACTTCGCGGTCTCGGTCTCCCCCACGGCGGGCGCGACCAACCCGGGCGGCGCGCTGAGCGCGACGGTCGCCACGGCGGTGACCAGCGGTTCCGCGCAGAGCGTGGCCCTGTCGGCAAGCGGGCTGCCGGCGGGGGCGACCGCGTCGTTCAACCCGGCGACCGTGACCGCGGGCGGCAGTTCCGCGCTGACCCTGAGCACCACCGCGTCGGTCCCGCCGGGCGCCTACCCGATCACGATCACCGGAACGGGAACCGGCGCCACCCGCACCGCCGTCTACACGCTCACGGTCAACGGGACCGGCAACTGCCGGGCGAGCAACCCGAACGACGTGGCGATCCCGGACGCGGGAGCCGCGGTGGAGAGCACGATCACCGTCAGCGGCTGCCCGGGGGCAGCCTCGGCGTCGTCGACGGCGGAGGTGCACATCATCCACCCGTACCGCGGTGACCTCGTGGTCAGCCTGGTCGCACCGGACGGGTCCAGCTACTCGCTGAGCAACCGTTCCGGCGGCAGCGCCGACGACATCCACCAGACCTTCACGGTGAACCTGTCCGGCGAGACCGCCAACGGCACGTGGCGCTTGCGTGTGCAGGACGCGGCGTCCGCCGACGTGGGCCGGATCGACACCTGGACGCTGACCGTCGGGCCGTGAAGCACGCGACCGCGCCGGCCGTCCCAGGGCGGTCGGCGCGGTGCCTTCGGCTCAGCCGCCGGTGGCGGAGAAGTGCATGTAGTCCTTCAGGGAGCGGTAGTCGCCGCCCCACTTCCAGCCGATTTCGGCGAATGCCTGGACCGCCTGCTCGCTCGGCTGCGCCATGCCGGGGCGGGCGTCGGCCCGGTCGAGGTAGGCGGTGGCGAGTTCCGGCAGGACGACCTTGCCCTTGTGGTACGGGTTCTGGAACGGGTTGAGGTCCACCGCGAGCCCGTACGCGTGCTGGGACCAGCCCTTGTGGCCGCGCACCTGGCGGCAGGCGAACACCTCGGTGGTGTTCTGGTCGCCGGTCGACGGGGCGTTCAGCTGCGCGGCGCTGGAGATCCGCATCCGTTCGATCGGGAAGTCCGCGGCGAAGAGCCGCTCGAACACGGTCACCAGGTCGTCGGCTACCCGGGCGTTGGCCAGCAGCTCGCCGGTGTGGGCGCGGCCGTCGAAGCCGCGGAACCCGACCGTGAGGTAGCGCAGGTCGGCAGCGGCGATCGGGCAGTTCTCGGTCCAGCTGGAGCGGGCCAGGACGTCGGCCGGCACCGCCCGGACGGTCGCATGGAAGCGTCCGTCGGCCGGTGGCGGCAGGTAGTCGACGGTGATGATCGACCGGTTCTGCAGCTCGGGCGGGGTCGGCCGGGCTTCGGCGAAGCCTTGCGGCCCGGCCGGGAGCGCTCGGGTTCCCAGCCAGGAGGGTGCGGCGGTGGCGTCGCCGAAACGGATCGGTGCGGGGCTTCGATGCTCGATGCGCACTCTCGGCGCATCGGTCGTTGTCTGTGTCGGCTTGTCCACTTCCGCAGCGGCGGGAACGGCCGAACAGGCCGACAGCGCGCAGCCCAGGAGCACCGCCACGGCCGGCAGGACCGCCGCTCGTCCGGCCAAACGACGCCGAACGCCAGCAGCCGTGCGGGCTGCGGCACGGGCGGTCGAGGAGAAGCTTTCGGGGGCGCGCATTTCGCCAAGGATAACCGCGCCCTGGTCAACAGCATGATCATCGTGTCGCCGATCATGCCGTCACCAGCCGGCGAGCGAGGTGGACCCGCGCCCGCAACGGCTGAGCCCGCGTGCGGCGACCGCACCACCGGCTGGTCGGTGAGGTGACGGCGCGCCCACCCACAGTAGAGATCGACGAATGTCTTGACAACCAGGGAGCGGTTGCCCGATCCTCGTCCAGAGAGCGCTCCCTCGAAGATCGACAGCGATCGCCCACGCCCGGGGCAGGACACCGTGACGACGACAGCTGGACACCTCGACCGCGCGGTCGCGCGGGCCGCCGTGGCGCGGGCGGTGCTGCTCGGTCGGGCGGCGGCGACCCTTGCCGTCGCGGGCGGCGGTCTACGCCTGCAAGCCCGGCCCGCTCCACTGCTCACCGTACTGGTGCTCGTCGCGCTGACCACTGCCGTCGCGCTGGTGGCACTGGCCCGCGATCCCCGCGTCGTCGCCCATCCGCTGCCGGTGCTGGCGGCAGACGCCGCGATCGTCCTGGCCGTGCTCGGTATCGGCGGCGGCGACGTCGCCTTCTTCTGCTGCGCAGCGGGTGCCGCCGCGCTGGCCGGGGTGCTCGTCGGGTTCTGGGGGCTGCTGCCTGCCGCGTGCTACGCCGCGCTCGGCTACCTGGTGGCCGGCTACGTGCTCGCCTCGACACCGGACGCGGCGAGCCTGGCCGGGTTCGTGCTGGCCTTCCCCATCGTCGACGTGCTGGCCGCCGTCGGGGCCGCGGTGGCGACCGCCGCGCTGGCCGCCCACGTCGAGCTGTCGGTGCGGCTGGTGGCTTCGGCGCAGCGCAGCGCAGCGGCGGCCGAACGGTCCCGGCTCGCTCGCGAACTGCACGACTCGGTCGCCAAGACGCTGCGCGGGGTGTCGTTCGCGGCGCTGGCGCTGCCGACGTCGCTGCGGCGGCAGCCCGCGCTGGCCGAGCAGCTGGCGGCGACGGTGTCGGCCGGGGCCACCGCGGCGGTGCGCCAGGCGCAGGAGGTTCTGGAAGGGTTGCGCCTGGACGACCCCGATCACGAGTTCGCCACCACGGTGGACCGGATCTGCCGCAGGTGGGCCGAGCGTGCGGGCGTGCCGGTGCGCTGCTCGGTCGCTGCCGGGGACCTGCCGGTGGAGCTGCGCTACGAACTGGCGCAGATCCTGCACGAATCACTGGAGAACATCGCCCGCCACGCCGCGGCGCGCCTGGTGACGGTGGAGCTGGGGTACGCCGCCGGCGGCGTCAGGCTGCGGGTCGCCGATGACGGGTCCGGGTTCGTCGTGCCGGCCGACTGGCGCGACTGTTTCGGCCTGATCGGGATGGCCGAACGGGCCGCCGCGATCCGCGGCACCCTGCGGGTGGTGTCCACACCGGGTGCGGGCACGGCCGTCGTCGCGGACATCGCGCTCGCGCCGACCGGAGCATCCTCATGATCTCGGTGATGGTCGTCGACGACAATCCGATCGTGCGCGCGGCCCTGTCCGGCTGGCTCGGGCTTCTCCCGGGGATCCAGGTGTCGGGGCAGGCCGCCGACGGGCGCGAAGCCGTCGCGCTGGCCCGCCGGGACCGGCCCACGGTGACCCTGCTCGACCACCGGATGCCGGTCGCGGACGGGCTCGCGGTGCTCGGCGAACTGGTCGCCCACACCCGCGTGCTGGTGCTCACCAGCGATGCGAGCCCGCAGCTCATCGCGGCTATGCTGCGCGGCGGCGCGCGCGGCTACCTGGTCCACGGCGCGTTCGATCCGGCCGAGTTGCACCGCGCGGTGCTGGCCGTGGTGGCCGGGCAGGGCTGGCTGTCGCCGGTGGCGGCGGCTGTCGCCGCGGCGGCGGTTCGCGAGCAGGCCGAACGCGAGCGGACCGAACGCGACCTCGCCGAGCGGCGGCGGCTCGCCAGGTCCCGGTTCGGGCTGACGCGGCGGGAGCAGGAGGTGCTGGGCCAGGTCGCGCAGGGCCTGTCGAACGCCGCCATCGCCCACCGGCTGATGCTGGCTGAGAAGACCGTGAAGAACCATTTGCAGCACATCTTCGCCAAGCTCGGCGTGGCCAGCCGCACCGAGGCGGTCGTCGTGTGGACCGGGCGGAGGTGAGGCCGTGGTCGCCGTTTCCCGCCGTCTGCTGGGCTGGTCGGCCCTGGGGCTGGCCGTCGCCGCGACGATCGCCGTCGTGCCACCGCTGATCACGCCCGCACCACTGGACGACCGCGGACCTGCGGTCGGCGCGCTGCCCGGCTCGCCGCCGACCCCGCCGCCGTCGCCCGTTCCGCCGTCGCCTGTCATGCCGTCGCCTGTCGCGTCGGCGGCGGAGCGCACGAACGCGGCAGTGCCGCCGGCCAGGGCACGGCCGACCACGTTCGGGCCGGTCACCGTGCACGCCGCCGACCCGTCCAACATCCGCGTTGGCGCGCGGGTCATCGAGTGCCCCACCTGTGTGGACGGCAGCCGGGTCGGCTACATCGGCGGCCCCAACACCCTCGCGGTACGCATCACCGGTGTGCCGCAGGCCGGTGAGCGGACCGTGACCGTCGTCTACGAGACCGAGCAGCCGCGCACCCTCAAACTCGCCGTCGACGGCGGCCCGGTCAGCGAGCTGACCCTCGCCGGAGCGCGGAGCTGGCTGATCCCGGTGCGGGTGTCGGTGCGCCTGCGGCTGCCGAAGGGCTCCTGCTGGATCAGGTTCTTCAACGACACCGGCTCGGCCCCCGACATCAACACGATCACCGTCAGCTGACGCGGGGGGACCTGCTGCCTGGGCGGGCGTCTCGCACGCCGCCCGCCCAGGCAGCCGCTCAGAACTGCCCGGCGCTGTTGCACTTGGCGGACTGGACGATGCAGTTCTTCACCCGGTGCCCCTGCGCGTCGTTGTCCCAGACGTTGACGAAGTCGCCGTGCATGGACGAGGCCATGCCCGAGGCCAGCGTGAATCCGTCGGCGCTGCCGACCGCCGGGTACGCGATGACGAACGAGACCGACGGGATCGCCACCGGGAACGCGCTCGGGCACGTTCCGTCCGCGGTGTACGCCACGTGCGACTTGTGGTCGGGGCTGTCCAGGTGCACGCCGTCCCAGCAGTCGGGGAAGACGAGCTGGAACATCAGCGTGCCGCCCGGCGAGCAGATCGGCCAGTTGCCGTCGGCGCTGCGGCCGATCTCGCCGCCGGTGGTCCCGCCGACGCAGTAGAACTGGTTGACCGCACCGGCGGGGGTGGGGACCTGCCGGCTCGCGCTGCCCGCGATCATCTCGAAGCCCAGCGGGAACGGCACCGTGCGGCTCGGATCGGCCAGGCGCGAGCCGTAGTAGACCACGACTCCCTTCGGCTCCACCGCCACCCCGCGGTGATACAGGGTCGGCACCCAGTACGCGGACAGGTCGGCGGGGGCGGGGGTGCAGGTCGTGGCGGTGTTGGCGCGCAACGTGTCGAGAGTGGAGTTGGCGTTGGTGCTGCGGTTGCCGAAGAAGCTGTGCATGTGCGACGCGCCCGGCAGGCCCGGGAACACGATGGGATCGTCCTTGAAGGAGTGGCTGTACGTGCAGGTCGCGTTGAACTCGGGGACCCGCACGGCGTTGGGCGGCGCCGGAGCCATGGCCATGGCCCGGAAGGCGGCCAGCTGCGCGTTCCACTTCACCGGGTCGACATCGACCCAGCCGGTGCCGCCGCCGGTGCCGCCGGTGCTGAACGAGAGCCAGTTGAGGTTGACGAAGTCCGCGCCGCTGCCGGTGTCGGCCATGACGGCGTACACCGACTGGACGCCGGCCGGGTGGCTGGTGAGGTTCACCGTCTGCGTGGCCCACGCCTGCCAGCCGCCCGTCGCCGTGATGGTGAACCGGGCCAGCACGGGCCCGGTCGTCGACCCCGTGCGCAGCTCGATCGCGCCCGAGCCGCCGACGGCGGAGGCGACGCGTACGGACACGGCCATCGTTCCCGAAGCAGCCAGGTCGATGCCGTCGTAGCGCAGCCAGTCCCCGCGTGCCAGGTAGCCCACTGCGGAGCCGCCGCCGGTGTCGACGGTCGGCTCGACGACGGCGCCGGACTGCGCCGCGTACGCCTCTGCCTGCACCACCAGCTCGGCGGCGGCGCCCGCCGACGGTGTCAGCGCGACCACGGCGACCGTGAGCACCATCGCCGCGCCACCGGCGGCGAGCGCGACCGCCTCCACCCGCCGCCTGATCCAGTCCCTTGCCATGCCCGACCTCCTGCGTACGTGAAAGAGCGAGTCGTTTCAACGTAGTTACGAAGGTGGATCGCTTCCTGAGGCGAAAGCCTCACGGGCCGCCGTCGGCGGGGCCCAGTTTCCCGGACCGCGCGCCCGTCAGACGCGCGCCAGGTCGTCCAGTCGCGACGCCGCCAGCTGGTGCCCCACGCCGACCATCCACAGGATCGTCATCGCGATCACCGTCGGGTTCTTCACGCTGACGAGGATCGCCTGCAGCAGGTCCTTGCGCTCCTCGGGCGCCCAGAGCGAGATCGCGGTCTCCGGCAGCACGTCGAAGACGACGAACGCGATGCCGAGCACCAGGAACTGCAGCAGGAAGTCGCGCATCCGGCCGTCGACGCCCTGGCCGACCCGCTGCCAGCGCTCCCCGACAGTGAGGTGGGACCAGCCCGCCTCGACCGCCGCGATGCGCAGGATGAGGTAGACGAGCAGGATCCGCACGCCCGCGGTGAGCACCTCGCTCGCGGGGCCGACCCCGGCCGGCAGCCGGTCCCCGTAGTTGATCACCATGAACCGCTGCAGGCTGGGGATCAGCGACAATCCCAGCACCAGCGGCCAGTGCGCCGCGTAGAACCGCAGCGCCCAGCGCGCCGCCTCGACACTCAGACTCCAGGCCGATCCCATGTCAGCCGCTCCCTTCCCCATATACTTCACGACACTAAACTATTCACCATCGTGAAGTAAATACCCGCGGGTTAAGGTGTGCGTCGTGAGTGATTTGGGCTGGGAGCTGAGCACTGCCAGCGTGCTGTTCCACGAGGCCGTCGCCCGCCGGCTCGGGCTGACCGCCGTCGAGCACAAGGCGCTCGGCATGATCGTGCGCGGCGGCCCACTGCCCGCGGGCGCGCTCGCCCCGCAGCTGTCCGTCGGCGCGAGCGCGGTCACCGGCATCGTCGACCGGCTGGTCCGGGCCGGCTACGTCGAACGCCGGCCGGATCCCGAGGACCGGCGGCGGGTGCTGATCGCCGCCACCGCCGACCGGCCCGACCTGAGCGCCATCTTCGCGGACCTGACCCGCGAGATGGGCACGGTGGTCGCCCGCTACGACGCCGAGCAGCTGGCGACGATCACCGACTATCTGGAACACACCATCGCGGTGCTGCGGGCGCAGACCGCGAAGCTGAGCGACGCGGCCTGACGGTCACCGCAGCGCCGGGTCAGCCGGCGATGGTGTACGGAACGACGATGACGACCTTCTCGGCGGTGACCTCACGCACCTGGACGCCTTCGCTCTGCCCGGACGCCGGCACGGTGACCTGGTTTCCGCCGATGTCGACGGTGACCATGCCGTCCTTCACCTCGACCAGCTCGGCTTTCAGACCGAACACGCTCGCCGAGGCGTCGACGCCGCGTTGGAAGGTGACGACGCATTCCTGAAGGCTGCAGTCGACGTCCGTGCCTTCACCGTCGCCGCCGCATCCGGCCAGCAGGGCCGTCGACAGCAGCAGCGGCAATCCGATCATCCGAACAATGTTTACCCGAAGGCCAGCAGACATCACCCGACTCTACAAAGGCGGATCAAGCCACGAGCGCACCGACGCGCTGCCGGCGCGGTTGAGGAGTTCGACCCTGGGCTTCAAGACCTGTGCCTACGATCGGCAGGGGTTACCGCGGTGGGAGTACGATCCGCCGTCATGGCATGCCGTGGAGTTCTGTGCGCATTGACCGAGTCGCAGGACGAGGCCCTTGTCGCCACCCGCGACGACACCGAGGTCCGCGCGTTCGTCGCCGATGTCGAGCAGGCGTGGGACCGGGACTGGTTGTGTGAGGTCGACAAGGCCTGGGATGCGATGCACCGCTGCCTCAGCGACGGCACGCTGCGGCTGGGCCGCGTGGACGGCGGGCCGCTGGAGCAGGCGGTGCTCGGGGGTGGCCACCATCATGAGGGCGGGGAGTACATCGTGGCGCACGTCCTGGCCGGCGAGGTGCCGGCGGTGGCCGCCGCGTTGGACGCGATCGACGAGACCTGGCTGCGGGAGCGCTACGACCTGATCGATCCGGCGGACTACCAAGGCGTCCTGGACGAGGAGGACTTCGAGTACACCTGGGACTACCTGCAGGACGTGCGGCAATTCTACCGACGCGCCGCGGCGGCCGGCCGTTCGGTGATCTTCACCGTCGATCAGTGAACCGAACGGGTCGACGAGGAACACCCCGGGTCCTGGCACGTGGATGAGTGCAGAACCCGGGGTGGGACGCACCCTACGGAGCAGCGTGCGGGTGGCCGGGAAGCACGGTGAACGGCCCGTTGTCGAGGATGGGGTACTCGGATTCGCCTGCCTCCAGGCATTCGGCACCCAGGCCCGGGGCCGGCCCGCGACCGGTGCAGACCCGCTCCGCCATCGTCACGAAGAGAGTGCTGGTGTGTGTGCCGGGGCGAAGCGGATGGAAGGCCCGAGACACCGGAACGACGTATGGCAGCCCGGCGGTTCCCGGGGGCAGCAGCACATCTGTGGGAACTGTTCCGGACCGCAGGACTTCCGGGCCGAGCGTGACGGACCACTCGCGGGGCGTCCCGGCGTCGATCACATAGCGGGCGCTCTGGAAGTTGGTGATGAACGCCGCCTGCTCGGTCGCGGTCGCCGTGAGCCAAGGCGGGACGGCCCGGACCCACCTCTCCCCCGCCAGCGCCGTGCGGCAGCCGGGCCCACCGGGCGGGTCGGCGATGTCGTCGGTCGCGGGCGCAGGCGGGCCGATGATCCGCTCCCGCACGTCGTAGCGCTGGTTCAGATCCCGCCACTGCTCGCTGCCCCCGGTGAAGATGGGGCTGATGCAGAAGCGGTCGCGGTGCGGCTTCGCGTGCGCGGCGCCGGCCATGAGGCCCAGGCCTATCCCGAGCGTCGTCAGGATCGCCGCGGCTCTCGCGGAGCGCAGTACAGCAATGGACATGGTTGAACCCCCGTAGTTCGTACGCTGACCTCGTACGTTGTCGGGCCAGGCCCCCTGGCCCGGTGCGAAGCGTATGCGCAGTCATCACCGTGGCTGCCGCCTGACACGCCGACGCCGCGCGGTATTCAGCCGAGCTTCGGGGAACGTATTGCCAGGTGAGAAGCATCCCACCGACACGATCAAGTTCATCAACGTCGATGTTGCTCGACAGGTGCTCCCCCTGGCGAACCGGCCTGGTGATGAGTTGTCGCGCCCGCAGCCGTCATACCTACGACGGGACTTCACCAAGCGGAAGGATGACGTGATGGGTGCGGACACACGGCTGGAAGAGCTGGGCGTGAGCGGACTGGGCGAGGTCGACGAGGCGGCGTTCTCCGGGCTGGTGGAGCGGCACCGGCGGGAGTTGCACGTGCACTGCTACCGGATGCTCGCTTCGTTCGAGGACGCCGAGGACACCGTCCAGGAGACGTTCCTGCGGGCCTGGCGCAAGCGGGAGACCTACCAGGGCCGGTCGACGTTGCGGGCCTGGCTGTACCGGATCGCCACCAACGCCTGCCTGGACCTGCTCGCCAGGTGCCGCCCGGAGCCGGCGACCGGCGGCGAGGTGCGGTGGCTGCAGCCCTACCCGGACCGGCTGCTCGACGAACTGCCCGCCGGTGAGGCGGACGACCCGGAGGCCGTCGCCGTCGCCCGCGAGACGATCGAGCTGGCGTACCTGGTCGCAGTGCAGCACCTCGCGCCGCGGCCGCGTGCCGTGCTGATCCTGCGGGACGTGCACGGCTGGCCGGCCAAGGACGTCGCGGAACTGCTCGGGGACTCCGTCAACTCCGTGAACAGCGCACTGCAGCGGGCCCGCGCCGGACTGCGCGAGCACCTGCCCGCGCAGCGGCAGGACTGGACCGGCGGCGAGCCGGACGCCGGAACGCGCGAACTGGTGCGCCGCTACACCGAAGCCGGCGTGGCCACGGACATCGCCGCGATCGCCGCCCTGCTGCGCGACGACGTCCGCTGCTCGATGCCGCCCACGCCGGGTCTGCACATCGGCCGGGACGCGGTCGTCGACGACTGGACGGCGAGCGGGTTCGAGGGCATGGAGCGCCTGCGCGCCGTCCTCACGTACGTGAACCGGCAGCCCGCTGTCGCCTTCTACCACTGGCGGGAGCAGGAGGGCGCGTACCTGCCGCTGACGATCGACGTCCTGCGCGTCACCGGCGGGGCGATCAGCGAGATCGTCACGTTCCACGGTGACCGGTTCCCGGGGCTCGGGCTGCCGGAGCGCCTGCCCGCCGACGGCACGGAGTAGTCCAGTGTGGAGTCGACTCAACCCCGTACGCCAGTCATCGAATCTTGGAGGAACGACGTGAGCAGCATGAACGACACCGCGGTCGGGGCCGGCCGACTCCGCGGGCTCATCGGCACCGGCCTGCTCGCCACGCTCGCGGCGATGGTGGCCACCACCCTCGCCGCCGCGCTCGCCCAGGCCATGGGCGTCGATTTCGAGCTCCCCGACGGCGGCGAGGCGATCCCGTTGCCGGGCTTCGCCGTGGTGACCGGCTTCTTCTCGGTGGTGGGCATCGTCATCGCCGCCGCCCTTCGCCGCTGGAGCGCTCGCCCCGCCGAGCGGTTCGTGTGGACGGCGGTGTCGCTGACCGTGGTCTCGCTGGTGCCGCCCCTGCTCTCCGGAGCGAACACCGCCACCATCACCGCCCTCCTCGCGCTCCACCTCGTTCCTGCGGCGGTGATGATTCCCGCCCTGGCGCGGAGCCTGCGCACCACGGGACGACGCTGAGCAGCGCGGCTTGAGCGTCTCTGATTACCTGTGTTTGCCTGCGGAAGTCAGGCGTTTCGGGTGGGGGCGTGACCGTGTCGTGCCGGGTCCGTAGTCGCCGGTGAGGGTGATTGCGGGGGTGGCGCGGACGTGGTGGAAGCCGGTCCGGTGGTGCCGTGGTTTCAGGTGATCGTGTGCAGGTCCTGACGCCGCCACGCGGGGGTGGTGGTTCTTGGGTGCCTGCCCCGCCGGACGCTGGCCACCGGTGGACGCCGGTGGGGCGGGGGCCGTGCGCCGGTCGGGCGCACGGTGGGAGAGCCTGCCTGCCGATACCGGGGGCCGTTTCCGGGTGGGTCCGGTCTTGGCCCGTGGCGTCGGTTGCCTGGTGGGGCGGGTGGGGCGTCGTACGGTCGCGACGTCGCCTTCGACGACGGTGGTGATGGTGTGTCGGCCGGTGGTTCGGTCGGTGCGGACGTGGTCTTGGGCGAGTAGGCCGCGGGCGGTGATGCGCATGGCCGCGGCGTGGTCGCGGTCGAGGTTCAGGTCGCAGCGGCCGCAGATCGCCCATTTCCAGCCGCGTTCTGCGGGCCGGTCGGGTGCGGGGGTGTGGGCCAGTTCGGTGCGGCCTCGTCCGCAGCGGG